>PLHF01000022.1:0-20096 GCA_003138855.1 Acidimicrobiaceae bacterium | reverse complement strand
CTGGTGTTCCACGTGAAACAGGACCCCGGATCTACCTGTGCGCATGAATTGGAGCGGCAGGGAGAGGTATTCCTCTCTACTCGCTCCACTTCTGCGTGTCCGATCGCGCCAGTCAGCCAGCGAATCCGGGCGCTTTCGGAAACGGCGCCTTGGTGGCAAGCGGAGTTGTCGGACCCGGCCGGAACGGGGCGGAACCGAGCGCTTCCGCATTGAGGATGCCCAAACTCGACAGNNCTGGCCCGGTTGGACCAGCTGAGGCGGACGTCCTGGTCGTTCCTGCACTTGGACCGGTCCTTCTGACCTCAGGGCCGGCCGGGTCCGCAGCCCACCTCTCTTCAGGGACGTGTCGGGACTCGCCGATTGAACCAGGGGCAGATTGGACCGGTACGGGCATTTTGGATCTGGTCTGTCACGAGGTCGAGGGTTTGGCTCAGGCGCAGCGCCTCATGTGCGGGGCATCGGCAGAGGGGATCGAGTCCATCGGATGAACTGGACCGCGCGGCCTTGGGCACGGAGGCGGGGGAGTCGAGATGACCACTCGGGGCGGGCGCCGGGGGTGCCGACTTCACCGGTGGGGGGAGCGCCCGACAGGCACCCGAGGATGAACCGAAATGGAGTTCGCCGACTCGGTGGCGCAATCGGTCGGATCGATTCGTAGGGGCCCGGAGTGCAGTCAGGAGAGCGTACCGGGTGAGCGGGTGGCAAGTTCGGCCCTCCGGGCAGCCGTTCGAGGGGCCGGGATTGGCATTCCCCGCAATCATTGCCCTACCAATGGGGCCTCTTGGGCGGGTTGGGTCCTCGCGGAGCGGTGCCAGGTGATTCCCGTCGGAGGCGGCCTCGTTTCGTGGTTGTCACCCGGAGAGACGGGGACCGTGCGCTCGATTACTTGACCGGACCACATCTCCGGGCCGGAGAGGGGCACTCTTGCGGTACGTTCGACCGACTACCCACTCAACGGGGAAGCATCAATCCATTGTTGAGCATGGGACTACGTCTCGCTGACCTCGCCGGTGACCGGAAGAGCCAGGCTGACCCTCTCTTGGGTTTCACGTGAAACAATTCGCCGAAATGCTTGACCTGCTTGTCGGCGCAGGCGAGTATGAGTGCCTTGAACCCTGCTGACTGGATGAGATGGTAATGCGCGGCCGCCGTCGAGGTCGAAAAAGGTATTCCGCTCAGGATGGACAAGATCCCGGCACCACAACGGGTGCCGGAGAGACATCCGCCGGAGCGGTCACACTGGTGACATCAACTCCCCCGCCAGAAGACGCAAGCGAACAACTGTCCCCGGAAGCATCGGTCATGAACGATACCCCTCCGGCAGGAGTTGCTGTCCTACCTCAGGATGAGGAACAGGGCCATGACCGGCCCGAACCCGACAAGCCGGCTGTCGCAGAGTCGGTCGAGGCCGAAGATGCCCTTCCGGTCACTACGGCGGCCCCGGAGGTCGTGAGCCCGGCGCCACCTCCGGCGGCCACCACAGAGATCGCGGACACCGCGGCCCAGGGCAATCCCACCCCGCCGGTTGAAGAAGTGGTCGAGAGTGTCGCCGAGCCGGCAACAAAGCTCACCGTGGAAAGTGTGGCATCGGACGCTGTCCGTGCACCTCAGTCCGCCTCGGGTAATTCGCTGCCCCGGGTGCTTGCCGTGGCCAACCAGAAGGGCGGGGTGGGAAAGACCACCACGTCGGTCAATCTCGGAGCAGCTTTGGCCGAACTCGGGTTCCGGGTCCTCGTGATCGACCTCGACCCTCAGGGCAATGCCACAACGGGTCTGGGTATCGACGCCCGCACCTTCGAACTCTCGATGTACGACGTGCTGATGAGGGATATCTCGCTCGAGGACTGCGTAGAGCCGACCAGCATGAAGAACCTCTTCGTGGCACCGGCGACCATCGCGCTGGCCGGGGCGGAGATCGAACTGGTCCCCGCGTTCAGCCGCGAGCTGAAGCTGAAGCGGGCCATCGAGTCGGTGATCGACGAGTTCGACTACGTGCTGATCGATTGTCCCCCGTCCCTCGGCCTCATCACCGTCAACGCTCTTGCCGCTGCCGGCGAGGTGCTCGTACCGATCCAGTGCGAGTACTACGCACTGGAAGGCCTGAGCCAGCTGATGCGCAACGTCCACCTGGTGGCCTCGAACCTCAATCCCAAACTGGACATCTCGACCATTGTGCTCACCATGTACGACGCCCGGACCAAGTTGTCCGACCAGGTGGCCAATGAGGTCCGCCTGCATTTCGGGGCGAAGGTCTGCCGGATCGTCATTCCGCGGACGGTCCGACTGTCCGAGGCGCCGTCCTTCGGACAACCCATCACTGCGTTCGACCCCGCATCTCGCGGGGCCATCGCCTATCGAGAACTAGCCAAGGAGGTCAGCGGTGGCACGTCGTAGCGGTCTGGGGAAGGGGCTGAGTGCCCTCATCCCCACCGAAGTCACCGGCGATCGGTCATCGGCGTTGCGTGAGGTCCCGATCGGGAGCATCAAGCCCAACCCCCGGCAGCCCCGGGTCAATTTCGACGAGGAGACGATGTCCTCGCTGGCTGCCTCCATCAAGGAGTTGGGAATCCTGCAGCCGGTCCTGGTGCGACCAGTGGGGGGACCGGCGGCGGACGAGTTCGAACTGATCGCGGGGGAGCGGCGTTGGCGGGCGGCGCGGCGGGCCGGCCTCCACACCATCCCGGTCCTCGTGCAGACGTCCAGTGAGACGCAGAGTCTCGAGCAGGCACTGGTGGAGAACCTCCACCGCCAGGACCTGAACGTCCTGGAGGAGGCGGCGGCATATCAGCAATTGATCGAGGAGTTCGGCTACACCCACGAGCAGGTGGCTACCCGCGTGGGAAAGAGCCGCACGGGTGTCACCAACATCCTCCGCCTGCTCCAACTTCCGGCCGGGGTGCAGAGACTGCTCGCCGAAGGCCAGATCACGCCGGGCCACGCCCGGGCTCTTCTCGGCACTCCCGACCGCGCCTACCAGGAGGTGCTGGCCAAGACGATTGTGGCCGACGGTCTGACGGTGCGGGCAATCGAGGAGCTGGTCCGCCGGCATTCCGAGCGCGAAAGTGAGGGTGAAGGTGATCGCCCCACTCCGGAGGCCCGGTCGGTCACCGGGGCGCAGCTGGCACCGACCGCTCCGACACCCTTGCCGGTGTCAGCCGTCACGCGTCATCTGCCTCCACCGGGGATACTCGAGCTGGAAGAGCTGCTTTCGAGCCACCTCAACACGCGAGTCAAGGTGGAGCTTACGTCCAAGCGCGGCAAGGTCGTGATCGAATTCGCCACCCTCGAGGATCTCGAGCGGATCTACAAGCTGATGATGGGTCGGGCGGAATCCACAGCCGTCTGAGATGATCATCACGTAGGGTGATGTCAACTTGACATAATGCGCTGTACCGGTACCAGAACCTACGCTCAGTGATAATTATGGCCTAACCCCCCGGTAGAGCTTCGTCCACAACCTGTGCATGAGGTTGTGGATTACCCTCCGAGACCATAGGTGAGGTGGAGGGTCATACCCCTCAGTCCCAGACGGTGCCGGCCCACTCGGCGAGGGAGTCGACGACAGCCCGGGCGATGGCGGCAGCCTGCTCGACCACCACGGTGGCCGGGCTGATCTCGCAGATCACGGCTGGCATCCGAGTCTCCCGGAGGAGGGGCAGTGACATTCCCCGGCTTCCGCCGTCCGGGAGTCCGAGAGAACTCGCGAGCTGCCCTTGCAGCAGCTCCGCGAGACGCCGCCCGCCGGGGGAGGAGTACCGGTACCCCGCGTAGTAGGAGGTGGAGCACCCGGGCTCTCCTGCGGCGAGGCGGAGGCCGATGTAGACCTCGGCGCCTGCGGCGTTTGCCTCCGAGGCTTGGATGGACCCGTCGGGGTGGTGGTGGGTGGTGACCACTGCCCCTTGGTTCACCAGCAAGCGACGAACGGCACCCACGGTGGCGTCGAGGCCGCCCTCTTCCCCGATGGCCACCCGCCTGCCGGCCAGGGTGCGCGGCGCCTGGCGCAGGCGCTCGCGGTCGCGCACCGAGGCCACCAGCTCAGAGTCGTCGTGGAGGCTGCCGAAGCGGAGCAGCTCCGATACGGTGGAAGCGCCGGCGATTCCGTCGACGGGGAGCCCGACGTTGCGCTGGAACTCACCGAGAGCGGCCGATGTCAGATCGCCGAAGATGCCGTCCACCCGGCCGGTGTCGAAGCCGAGTGCGCTCATCCGCTGCTGCAACTCGGCCACGTCGTCGCCGCGCAGCATCGGGGAGCGACGGTAGAGGAAGCGGTCACCGAGCCGGCGTCCGGCTTCGACCAGGGCCGACCAGGTCTGGGCGCCGCAGACGCCGTCCACCCGGAGACCACGTCGGTACTGGAAGGCTTCGACGGCCGCCCTGGTGCCGTCACGGTACGAGCCTTCCGGATCGATGCCCTTGGAGAACCCCAGCCGTTCGAGACGCCGCTGGACGTCGATGACGGCCTCGCCCAGGTCACCGACCTCAAGGCGAATTCCCTGGTCAGGAGTCACTCCAGACCCCTGGCCCGGGGACGTGCTCCTGGCCGGTGGGAAGGCGCCCCGCTGTGTGCGGCCTGCGCCCCTAGAGGTGGGCGGACAGTTCCTGGAGGAGTTGGCCCTTGCCCTTGGCTCCGACGATCCGCACCGCCGGCTCTCCGTCCTTGAACAGGATCAGCGTTGGGATGCTCATGACGTCGAATCGACGGGTGACGTCGAGGTTGTCGTCGATGTTGAGCTTGGCCACCTCGAGCTTGCCCGCCTGCTCCGTGGCGATTTCCTCGAGCACCGGGGCGATCATCTTGCATGGGCCACACCATTCAGCCCAGAAGTCCACCAGCACGGGAACGTCGGCGGCCTTGACATGTTCGTCAAAACTAGCGTCGCTCAGTGTTGTGATCTTCTCACTCATGATGGCTGATCCTCCTGGCCGTCGCCCGGCCGTGCCTGGCGTCTCTTGATGGACACGCTAGGTCAACCACGAGATGACCACTCCCATTCCCGGACCGAGCGGATCAGTGGCCTTCGGCCTGCTGTTCCTCGAGCCAGCGCTCGACGTCGATGGCCGCCATGCACCCCGAACCGGCCGCGGTGACGGCCTGCCGGTAGCGGTGGTCCTGCACGTCGCCGCAGGCGAACACGCCGTCCACGTTGGTCCGGGTCCCGTCCGTGGTCCGCAGGTAACCAGTGTCCTCCATGTCCAGCTGGCCCTTGAACAAGGAGGTGTTGGGCTGGTGCCCGATGGCCACGAACAGCCCGGCGAGCTCGAGCTCGGACTCCTCCTCGCTGACGGTGTCGCGCAGCCGCACTCCGGTGACCTTGGTATCGCCCAGCACGCCGATTACCGTTGTGTTCCAACGGAAATTGATCTTCGGGTGCGCGAACGCTCGCTGCTGCATCACCTTTGAGGCGCGGAGTTCGCCGCGTCGGTGGACGATGGTGACCGAGTCGGCGAAGCGGGTGAGGAAGAGCGCTTCCTCGAGGGCGGAATCTCCGCCCCCCACCACGGCGATATCGCGCTCACGGAAGAAGAAGCCGTCACAGGTGGCACAGGTCGAGACCCCGTAACCGAGCAGGCGCTCCTCGTTGGGGAGGTCGAGCATCAGTGACTTGGCCCCGGTGGCCACGATGAGGGCCTCCGCCGCGTAGGTGGGTTCGGCCGCATCGGGGTCGCCCACCCACAGGCCGAACGGGCGGCTCGAGAGGTCGACCCGGGAGACTTTGGCGGTCAGGTACTCGGCGCCGAAACGGGCGGCCTGTCCGCGGAAGGCCTGCATCAGCTCGGGACCCATGATGCCGTTGACGAATCCGGGGAAGTTCTCCACCTCGGTGGTCAACATCAACTGGCCCCCGGGTTGGTCACTGGTCGAGGAGAGCTCGCCCTCGATGACCAGGGGAGACAGCTGGGCACGGGCCGCGTAGATGGCCGCGGTCAGGCCGGCCGGCCCGGATCCGATGACCACCACTTGACGCGACTCGGTCACGCCGCCGCCTTCGTTCCCGAGTCTGTGCCGGTGCGCTTGCTCCATGCCACCATGCCGACGATGACGAAGAGGGCCCCGACGACCAGGTCCGACAGCCACACCCGGCCGCTGAAGGCGTAGACGGTGAGGAGGCGGATCAGGGTGATCGAAAGCAGGGTCACGGTGACCACGGTGGCCGCGAACACGATGATGCCGAAGACCACCGCCCGGGTGGCCAAGGTGAGGGGTCGGACCGTCTTGTCCCGCAGCAGTTCTACCAGGGTGTCGACCAGTTCGGTGCCCCGCGCCGGCAGATCGCCGACGAGGCCGGAGCCGGGTAGCTGGGGCACGGGTGGGGCGGGCTTCGGATCCATGGCGCGAGGATAGTCCGAGCGACCGTCAGGGCTGCCGGGCGGTGGAAGCTGGGCCGAATCGGACCGGGTTCAGCCGGCGAGGACCATGCAGACGCCGATGGTGCCCGGGCCGGTGTGGGTGCCCACTACCGGTCCGAGGTCGGTCAGCACCAGGGGGTGCTCGGTCCGAACATTCTGGATCATCTCGAGGAACTCGTCGATGTCGGTTGCCGCCCCGTTGCACACGGCCAGGCGGCTGATCGGCGGGGCGTCGCGCACTTTGTCGGCCAGGTAGCGCATGGAGCGGCCCCGGGTGCGCTGCTTCGACTCCTCGGCCACCACGCCGTCGACGAGGGTGACCACCGGTTTGATGGAGAGCAGCGAGCCGAGGAGGGCCCGTGCCCCGCCGATGCGGCCTCCCTTCTCGAGGTGCTCGAGGGTGTCCACCAGCCCGAACACGAAGGTGCGGGAGATGAGCGCGTCGGCCCGTGCCGCCAGCTCGTCGAGCGTGGCCCCGGCAGCGGCCAGTTCGGCCACGTCGAGGTCCATCAGCCCCAGCCCCATGGTCATCGACCGGGAGTCCGCGACACGGACCGGGATACGGGCGGCCACCGACTTGGCTGCGGTGACGGCGGCCTGGTACGTGGCGGAGACCCCGCTCGAGATGTTGAGACAGAACACCCCGTCATAGCCGTCGTCGGCCGCTGCCTCGAAGGCCAACTGAAAGGCGCCCGGGGACGGCGCGGCCGTCTCGGGGAGGACCGCGCTGGCGGCGCAGCGTGCCCAGAAGTCGTCGGCGGAGAGGGTGGACCCGTCCACGAACTCCTCCTCGCCGAATCGGATGGACAGCGGAACGACGGTCACACCCTGTTCCGCCGCCAGATCTGCCGAAAGATCACACGCGCTATCGGTTATCACCCGGATCCGGGCCATGGAGGTCCTCCTCTTCGTCCCGCGGTTCGTGGTGCACCGGACGCAGGTGGCGCCCCGGCGGATCAACGAACCGATCGTCGATTCTGCCACGGAACGGCTCGGGGGAGGGGCTGTCCCACCCGTCCCGCTCGAGTGGCCGGGTGGGCTCGGCGGCAGTCGACCGTGCCGCCCTTGCCCGTTTCGCCTGGCGGGCGCCCAGAATGGTCGCGGTGGCCACGTAGGCCACCGCTCCTGCAACCACGGCCAGCGCCACTCGGCCCAGAAGGCCGAATCCGGAGGGGGCGCTCGACGCGTCGAGGGCGAGGACGGTGACCACCGCCATCACCGCCGAGGCTGCCACCACCCGCTTGACCGGTGTCGTCAGTTCGGGCCCGCCGAGCCCGCCCACCCGCTTGCGGATGACCGACATGGCCAACAGTGCGGCAACCGAGTAGGCGATGGACACCGACAGGGCCAGGCCGCGCACGCCCAGGGGCCCGACCAGGAGGACACCGAAGACGACGTTGACCGCGTTCTCCACCAGGTAGAGCCCGAACGCGGTGCGGGTGTCCTGCATCGACTGGAGGACGCGGACCATGTAGAGAAACGTGCAGAAGCCCGGTAGGCCCAGCGAGAACATGGCCAGTGCCGACCCGGTGGAGTCGGCCGCGGCCGGCGACTCCGCCCCGTGGAGCAGGACGAGGTCGATCAGGGGATGGGCCAGGATCAACATCCCGACCGCCGAGGGGATGATGATGGCCAGCATGCCCCGCAGGCCGAAGGCCATCCGGTGACGGAACACGGTGATGTCGCGGCGCGCCCAGGCTGCCGACAGGGAGGGGGTGACCGCGCTCATCACCGAGACGGCCACGACGCCGTAGGGGAGTTGGAAAAAGGTGTACGCGTAGGTGTAGGCCGACACCGCCCCGGGCACCTTGGCCCCGTCGGCCAGGGCCAGGATCACCACCAGGGCCACCTGATTGGCCAGCACCAGGCCGAACGTCCACCCGGCCAGACGGGTGATGGTCCGCATGGCCTCGTGGAAGGGCGCCCACAGGAAACGGATGTGCAGGTCGGCCCGGGCCAACGAGGGAAGCAGCAGGGCGGCCTGGACCACGACGCCGAGGGTGGTCCCGAAGGCCAGCAGCACCAGGGCCGTGCGGTGGGCGTCGATCGAGGCGAGGTTGGGGTGGGGAACCAGCACGTGGAACCACAGGAGGACGGTGATCACCACCAGGTTGTTGGCGATGGGGACGAACATCGGCGCGGCGAATTTGCCGCGTGCGTTCAACAGGGCGGTGAACAGTGCGATCAGGCCGTAACAGGTCAACTGGGGGACGAACCAGCGGAGCAGGAAGATTGCGGTCTGCTGCTGTTGGGCCACGTCGGCCCGGTGGTTGGTCACCGTGTAGAGGTGGATGATGCTGGGAGTCAGCACGAAGAAGGCCACCGTGGCCACAAGCAGCACGACGATGGTGACGGTGACCACCGCCGAGATGGCCTCCCAGGCGTCCTTGCCCCGGCGGGTGGTGAGGCGGTCGACGAAGACCGGGACGAAGGTGGCCGAGAGGACACCGCCGATCACGATGTCCGTCATGATGTTGGGTGTGGTGTTGGCCAGGTTGTAGGCGTCGGCGAAGCCGAACCCGCCGAGCGCCGCGGTGAGGGCCACGACCCGGCCCACTCCGGTGACGCGCGAGATGGTGGTGCCGACGGCCATGCCCACGGTGGCGCGGGCCAGGCGGCCGCTGCCGGGCCCTTCGGGTGTCGGGATACCGTCGACCTCGACCTCGGTCATCGGGTCACCGGGAGGTCATCCCTGTCTTCGCGCTCCTCGTCCTGCCGCCGCTTAGACCGCCGCTTGAGCGAGGTGCGGATCCACCACACCGCCAGGACCACCACCGCACCGACCGACAGCACGATGCCGACCACCGAGGTGGCAGTGGATCGCACGCTGACCTGCCCGGTGGACAGCACCAGGACACCGTCGGGGGAGCGCAGGGTGATGTCCACCTTGAAGACGCCCGAGGCCCGGGCACGCACGGTGACCGGGAAGATGCTCGTGTAGGCGGGCCGCAAGGTGATCGGCTGGGACCACTGGGTGGTGCCATTGGCGAAGAGCAGCTTGTCGCTGGTCAGGGTCAGTGAGCCGGTGACCGGATAGGGAGCCGAGGACACGACGGCGACCGGCAGGGTCCCCCGCTGGGACGTCAGGGTGATGCTCCGGTCACCGCTCACTGCCAGCTGCGACAGTTGGGCGTCGACCGCCCGGCCGGTGTTGGCCAGTACCTCGGACTGCTGGGAGGTCCGGAGGGTTTCGGTCTGCGCGGTCAGCACCAGGTCGCCGAGCTGCAGGCTCACCGCACGTGCGCTGGGCGCCGCCGAGGCGAACTCGTCGACGCGGAGGCGCTGGGAGCGGATGGCGGCGGCGGGCAGCCCCGCCCCCCCGGTGGGCGGCACCAGTCGGCACCCGGTACGGCAGCTCGCCACGGTGGGGAACAGGTCGAAGAGGGTGCTGATGGTCACCGGCTCGACGATCGGGTTGCTCTCCAGCGATCCGAGCAACGCGTCGACGAAGGCCGGATCGGCCGACCATGCGGTCGGTGCCACCACCGCCACCCCGCGGGGGGTGACGGAGTTGGGCTTCTCGTAGTACAGCTGGGCCAACTCCGCCACCAGCTGGTGGGCGGCCAGCACCGGATCGCCCGGGTCGCCGGTGAAGCGTGCCGCCAGGTCGGCAGAGGAGGCCAGCGCCGTCATCGGCGCGCGGATCGAGCCGACCGTGAACGGCTCGGCCGCCGAACCGTCGGCCGGCGAACCGGTCACCGTGGTCGACGGCAGCACGACCTGGCTGTAGCCGACCGCCGCAAGCGAGGAGAGGGTGCCGCCGTCGAGGCCGTCGCCGGTGATCCAGGCACCCAGTCCGCCTCCGGCCGGCGCCGACGAGCCCTGGGGATGGAGCACCTCGGTGGCCAGCACCTGGGTGCCACGCGCCACCTGCTTGGAGAGCTCGCCCCCGAGTCCGGCGGCCACCAGGCCGGCGGCGTTGACCGGGGTGAACGGCGACGAGGCGAACTGGTGCACGGTGGGGTCGGTGGCCAACTGTGCCAGTTGGGCGAGCGTGGACTGATGCCCCGGGCTGTCGAGGAGGCCCACGGTCTGGCCGCTCGCCTCGAGGGTCAGCGGAACGGTGTGGTAGGCGGCGACGGAGGCGATCAGGCCGGACACCGCTGCCAGCGCGGCGGTCGACGGCTGCTCCAGGGCTGCGGAGGGGCTGGCCACCAGTTGGGACGGCGACGGTGAGGGAGCCGGTGGCTGGGTGGCGTGGACGGGGAGCACCAGGGCCACCCGCAGGCGCTGCGTGTCGGCGGGGGCGTCGGTGTACACCAGATGGGTGGTGATCGATCCGACGGCCGTGCTGGTGGCCGTATCGAACAACTGGACCCGGACCGGATAGACGCCCGAGGGGTAGGCCTGGCACTGGCCACCGGACGAGGCCAGGTCGATGGTGAAGCCGGTGGCCGCCGGGGTGGCGGCCCGACCGGTCTCGACGGGCATCGAGAGGTCGAACTCCCCACCCCCGATCGGGGGCAGGCTGCTCACCGCCAGGGGCGACGGGGTCGAGGAGATCGGCGTACCGGACGGCCCCGACGGCGACAGCGACTGCTCGAACCCCGACACGCTGGACAGGCAGGCGTAGACCTCCACCGACACGCCGAGCTGCGCGGCGGGCACCGCACCGGAGCCGGGCCGCAATTTGAGATCGAAGGCCTGGCCGGGCGTCACCCACGGGGTCTGCGAGACGAGCACGAGCGGCGCCGCGCCGTGGGGTCCGGCCGCGGTGGCGGTCGGCGTCGCCGGGCCGGCCTCCGCGCGCGGCGGTGTGAGGAACGCCGCGAGCAGGATCGCCGAGCACAGGGCGATCGCTGTGTGCACGACGAGCGACCGCGTCCGGGTTCGGACAGGGCGACCGCGGGTTCGGGCACGGCGTGCGGGCGCCCACGAGTGGGCATGGCGCAGTCCCACCCCGATGGCCGGGGCGGGCTCGTCCCCGCATGGCACGACGCCGCGGGGGTCGCTGCCGCTGGGGCAGAGGCTGCCTCGTTCCCGATCCACTCCGGACCGCAGCCTACGCCAGTCGCACTACCCTCGGCGGCGTGCTCCCCGAACGACTCCGGCCACTGGTGCAGGCCACCGCCGACCTCTCCGATCGTTTCCGGTCGGCAGGTCACACCCTCTACTTGGTCGGTGGCTCGGTGCGCGACGCCATTGTCGCCGATGCCGGGACTCCGCACATCGTGGGCGAGAGCGACCTCGACTTCACGACCGACGCCCGGCCGGACGACATCGAGGCGGCGGTGACCGGCTGGGCCGACGCCGTCTGGACCCAGGGGAAGCGGTTCGGGACCATCGGATGCCGGCGTCGCGGGCGGATCTACGAGATCACCACCCATCGGGCCGAGGCGTACCGGCCCGACTCGCGCAAGCCGGACGTGGCCTTCGGCGACAGTGTCGAGGACGACCTCTCGCGGCGTGACTTCACCGTCAACGCCATGGCCCTCCGGCTGCCCGAGCTCGAGCTGATCGACCCCTTCAACGGCCTGGTCGACCTGGCCGAGCACCGGCTGCGGACCCCGCTCGACCCCGACGTCTCCTTCGCCGACGACCCGCTGCGGATGCTCAGGGCCGCCCGGTTCATCGCCAGGCTCGAACTCGAGCCCGCACGGGAACTGGTGGATGCCGTCCGCAGCGGCCATGCGCGACTGGCCATCGTCTCGGCGGAGCGGCTACGTGATGAGCTGGACAAGATCGTGACGGTTCCGGTGCCCTCGGTGGCCCTGTGGTTCGTCGTGCGGACCGGCCTGGCCGACGAGTTCCTCCCCGAGCTACCGGGCCTGGCCCTCGAACAGGACCCGATCCACCGGCACAAGGACGTGCTGGCCCACACCCTGGCAGTGGTGGACAAGACCGGGCCCGACCGCCTGCTCCGCCTGGCCGCGCTCTTCCACGACGTCGGCAAGCCGAGGACGCGGGCCTTCGTCGACGGTGGGGTGACCTTCCACCACCACGAAGTGGTGGGCGCCCGCATGACCCGCAACCGCATGCAGGCGCTGCGGTACTCCAACGAGGACGTCGAGGTGGTTACCGATCTGGTCAACCTCCATCTGCGCTTCCACACCTACCGGCTGGGATGGACCGACCGCGCCGTCCGCCGCTACGTGCGCGACGCCGGCCCGCTCCTCGACCGGCTCAACGAGCTGACCCGCTGCGACTGCACGACCCGCAACGCCAACAAGGCGAGGGCGCTGGGCCGGCGCATGGACGAGCTCGAGGTACGTATCGCCGAGCTACGCCAGCAGGAGGAGCTGGATGCCATCCGCCCCGACCTCGACGGGGCCCAGGTGATGGACGAGCTCGGCCTGACCCCGGGGCGCGACGTCGGCCGGGCCCTGGCCTACCTCCTCGAGTTGCGGCTCGAGGAGGGGCCACTGGGGGAGGAGGAGGCCCGGCGACGACTGGCCGAGTGGTGGAGGGACCCGGCCTGACCGGTCAGGCGTCGGGCCAGACCGGACCGGGGTCGCCGTCGGCGAAGGACTCCACCATGTCGTGGGCCACGTCGTCGTGGTACTGCACCGGCGGCGACTTCATGAAATAGGCGGAGGGCCCGACCAGCGGGCCGCCGATGCCACGGTCGAGGGCCAGCTTGGCGCACCGGACCGCGTCGATGATCACGCCGGCCGAGTTGGGGGAGTCCCACACTTCGAGCTTGAGCTCGAGGTTGAGCGGCACGTCGCCGAAGTTGCGGCCCTCCATCCGGATGTAGGCCCACTTGCGGTCGTGGAGCCACGGGACATGGTCCGAGGGGCCGATGTGGACGTCGTCGGCCGACAGGGCGCCGTGCTCGATCTGGCTGGTCACCGCCTGGGTCTTGGACACCTTCTTCGACTCGAGGCGTTCCCGCTCGAGCATGTTCTTGAAGTCCATGTTTCCGCCCACGTTCAGCTGATACGTGTGGTCGAGGGCCAGTCCCCGGTCCTCGAAGAGCCTGGTCAGGATCCGGTGGATGATGGTGGAGCCCACCTGGCTCTTGATGTCGTCCCCGACGATGGGAAGTCCGGCGGCATGGAACTTGCGGGCCCACTCGGGGTCCGAGGCGATGAACACCGGGATGGCGTTGACGAACCCGACACCGGCCTGTAGGCAGGCGTCCGCGTAGAAGCGCTGCGCCTGCTCCGACCCCACCGGCAGGTAGCTGACCAGCACGTCGGCGCGGGCGTCCTTGAGGGCGGCCACCACGTCGACGGGTTCGGCCGGCGACTCCTCGACGGTCTCGCGGTAGTACTTGCCGAAGCCGTCCAGGGTCGGCCCGCGCTGCACGGTTATGCCCAACTCGCCCACGCCGGCGAACCGGATCGTGTTGTTCTGGCCGGCAAAGATGGCCTTGCCCAGGTCAAGGCCGACCTTGGCCGCGTCGGCGTCGAAGGCGGCGACGAACTCGAGATCGCCGACGTGGTAGCCACCGAGCTCCACATGCATGAGGCCGGGCACTGTTTCGGTCGGGTCGGCCTGGCGGTAGTAGTCGACTCCCTGGACGAGGGAGCTGGCGCAGTTCCCCACGCCGGCAATGGCCACTCGGATGGTGCTCATGGATTGATTCCCTTCATTGCTGTCACTGCGTCCCCAGCGTGGGGCTCGTGATTCTCGGATCGGGGTGCTGCCTGCTTCTGACGCTCGGATTCGATGAGGCGGTCGAGCCAGGCGATGTCGTGCTCGGTCGCTTCGGTGCCGTGCTCGACCAGCGAGCGGGCGTAGACGTCGAGGGTCGGGCCGGCCACCCGCACCTGGTCGGTGGCCAGCCGACGGGTCAGTTGTGCCCGGCGACGTTCGAGGAGGGCGAGGCGGGCCTGGGGCGCAAGGTGTCGGGCGAAGGCGAGGCGGAGGCCGAAGCTCCGGGCGTCGTCGGTCCCCGCGGGCTCATCGGCGTCGAGGAGCTGGTCGAACAGTTGAAGGCCTTGATCGGTGATCCGGTAGACCTTGCGCGAGCGCTTGGTGCCCCGCGGGGCGGCAGCCCGTCGGGCCCGGAGCCCGGCCCGCTCGCCGCTCAACGATCCGGTGAAGGGCATCGACGGGGCAGTCGTGGCGGTACCGCCCGACTCGGCGACCGCCACCGCGTGGGCCGCCTCGAGGCGGGAGAGCGCCGGGTAGAGCGAGCCGAAGGAGATGTTGGCGAAGAGCCCCAGTTCGTCGCGGAGGCGCCTGCGGATCTCATAACCGTGTAGCTCCTGCTCCTGCAGGAGGCCGAGGATGGCCAGGTCGAGCACTCAGGACCGCCCGCGCGTCGATGGGCACTTGAAGCCCGCGGCCGCCACGGGGCCGGTGTTCACCATCTGCATGCCATGCACGATATATCAGTTCGATATATCAATGCAACACATCGCTCGGTCAGGTACCGACACCGGGGCGTCCGGCCCGGGCGGCGTACCGACGGCCCGCGCTGCGCTGCACCGGGACGGCGAACCTTTTGATCGGCCGGTCCAGGCGGTACCCTGGCCAGGTGAGCTTGCGACCCGGAGGGATCGAGGGCGTGCAGACCTCCCCGACCGGGGGACGCGTCGAGTACCTTCTCGCCCGCAACGCGGTCATCCGCGAGTACCGGAAGGGCCGCCTGTCCAGGCTCGATGTCTGCGATGCCCACCCCGAGCTGTTGCGGGCCGCCCGCAACCTGGGCCGGCGCATGGGCCAACAGTGCCCCATCTGCGAAGAGTCGGACCTGGTCGATGTCACCTTCGTCTTCGGTTCGCGCCTGCCGCCGGGCGGGCGGTGCGTGGCCACCGAGGCCGAGCTCACCCGCTACTGGCGGCGTAAGGAGCCGGTGGTCTGCTACGTGATCGAGGTGTGCACCGACTGCTCGTGGAACCACCTGTCCCGCATGTACCCCGCCGGTGCCGGGGTGGAAGCAGTGGCCCGCCGGCCGCGGCGCGACCGGACCAACTGACAGCCCGGCGGCCAACTACGCTGGAAGCGGCAGTACGTCGTGCTCCGTGGCGGCCCCCCCATGCCGCCCCCCATGCCGCCGGCAGCCCCCGGGCGCTGGACGGTCGATCAGGAGGATCCACATGCCCGAGCCCCGGTCCACGCCGGTGACCGTCCCTGTCGTACGCGCCGCCAAGCGGCGTGACGGCCACCTTCCCCTGGTGATGGTCACCGCGTACGACGCTCCCGGTGCCCGCATCGCCGATGCGGCCGGGGTCGACCTGATCCTGGTGGGCGACTCGGTGGCCAACAACGTGCTGGGCTACGAGGACACGCTGCAGGTCACCGTCGAGGACATGGCCCACCACACGGCGGCTGTGGCCCGGGCCAGGCCGAAGGCCCTGGTCGTGGGCGACCTCCCCTGGTTGAGCTACCACCTCGACGTGGTCGACACGGTCCGCAACGGGGCCACCCTCATCCGGGCCGGCGCCGGCGCGGTCAAGTTGGAGGGAGGTGCGAACCGGGTGCCGATGATCGAGGGGCTGGTCGCCGCCGAGATACCGGTGATGGGCCACCTCGGGCTCACGCCACAATCCATCCACACCATGGGTGGCTACAAGGTCCAGGGCCGGACCGACGCCGCGGCCCACTCGCTAGCTGTGGACGCGAAGGCCCTGGTCGCGGCCGGCTGCTTCGCCGTGGTCGTCGAAGGGGTGCCCGCGGCGGTGGGGGCGGCGATCACCGAGGCGCTCGACGTGCCCACCATCGGCATCGGGGCCGGACCGGCCTGCGACGGGCAGGTCCTCGTCCTGCACGATCTGCTGGGGATCAACCCGACCACGCCCCGGTTCGTGCGCCGCTATGCCGAACTGGGGCAAGAGGCCACGGCGGCGGTCGCCGCCTACGCCGCCGACGTGCGCTCGGGGGTCTTTCCCGCCGACGCGGAGGTCTACCACTGAGTACCGGCTAAGGTACTCCGGTTGTTCCGGCCACCGATCTGGTGGCCCATCCAGTTCCGACCTGCCCCACGCCGTGGGGCTCGGGCACAGCGTCGCCCGATCCAGAGGGAGGTGAGCCGCCGATGCGGCCATACGAGACAATGGTTATCTTCGACACCGGTGCCGACGAGGCAGCGGTCAACGGGGCCCTCGACCGGGCCCTCGAGGCGCTCCGGGCCAAGGGGGGCAACCCCGGCCGCGTCGAGCGGTGGGGCAGGCGCACCTTCGCCTACGAGGTCCAGCACAAGCGCGAGGGCTACTACGTCGTGATCGAGCTGACGGCCGAGCCGCCGGCGGTCGCCGACATGGAGCGGGTCTTCGTCCTGGCCGACGAGGTGCTCCGCCACAAGGTCATCCGGCTCCCTGACAAGGTGGCCGGGCGTCGGGCTGTGGCTGCTGCGTCCGCGAAGGAGGCCTGAGCATGGCCAACGGCAACTCGGTCACCCTGGTCGGCAACATCACCCGTGACCCCGAACTGCGGTTCACCAACACCGGGCAGGCCACGGCCAGTTTCGGCCTGGCCGTCAACCGCCGCTGGCAGAACCGCCAGACCCAGGAGTGGGAGGAGGCCACCTCCTTCTTCGACGTGGTGTGCTGGCGAGAGATGGCCGAGAACGCAGCCGAGAGCCTCTCCCGCGGCTCGCGGGTGATCGTGACCGGTCGGCTCGAGCAGCGGAGCTGGGAGACGCCCGACGGCGACAAGCGGTCCAAGGTGGAGGTGGTGGCCGATGAGATCGGCCCGAGCATCCGCTGGGCGACCGCCCAGGTGACGAAGAATGAACGGCGTACCCCCGGCGACGGCGGTCCCTCCGGTGGCGGCGGACGTAGCGCGTCGCCGTCGAGCGGCGGCTCCGGCGGAGCCGCCGAATCCCAAGGATACGGATACAGCGAGGAGCCTTTCTAGTCATGGCGCGCAACAACGATCGTGGAGGCACCACCCGGCGTTCCCCCAAGGACACCGGCCGGCGCATCAAGAAGAAGCCCTGTGCCCTGTGCAAGGACCGGGTGGAGTGGGTCGACTACAAGGATGTCGGCATGCTCCGGAAGTACATGAGCGACCGCGGCAAGATCCGTGCCCGCCGGGTGTCGGGCAATTGCACCCAGCACCAGCGTGACGTGGCCATCGCCATCAAGACGGCGCGCGAGCTGGTTCTGCTCCCGTACACGCAGCGCACCACCACCGAGCGCCCCGGCGGTCGCGGCGGTCGCGGCGGTCGCGAGGGCGGCTATGCGGGCGCCGGCGGCTCCGGGCCCCGCAGGGGCCGGGAGGAGGAGCGCACCCTGTCGGCCGACGCGGCCTCCTCCGAGCTGCCCGATGTCGTCGCCGCCGAGCCGGTGGACGAGGTCGAGGTGTTCGACGTGGAGGTCGTGGAACTCGAGGACGGCGAGGAGATCGTCGTGGTCGAGGGAGCGGTTGCCGAGGACGGAGAGGGCTGATGAAAGTCCTGCTGCGTAGCGATGTCGACGGTGTGGGCAAGCGCGGCGACATCATCGATGTCTCGGGTGGGTTTGCCCGCAACCATCTGCTCCCGGCCGGCAAGGCCATCGTGGCCAGCCCCGGCGTCGAGAGCCAGGCTGCGGCCATGCGACGGTCGAGGGACCTCCGCGACGCCCGCGACCGCGGGGGATCCGAGACGGTGGCGCGCACCCTGGTGGGCAACGTGATCACCATCGGCGCGCGCGCCACCGGCGAGCGGCTGTTCGGCTCGGTGTCCGCGGCCGACATCGTGCGCCATGTCGAGGCGCAGACAGGGGCCGTCGTCGATCGGAAGGACCTGGTTCTCGACGAACCGATCAAGACGGTAGGCGAGCACAACGTCCGTGTCGAGCTGGTGGGCGGCGTGGTGTTCGAACTGACCGTGAACGTCGCGGCCGACGCCTGAGCGCCGGCACGCCCGCCGAGGGCGTGGCCCGGGGCATGCACCCGGGCGTCACACCTCCCTGGGATGATGACGGAGTGATCCGTCCTGTCCGCAGCCGAGCCGGCCTTGTCCACCGTCCGTCCACAGCATCGGACGGCCATTTCCTCAGGAAGATGGGCTTACGCTCCACAGGCCGGATGGACGAGGGTTGAGGGATCATGGTTCAAGCCTTTGACGACACGCGACCCCGGCAGTTTCTCTCCCCTCGAGGTGGGAACGGCACCCCGGCCGGCAGGGTCCCCCCCCACAACCTCGAGGCCGAGGAGTCGCTCCTCGGCGCCATGCTGTTGTCACGGGACGCCATCGCTATCGCTATGGAGGTCTGCAACCCCGAGGACTTCTACAAGACGTCCCACGGCCACATCTTCGATGCCATCACCTCGTTGTTCAGCCGAGGGGAGCCGGCGGACTGGGTGACGGTGACCGAGGAGCTCCGGCGACGCGAGCTGCTCGAGACCATCGGTGACCCTTCGGTGTTCGTCTCGCTGCAGGCCAACACGCCGTCCATCGGCAATGCCGAGTACTACGCGCGGATCATCGAGGAGTTGGCCCTGCTGCGGAGGCTGGTGTCGGTGGCCGGCGAGATCACCGAACTGGGCTACAGCGTCCCGGCGGACGTGTCCAATGTGCTGGACCGGGCGGAGAGCCTGGTGTTCGACGTGGCCCAGCGTCGGGTGGTGGACTCGATGACCCCGCTGCAGGACCTCCTCGGCGACGGCCTCGACCACCTGCAGCGCCTCTACGACCAGGGTGATTCGATCACCGGACTGGCCACGGGGTACACCGACCTCGACGAACTGCTCTCGGGGCTGCAGCCCTCCAATCTGATCGTGGTCGGCGCCCGGCCGTCGATGGGGAAGACGGCCTTCGCGCTGGGCCTGGTCGCCCACGCCGGCATCAAGCTGCACGTCCCGACGCTGCTCTTCTCCTTGGAGATGAGCCACATGGAGCTCACGCAGCGCCTCCTCGGCTCGGAGGCACGGGTCGATGCCAACCGGATGCGCACGGGCAATCTGCGCGAGGCCGATTGGGCCAAGGTGGGCAACGCCATCAGCCGGATGAGCGAGGCGCCCATCTTCATCGACGACAATCCCAATCTCACGGTCATGGACATCCGCGCCCGCGCCCGGCGGCTCAAGAGCCGCGAGGGGCTGGGTCTCGTGGTGGTCGACTACCTCCAGTTGATGACCGGACGGCACGGCGCGGAGAACCGCCAGGTCGAGGTGTCCGAGATCAGCCGCGGCCTCAAGATCCTCGCCCGCGAGCTCGAGGTGCCGGTGGTGGCACTGTCCCAGCTGTCCCGCGGGTTGGAGCAGCGCCAGGACAAGCGCCCGATGCTGGCCGACCTGAGAGAGTCCGGCTCCATCGAGCAGGACTCCGACGTGGTGATGTTCATCTACCGGGACGAGATCTACAACCCCGAATCGACCGAGAGCCAGGGCACCGCGGAGGTCATCGTGGCCAAGCACCGCAACGGTCCCACCGGTGTGCAGCGGCTGGCCTTCATCGGGCACCACACCCGCTTCGACAACATGGCCCGGGTCTGAGTGCGCGCCTGTGGGGCGTCACACGCTCTCCACAATCGTCAGCCATCCTGAACACGGGAAGCACACCCGTGCGCCGAGGCCGAGCAGTCGCCGCAGATCCTGCGTCTGCCAGCACCGTCCGAAACGTGCCAGCCCCCCCGGCCCCGCGCTCAGCCGGTGACGGCCGGCGGCGGTGTGGGCCCGTCGGAGGCGACCCTGGCGAGGATCCTCTCGATGGCCTGGTCCTGGGCCTCGAGGTGCTTCTGGATCTCAATGGCCTCGTGGAGGACGGCATCGGCGTCCTTGTAGGTGGCCTCGGCCCGGGCATCGGCGGCCTTGGCCTGGATGTTCTGGCCCACGATGATGATGGGGAGCAGTACCAACTGGAGGAAGTTGCTCGACACCCACGCAACGATGATGGTCAGGTTGTGCGAAGAGACGGCCGAGGGTCTCGG
>PLHF01000155.1 GCA_003138855.1 Acidimicrobiaceae bacterium | reverse complement strand
TACTTTTTCCGGGGAACCTCAGGATTGATGTGGGGCACCCTGTCCGGACATCGCGCCTGATCAGCGTTCACGGTAACCCTATTGACATGAACCAGCTATTCGTGTCACTGTCACTGTTATGAATATGACACGCGGCTATTCCATGGCCGTGCGGGGCGAGAAGGCAGCGGCCACCCGCCAGCGCATCATCGAGGCAACCCGGGAGCTGTTCGCCGCCCAGTCCGCAGAGTTCACGCTCGAGAAGGTCGCCGCGGCGGCGGGAACCAGCGTCCAGACCGTGCTCCGTGCGTTCGGAAACAAGGAGGCCCTCATCCTCGAGGCCATCGGCACCTTCCGCTCAACCCTGCCGCCCCGCGACGAGCTGCCGCAGTCTGTGGGCGAGGCTGTCATCCAGCTCTTCGACGACTACGAAGAGATCGGCGACCGGGTCATCCGGATGCTTGCCGAGGAGCACCGGATCCCCGGTTTCGCAGCAGTGGCCGATAAGGGACGTGAGCGCCACCGTGCGTGGGTCGAGGACGCGTTCGCCCAGCAACTGGCGGTACATCCGGCCCGCGAGCGCGGGCGAATCCTGGTGGCCCTGCTTGCCGCCACGGATGTCTACGTCTGGAAGCTCCTTCGGCGAGATCTCGGCCTCGATCGGAAGTCATCCCAGGCGGCTGTCGAGCGTCTCATCCGTGGTGTTCTCATCAACGACAAGGGGGAATGAGTCATGGCACGCATCTTGTGGACATGTTGGGACGGAGGTGGGAATCTGACACCCAGTATCGGGATCGCTCGAGTCCTCGAGCAACGGGGACACGAGGTCCACTTCTTCGGCCGACCCGAGATGGTGGGTCGTGTGGATGCTGCAGGGCTTGCTGCCACCGAACTGGTCGACGCTCGCACCGACCTCGACCGGTACTCGTTCCATCCTCTGGCCACGGTCTTCGGCTACACGAGCTCGCCGGCCGTGGGTGAAGAGCTGGCCACCCTGGTGGCAGAGCGGGATCCGGATGTCGTCGTCATCGATGCGATGTTCAGTGCTGCGCTCAACGTCGCCCCCCGATTCGCACGTCCGACAGCGGTCATGCTCCACACGTTCTTCGACCGGCTACTGGACGGGTGGCGAGCCAACTTCGCCATGCAGAGCGAGTCACGGAAGCGGGCCGGATTCGATGGCTTGGCCGACCTCGACACGCTGTGGGGTGAACGCGAGCTGCTCCACGTCAACGCGCTCCAGGCATTCGACGGCGACCCGGCCACGGCCTGGCAGCACGTCGTCCATGGAGCACCGGTGCTCACCGCTGAGCGTCGGGCAGTGCCGGTGGAGCTGCCCTGGCATGGCAACGACCCGACCCCGTTCGTGCTCCTCAGCTTCAGCACGGTTCCCGAACAGCGCAGTCCCGACATGCTGCAACGTGCCCTGGACGCACTCGCACCTTTGCCCGTTTACGTCGTTGCCACCACCGGCGGGATCGTCGATCCGGAGGATCTCGCCGCTCCGGCGAATGCTCATCTCGTGGCCTTCGCTGATCACGACGCGCTCATGAAGCGAGCCTCCTTCGTCGTGGGCCACGGCGGTCACGGCACCACCATGCGAGCTCTTCGTCATGGCCTTCCGATGGTTGGCATTCCAGCCAAGGGGGCGGACCAGGCTCCGATCACCCAGTTGATCGAGGAGTGGAAGGTGGGACGTGGGCTGCCGGGTGATGCCGATGTCGAGCACATCCGGTCGGCAGCGGAGGAGGTTCTCTTCAATCCCAACTTTCGTGAGGAGGCCGGCCGGCGCTCGTTTGCCTTCGCAGGCCTCGAAGGTGCACAGATCGCCGCCACCTCGGTAGAAGCCTTGATCCCACGTGTCGCGTGACGAACGCGGGCCAATCACAGACGCTCTATCTCCCGTGCCAGAGGAGGAATACTGGCTTGTCCGTAGAACCGTTGCGCCCCAACCGCTCGGTAGGTGGGACCCCCAGCCTGCAACGAGCGGTGAGCGACCAACAACATGAAGTCCATCGGATACTGCAGCTTTGGGCGAACCTGCCGGAACCGTCTCCTGAGTCGTTTCGCCACGCTCGCGGCTGCAAGCAGGGATCAATCAAGTCTGCGGACAGCGCGACCCGGAGCCGGCAGCGAGGACGGTGTCACCATGCTGAGCTCGAGTCGGAGCCGAACAGGAGTCATGTCGGCGGGGTGGTCAACAAGACCTCTCTGTCGGCGGTCCATCAGCGGACTGGTACCACTGCGCTGCGATTGAGAACTTCCGCTAGGCGTGTCTCCAGCCGCAACTCGTAGACAAGCAGACTGTCGAGTTCGGCAAGTGGGGAACTGAGGGCCGTGCCGCGCAGTGAGCGAAGTTGTCCCTCCGCTTGTTGGCGCCGGGCGTGGCTTCGTTCGATGGCTGTGAGGATTTCTAACTGGTCATTCATGTGCGTGTTCCTTGATTTGATTGGTACGTCTATCGAGTACGTGGGCTCAGTTTGAGCAGGCGCCCTGTGGCATCAACAGCTGATCGTTGAGCTATCCGGCGCAAGGCTTCTCATGAGTTCCACACTGAGCGGGGTTCCGCTTGTGCCAGCAGATGGACTTCATCGTGGGCACACATGCTGATTGGCCCCTGGGCGGCACTACATCACGGAGCGTTGGCCTGGAGTCGACAACCTCTACGGCGGCATCGACGGTATCGATGCCGCGAACTGCGTGGAGCCGAGCGTCGCAGCCTTGCCTGGCTCACGACAGCGCGTTTTCTACGCATCATGCGTACTGCTTGGGAAGTACTCTACACCCATTCGAAGCGAGATTGAGCCGAGATGGCACCCACCC
>PLHF01000141.1 GCA_003138855.1 Acidimicrobiaceae bacterium | reverse complement strand
CGGCACCTTGGTTGCAGTGTTCTCGCCTCCCAATCGGTGTGCCATAGGTTTGTTCTGTGTCAGGGGTCATCTTGGTCGCGGTCGCTCTTGGCCTATCGAACTTCGCCGCAGCCATCGGTATCGGCCTGTCGGGAGTTAATGGGCGTCTCCGAATCCGCATCGCCATCATCTTCGGCTTCTTTGAAGCCACCATGCCGTTGCTCGGTCTTCTCGTCGGTCACCGTGTTGCTGACTCCATCGGATCAGTAGCTTCCGACTTGGGCGGCGGACTCCTCATCGCCACAGGCCTCTACACCTTGGTCCAGGCCAGGAGGGGTGCCCATCGTGAAGCAGCAAGCTCCATCAGTTCAGGGAGTCTGGTCCTGACCGGCGCTGCCCTGAGTATCGACAATCTGGTGGTCGGCTTTGCTCTCGGCGCTTACAAGGTGCCCCTCGTAGTGGCCGCCATCGTGATAGCCGTGGTGAGTGTTGGGATGTCCCTCGTTGGCCTTGAAATCGGACAGCGACTGGGTCGCTCAGTCGAGCAGTGGAGCGCCGAACTTGGAGGTGCCGTCCTCGTCCTCGTCGGTATCCTGATTGCCACGGAAGTCATGTGAGCCGAGTGTCCCTAACACCGGGTGTGGGCGCGTTATCCAGCGACGGGTGCTTGCCCACCGCGAACTGCCACCGACCGGCACGAGTGGGACACCCAACGTGACGCGTAGAAGGCTTTATCCGCTTGCCGCAATCCCATGGACCGGACTGGCCAATGCACGATTGCCCATCGAACCGAGGAACGGTGCGCCCCCGAAGGCAAACACACCGCCGTCCATAGCCACCGTCCAGTAGCCAGGTCCGTCCGGGTTGGCCGCGATGCCGATCATGAGCGCGTTCAGAGGCTTGCTTCCCATGGACCCCGAGAACTGGGCATCCCCGAAGGCGAACACGCCACCGTCCCACGACACGAGCCAGTAACCGTGGCCATCAGAGGTGCGGGCGATCCCGGCTATGGGGGCGTTCACGTGCTGCCCACCCATCGATCCGTAGAAGGCGGCATCCCCATAAGCGAACACCCCGCCATCGATACCGACGATCCAGTAGCCGCCCCCGTCCGGGGTTGAGGCGATACCCGAGAAGTAGTCGATGGCGCTTCCGAACGGCGGCCAAGTGCCGCCGATGTGGTGAAGGGAGGTGCCGTCGCCATACCATCTGGCGCCACCGAAGGGCACGACCAGCCCGCTCTCGCCGTAGAGGATCCATCCGCCCCGCCCCGACGGCGTGGAGGCTACCGCCGTGGCGCCGGAGTCCTGGTTGGGCACTGTCACGTCCGCAGCGTCTCCGAATCCATAGAGGTTGGTGACCGCAGGGTTAGCTGCGGGATAGAAGTCCACGACCCAGTAGCCATCCCCGTCGCCCGTCGCGCCGAACCCGAAGCACTCCAACGTGCACTGCTGGGTCGCCGATCCGAGGAACGGCGCACCACCGAAAGCGAAGATGCCGCCATCGCCAGCTTCAAGCCAATATCCAGCGCTGCGAACCGGGGCAGATGCTGCCGACCCACCGATCGCGAGAAGTGCCGTGGCCACGACGAGGGTCAAGAGCCCTGCGATCCGAAACAACCTCATCAATGTGGGCCTCCGGCATCTCGTTTGCCGACGTCGCTGCCAGTTCGCACCCCTACGGCGATGTTCCATGATCTGACGGCCAGGCTCTAGGGCCAAAAGCCTCCATTAGGCAACTTCAGAGAGCCGTCCCTCTCTTGCTCAGCCGATGTTCACGATGAAGAACTGACTGCCCCCGGGAGCGGGTTGACCGACCCAGACGGGTGCCGCATGGGCGAGCCCCACGACCCAGGTCATGTATCCCTCAAAGTTCTGCGTCTGGCGCACCTCCATGATGTTTGAGGCTCCGGAGCCCATGACGTCGAGCGGCCCGCCGTAGCCGTTGGACTGGGCCGGGTGCAGGGTGATCTGCAAGAACGCGCTACCCGCCATGTGAAGAGCCTGGCCTGAGGGAGCTGCGACAGGGCTCGTCACGTACCGAACGTCGTAGCCGACCGCCGCAGGAGCTGGCACCTGGAACTGGAACCGGACCTGCTGGAAGCAGCCATGGGAAGGAACTGTCAGGCCCGACAGCGAGGCGACCGGCGATCCGCTCCCGGTGGCTGTCAGCGGGAGGAAAGTGCCGGGCGACGAGCAAAACCCCGAGGCCACTATCCAGTACCCGCCACCATCCACGGTCGGCGCCATCCCCACGAAGCGCATGTAACTGGGACCCTCTGCCGGCACGCCGCCTCCGTAGGAGCCGAAGAACTGGGCGTCACCGAAGCTGAAGATCCCGCCGTCGGACGCCACCTCCCAGTACCCACGGCCGTCGGGTGTCGCCGCCATGCCCGTCACGGGCTGCGCCAGGGCCTTGCCGCCCATTGAGCCGAAGAACTGGGCGTCACCGAAGCTGAAGATCCCGCCGTCGGACGCCACCTCCCAGTACCCACTGCCGTCGGGTGTCGCCGCCATGCCCGTCACGGGCTGTGCCAGGGCCTTGCCGCCCATCGAGCCGAAGAACTGGGCGTCACCGAAGCTGAAGATCCCGCCGTCGGACGCCACCTCCCAGTACCCACTGCCGTCGGGTGTCCGAGCCATGCCGACGACCGGGGTCGCGAGGTCAATCAACGAGGTCGAGCCGTAGGAGGCGCTGGCATTGCCAAACGCCGACACGTCAGGGCTCGGCAACGCATCGTGGGCCAAAGCCGCTCGAACAGGAAGCACGACGGCAGCGAGGCTAATCAGGCAAACTGCGATCAAGAACAGGAGCCTCGACCGTCTCAGACGACCCATTCCGACCTCCTCGGAGTTGACCCTTGTAAGGGCACTCAATCCAGATTGTTTCCCCTGTTGACACTAGAGAGGCGTGCTCTTGACCAGTAGGGCCGTTCGTCACTATGTCGAACTGCAGCGGCACTGTCCCCTCTTCATGCCGGATATGTCCTCAGCCCAATCAGCTGACCACCTCGAGAGCGCTGGACGTCGTCTGGGGTTCCCGCTCTGACGCGCAGACTTGTCCGGGCTAG
>PLHF01000118.1:36261-39082 GCA_003138855.1 Acidimicrobiaceae bacterium | reverse complement strand
GGTTCGGGCTGCTGCCCACGGTCGGTCGATGAAAGCAGAGATGCGTGCCATCCTCGTCGAGGCGGTGCGGGAGCCAGACGATGACGAGGGCCTCCTCGGTGCGCTAGCGGCCCGCTTCGGTGAGCTCGGAGGTGTCGACCTGGATCTTCCGTCCCGGACGGCACCGCCCAGAGCTGTCGACTTCACAACGTGATCGTCGTCGACACCAACGTCGTCTCGGAGTTGATGAAGGTCGAGCCCTCAGCTGCGGTCCGGGGGTGGGTGGTCGCGCAGGATCCTCACGAGCTACGGATTACGGCAATCACCGAGGCCGAGATCCTCTACGGCATCGAGCGACTTCCCAAGAGCAGGCGGAGGACCGCGCTGCGTGAAGGTGCGATGGACATATTCAGCCGGTTCACCGAGGACGTCCTACCGTTCGATGCCGCCGCAGCGACGGCCTATCCGGAGATCGTCGACCATCGCGACCGTCAAGGAGCGCCGATCAGCGGATACGACGCACAGATCGCTGCGATCTGCCGGGCCCATGGCGCACGTCTGGCAACGAGAAATGAGAAGGACTTCGCCGGCGTTGGCGTTGAACTCGTCAACCCTTGGTCGCCCGGATAACTGCCACGCATCCCCCTCCTTCGAGTCCCAGGACCGGCAGGAGACAGGTTCACTTCGTGGTTCCGTCCACTCCATTCATGGCCTTCGCCCCTACCGACGACCTGGGCATCGGTGTATCGCCCACTCCAGAGGACTATCCACAGAGGAGGCGGGTTATGGATTGCGCGGTGGTTCATACCTGGACGATCCCTATTCCGGGACGCGAGAAGGCGGCGCTCGACTACGGAATCGAAGCGAACGCGTATTGGAGCAAGTCGGCGACTGAGGGCAAGTGCTCTGAACCTGAGATGTTCTTCTTCTCCGGGCACAACATGTGGATGATCAAGGGCGATCCCGACACCCTGTGGCAGCTCCACGCAGCAGAAGAAGCGCAACGACTGCTGGCCAACGGGCAGTCCTTGCCCCAGGACTGGTCCTATGAATTCGCGATGACGGGCGACGCCGGCACCGAGTATCTCCTTCGGTACGCCGCCGTAGGGCAGGAACTCGGACTCGTCTGATCACCCAAGGCGTTCCCGAGGAGTCGGACGTATCGGGCCTTCAGTGCCCACCCATCGGCGTTCGGGTCAGTCAGCCTGGTCGTCGGCAGCAATGGTGTATCGTAGGTGTATGGCACGCACCAACGTAGATCTGGACGACAATGCCTGCCGTATCGTGATGGAGCGGTATCACCTGTCCACCAAACGGGAGGCCGTGAACTTCGCGCTGAGGACCGTGGCCGCCGAACCGCTCGACCTTGGCCAGGCCAGGGCGCTCCGGGGATCTGGTTGGGAGGGCGAACTCGATGACCTGCGCGCCGACCGCGTCCGGTGATCTTGATCGACACGTCAGGTTGGATCGAGTTCCTGCGCGACACCGCCAGCCCCGTTTGTGCTCGGGTCGACGATCTGCTGGGCGTGGAATTTGCTGTTTGTGAGCCCGTCCGGATGGAGGTCCTCGCCGGGGCGCGCGACGAGCGCCATCTCAATGACCTTCGTCGACTGCTCGCCCGAGGCACCCTCCTCGCGACTGAGTCCACCGACTACGAAGAGGCGGCGGCGCTGTATCGCACGTGCCGACGGGGCGGGGAGACCGTGAGGAAGATCATCGACTGCCTGATTGCCAGTATCGCAATCCGTATCGGCACACCGGTGCTCCACCACGACACCGACTTCGACGTGCTTGCCCGCCATACCTCGTTGCAGATCGATCGGGTCCGGTCGTAGGAGCGCCCCGGGACCGGCGATCTGGGCGACCCCTCACGTGGCATTCGGGGGAGCGTCTTCCGGGACGCGCTCGTGCGCCTGGCTCACCCGTCATGGACTCACCTTGCGGCAAGCGCGTGGCCGGGCCGCATTCGGCGATCGGCGCCCAGGTACCCGGCCTATGGCGCTAAGCGAGGTACATCACCGCAGCGGACAGGAACGCCAGTCCGGCGCAGATCAACGTCGCCCATAGGGTCTTGTCCCTGAAGGCGATGATCCCGGCGATGATGAACAGGATCACCGCGATCAGGGCGAACACCTGAACTGCGTTGGTGCTGGCGGTGACGAGTGTTTTGGTCATGGGGCTCAGTACCCGTCCGGAGTGTGCACCGGACGGGTCACGCGGCCCGTTCCTCGTCCTCCCGGTGCCGGTCGATGGCCTCTCTGCGATCTTGACGGGCGTTGGCGACCACGTAGCCGAGCCCGAGCGCGAGCACGACGATGGCAGCAATCCAAAGCACGTGGACGGCGAAACCGACGAGGCCAGCCAAGAGGGCGACCGAAAGGATTGCCACCATCACGACGTCCGACACCCTGCGCTGACCGAGCAACGAGTGAATGCGTCGAGTCTCCGATGATCGAGCTGGCATCAGGACAGTACCTCCTTTAGTCGACTCGTTTGCCCCCCTGGTGACTGGGCATCAGCCGACATCTACTAGGCACGACGCACGAAGTAGATGATCGCCACGACCACCAGGATGACAATGAGTGTTCCAAGACCGATGTACATAGGAATCTCCTCTCTTCGATGGCAACAGACTGGCGACCACCCTGCGTAGACGACATCGGTCTCGGCACCAGTGCGACCTCGAGGCTCACGTCGTTACTTCAGGACTCTCATTTGCTCAGCCCACCTGCCCTATCGGCCAGCGATAACCCCGAGGACTGCGAGGCAGCGGACTACTTCGGGTGAAGCACGCCCTTGGCCTTGTCGATCACCTCTTCAACCTTCTCCTCGACCTTGCCGA
>PLHF01000118.1:30774-36239 GCA_003138855.1 Acidimicrobiaceae bacterium | reverse complement strand
CCGGCGGCTAAGGCCAGTTAGAGGCAAAGGTCCTCACTCACAGGAGTCCTGCGCCTGAACAAACCCGAGAGCACAGTGGATCCGCCCGAAACAGCGCCGGAGGGCCGCCTCAAAGTGCCGTTCATGGGCGGTTAGCGGGCGGCAAGCGCACGTCCGTCGATAACGCGCCCACAGCCGGCGTTACGGGGGCACCTTCGTACTGCGTCGCCGTACCGGCGTGGGAGCACTGCGACGCGTTGCGTCAGGCGTCCCGGGTGACCATCCTCCATGCCCCGAGCGTCGTCCACACGACGATCCATCCCACGATCACGCAGATGGCCACGGTGCTGGACTCGGTCACCATGCCAACCCCGCCTCCCCCGCCCCGCATGCCACCGAATACCGACGGAAGGCCGGCAGGCTCCAGGTGGGTCGTCGCCAGGCCCACCAGGCCGCGCTGGAGGTTGACCACATGGGGGATGTCCGCCCGCGAGAGCAAGGGCGTCAGCACGATCTCGAGCACGATCAGCAGGATCACCGGGACAGTGCGCTGTCCCATCAGCGAGGCGAGACCCAGACCGACCAGGAACCCGATGGCCGCGTACAGCTCGATCCACAGACCCGCCTTCACCATCAGCGAGATCGATGGTGACAGGAAGTGGCCTGAGTAGTCCACGTAGTCCTGGTCTGCGATCTTGACGGCTTGGGCCCGGTCCACCGCCGGTGAAGTCGGCTGGGGAACGGCGCCCCCCGGGGCCACCCGTGTGGACGGGCCACCACCCGGGCCGTTGCCGCAGTTGACAAGGGCGGTGATCGGCCCGTTGTAGTTGAAGTTGCAGATCACCTCGTCGGCGTGGTCGGCGCCCCAGGTCTCGAACGCCGTGTGTGACAGCCCAGGGGGCACGATCACACCCTGGTAGCTCAGTTGGGTCGGGGCGGCGAACACGCACACCGCGCACACGATGGTGAAGCCGACGGCCACCAGGGGCACGATGATGGCCAGGCCGGCCGGGATCCGGGCCAGGTAGAGGGCCAGCCGCGACCGGCCGGTTACCACCAGGTGGCGGAACATGCCCTCGGTCAGGTCGACCGACCCGGCCGTGCACCCCAGCGTGGCGGCCACGATGAAGCCGAAGACGAACATCACCCCGGCCACGAGGCTGGTGAAGATGTCGTAGCCGCCGGCCGGCCCGTAGGAGTGGGGGGCGAAGGCGTGGGCCAAGAGCCGCACGGTGAGGAAGACCGTGGGGACACCGATGTTGACCAGGATCAGGGCGACCATCAGGCCCCGGCGCTTCCGGAGCTCCATGAACCGAGTGGCGATCATGGCGCCGTTGGGCACCCACGACCCCCGGTGATCGTGCGTCGGGTATTGACTGGTCTCGGATCCGAAACTCGCTGCCGGTGGGTCGGCCATGGTGGCGGTGGTCATTGAGACGCCCCCAGACGGGTTGTGACTTCGAGGAACCAGGACTCGAGCGAGGCGTGGACCTCCTGGAGGCGGTAGACGGAGACGCCGCCCTCGACGAGGAGCCGATTGACTTCCGCGGCGACCTCCCGGTCGGTGCCTGCGGCCAGATCGACCCGCAAGCCATCAGGGCCGACCTGGACATTGGCACCCCACTGCGTTCCGGCCAGGAGGGCACCGGCCCGTTCGGGGGTGGCGCAGTCGATCTGCAGCTCGAACGCGGAACCGGACAGCAAGTCGGCGATCGGCCCCTGTCGGATGACCTTGCCGCGGTCGACGATTGCCACGGCGTCACAGGTCCGCTCGACCTCGTCGAGCAGGTGGGACGACAGGACCACGGTCCGGCCTTCAGCCACAAGGGACTGGATCATCTCGCGTATCTCGAGCATGCCGGCGGGATCGAGCCCGTTCATCGGCTCGTCCAGGATGAGCAGCTGCGGGTCCCCCAGTAAGCAGGCGGCGACGCCCAGGCGTTGGCGCATGCCCATGGAGTACTTGGAGACCTTGTCGTCTGCGCGGTGGGCTATGCCTACCCGTTCGAGCGACGCCCCGATGCGAGTTCGCGCCGCCGGCTCGCGGGCTGCGGCCAGGATCTGGAGATTCTGCCTCCCGGTGAGGTGCCCGTGGAACCGGGCCTCGTCGACGATGGCGCCCGTCCTTGCCAGCGCCAAGTCACGATGCCGTGGGACGGGATAACCGAGTAGGGACATCGTCCCGGCATCGGCGTGAGTCAGGCCCAGGAGGACCCGGATGAGCGTCGTCTTACCGGCGCCGTTCGGGCCCAGATAGCCGAATGCGCATCCTCGGGGGACGAGGAGCTCTACACCGTCGACGGCGACGTTGTCCTTGAATCGCTTCGTCAGCCCGTGGGTCTCGACGGCCCACGGGCTCTTCGCCGCTCGGGATGGAGCGACTTCCTCGACACTGGTCGCGCTCATCAGATCTCCTTGCTCATGGTCGCTGCCGTGCGGTCGGTGACAGTCGATAACAGCCCCTTACCCAGTCGCACCAATGGTTCACCTCCGTAGCGTCTCACGGAGATTCGTGTTTTGAGGTCGCATGGGTATCCCCGACGGTCGGTGGCAGTTAGCACCCGGCAAGCGCACGTCCGTCGATAATGCACCCACAGCCGTCTCCACCAGTCAATCCCGCGACGTACAGTTGGATGGTGGCGCCGTCGACGAAGCGCGGCTACTTGCAATGGCTGGGGATTGTGCTCGGCGGAATTCTCGCGCTGTATCTCGTCGTTCGAGGCGTTGTGGAACTGTTCACCTTCGACTACTCGAAGCCTTCCAGCTACCAGCGAGATTGGGGTGGGCCTCATCTGGCGGGGGTGCTCGCCGTGCATTGCGGTCCTGCTGCTTTGGTCGTTGCTGGCCTTGCGTATTTGCTACATCGGCGGAAGCGACAATCGGCGAAGGATGAATGACTTGTCGGCCACTTCCCGATGTGCCCGCCGCCGCTCACGGATCGTCCCAGATGTGCGTCGGTCACGATCGATAATCGCCGTCGAACCAGGCGTTCTTGGATGCTTCAGCACACCCTCCATTGGAGTGCCATGCTCGGGATGTGAAGACTCCCCTGAACCCCGATGTAGAACCTTTAGCGGTCCTTCTGGGAATCTGGTCGGGGTCCGGCCACGGCGAGTATCCGACAATCGATGACTTTGACTACGAGGAGACCATCGATTTTTCTCACGTCGGTAAGCCATTCCTCTCCTACACCCAAGTCAGTAAGCACGCTGCCGATGGTCGCCTTCTTCACGGGGAGAGCGGCTTCTGGCGTATGGCGAATCCAGGTTGGGTCGAACTCGTCGTGTCGCACCCAAATGGAATCGTGGAAGTCGCAGAAGGCACTTTCGAGGACTCCACCATCCTGTTGCGATCGACCTGCGTTGCCCGCACGAGAACCGCCAAGGAGGTTACAGCGGTCGAACGTGACTTCACTATTGAGGGTGAGGTCCTCCGTTACTCGCTTCGGATGACAGCAGTCGGGCAGCCACTTTCTCGCCATCTCACTGCAGAACTGCGACGCATTGGATAACCAGGAGTGGGTCGCCGATTCGGCGATCTGGGACAGTCAAGAAGCTATGGCCGTGTCGTGATTTGCCTCAGAAGTAGGTCGACTGCCGTGCCGACGGCTGCCGGCTGTTCCTGGGCGACCATATGACCACCGCCATCGATAATCGTAAGGATGGCGTGTGGGATTCCGGCGGCCGTCTCATGCGCATGGTCTGGCGGAATGAGCTGGTCGCCGGCTCCGTGTATGACAGCGGTTGGGCAATCGATGGTGGGCAAGAGGGACCGGGAGTCGAGGCGATTGATAACCGCCTCGAGCTGAGTACAGAAGGCGTCGGGCCCGATCTCGTGAGCCATCTGGGACCAGAATCCCGCCAGGCGAACGTCATCGCGGTGGTCCGGATCGACCAGGACCGGGAAGGCCGCTTCGACGAGCTCGTTGAACTTTCCAGCGTGCGTAAGGTCGATCTGCTGTCGGCGACTCGCCTCCTGCTCGGGGGTGTCGGACGCAGCCGACGTACTAATCAGCGCGAGTCCCGCTACCCGCTCTGGGGCCTGACGCATGACCTCGAGCGCCACGTAGCACCCATGCTGATCCCTGCGAGTGCGAACCGGGGTGGTGCGTCCGCGAGCAGTCTTTCGGCAACGCCGCCGATTGAGCGGTCTCGCCGAGTGTCAGCAAGGGTCACTGCGCCGTGTGCCCAGACAAAGGGCATGAGCTCCTCGTAGAGCCTCGCCGAGCAGGCAAGCCCTGGCACCAGGACGGTGTGAAGAGGGCGTGGTGTCATTTCCGGATACTCCGAATGCTGCGATCGAGCAACCACTCGCTCAGCACCAAGATAGCGCCCGGCGCCCGACAGTGGTGCGCCTCGAACCCAAAAATCGGATCAATCCCGCGGTGCCGGTCTGCTCCACCTACCCGGCGATCGGGGCGACCCTGGCTCGAATCGGCTGCCTCGATGGAGTTCAGGCTGGACGGCGCTTCAGGGGAGCCCAAGTGATCAACGACGCAACCATTCTCGGATCGACGGCACACGCGTTCCGGCACCGACGGCGCCAACGACGACAAGGACGCACACGATCGCGACAAGCCACATCGCCGGTACCCCGAATACCCATGCAGGGATCACGATGGCCAGGACTATGGCGCCAACAATGAGCCGGTAGAGGTTCATCCGCCAGGTGAACAGGCGACGCAACATTGCGGCTCAGTTTGGCACACGGCTCACCGCTCGGACCGACCGAAAATGCCTGGCGGTCCGAGCGGAACCCCCTTGCACCCTGGGCTAGCCCGTAAGTGCCGCAGCGGGTCACCGTCCCGGCGGTCGGGGACAGGTCAGTCCAGGCGACCGGTGAGAGGCTGTCGTGGTGACCGAGTGCATGGCCTGCGAGCTGTCAAGGGGGGAAGTTGATCTTCCCGGTGGCCTGATCCATAGGGCTCGATGTTGGATAGTCGAGCACTGCATCGGCCCCCTTGGTGTTGGAACCCTGATTGTGAAACCGGAGCGCCATGTCACCTCGGTAGCCGGTCTCACAAAGGTCGAGGCGATCGAACTCGGTCCTCTGCTCCATCGAGCTTCGGCCGTTACAGGCCAGCTCGTTTCCGCCGAACAGGTGTACAACTGCCTCTGGTCGCATGCCGGGGGACATCCCGTTCACATCCACTACGTCGTCCAGCCCGTCACGAAGACGCAGATGGTCACCTTTGGGGTCTACGGACCAAAGTTGCAGGCGGAGATGTTCTCCGCCGGAGAGCTTCCCGATCGTGGTGAAGTTGAGAAGGCTGCGGCCCGGGCGAGACTGTTGTTCGGTGGCTGATCTAGATGTCACCCTCCCGGCAGCGTTGTGGAGCAGCCTCCGGGCTGGCCGCTGCCCCGAACCAAGAGGGTTCCGACAACTAGGGGTTGGTCAGTACCGAACGCACGTCGAGGTTGCGGAAGCGAGGCGGCCCACTCATTACTTTGGCCAAGCTCGCCGTGAACTCCGAGGTCGCAGGATTG
>PLHF01000118.1:30185-30703 GCA_003138855.1 Acidimicrobiaceae bacterium | reverse complement strand
CTCGGAAAGATCCCTGCCTGGCGTCCTCGGGCGTCCGGAGAAGCAGGAGCTATGCCGGACCAGGACCACTCGCTTGGTTGCACGAATCCTCCAAGGCCCCGTTTGAAGTGCGAGTTGTCCACACGCCCGGAAGTTTCGGTAGGGGTCACCTTCACCCGCGTAATCGCGATTTGGGGACAATGAGGGGGTGAGGGCGCATGTTGAACCCAGCACAAGCCGGTCAGGTCNNGAACTCCGAGGTCGCAGGATTGCTCTGTTGTTCCATCGCTTTTTCATAGGAGGGGAACTCAACTATCGATATGTAGGTTCCGGGGCGATCGCGGTCTTCAGTGATCGTTGAAGCCGAAGCTGTCAATGCGCCAGGATGCTCATCTCGAAACCGCTCCAGTACCGCCGCGACCGCATCAATATCGGTCGCCTCAAACTCGACGAACTGAACAAACCCTGCCATGTCCCGCCTCCTCTTCGCAGTAGTTACCGACTGACATGATACGACCTCGGAAAGATCCCTGCCTGGC
>PLHF01000118.1:0-30151 GCA_003138855.1 Acidimicrobiaceae bacterium | reverse complement strand
CCCAGCACAAGCCGGTCAGGTCACCATCGACCGATCGGTTCCCAAGTGCCGTCAGACGGCGACGTGAATAGTGATTCAGAGGTCGTCGGCCGCCGTGGCTAGCAACCTCCCGACATTGCGTTCCGTGCCAAACCACAATGCCCGCCCGTACGTGAGACCGGCGGCAAGGGTCTCGGCGGTGAGCCATCCGGTTCCGCCGAAGCGAGCCGCGATCTCGGCAGCCTTGTCGAGAAAAGGTCGTGCATCCGCGACCTGGAGCACTTCAGGATGGGGAAAGCGAATGGTGTCTCGGTCCGCAGGGCTCAGCGTGGCCAACAGTCGGGAGAGCTGCCCGTCGCCGGGCGCATGAACCCTCTGGAGGAGACGCCAGTGCCGGCTGGTCGGGAGCAGCACGTCTTCGGTGTCTGGCAGACCAGACGGCCAGCTGCCACCCATCACGCGCACGCCAGGTACTCGTCGACCACGATCACAGCGAAATAGCTACTCGCGCGTCAGTCCGAGTCGTCGCGGCCGCCAAGGATCGGATCCGATGCGAGATCCGCGTCAAGTGCGGCCTGAAACTCGTGCGCAAGATCTCCGGCCGTCATCCGGGCGAGCATCGACCGCCCTTCTTCGGACAAGCGCGGGTCTCCTGCCCTACGGCGTCTGCGGCGCTCTTCCGAGACATCGATGACGGCCATCTCCCCATTCTGTCTCGTTGTGGCGCGCAGCGGAACTGCAAAGGCTGGGGTCCGCCATGGACGGAGGTGGCTCGACTGCTGAGGAGCCAGATGCGATCATCGCGAACTGGCGATTTTCGGTCGTCTGAGTGCCTAAATTGGCCCCGTTCAACCCAACATCCACCCAACAACAGCGTCTCACGCCGTCGCGTGGCGGTTCACCGATTCTCGGCCGTCACTGGGACCAACCCTTCTGAACAGGTGAAAGGAGACATCCTGGGATCTGTGGCGACGCCGGGCGACGGCCGGGAGGCCACCTGTGATCGTCAGGTCGTGGGTTCCATTCCCACCGCCGGCTCTGTTGGCCCGAACCTGTCCGGCCGGGGGGTGAGCGGTCGGTGCGGAGCACGACCGGGTAAGTTCTCCGGGTGGAGCCAGGCCGAGCTCGTCGGCAGGCCTTGTCGAAGGCCCCGAACGCAAACCAGGAGGAGCGGGAATGGCCGATCTGCTGGCGAGAGTGGAAGACCGGATGCTCGCCGAGCGGCTCGTCGCCACCCGCTCGCTCACCGAAGACTTGGCAGGGCCGCTGTCGGCCGAGGACCAGACCGTCCAGTCGATGCCCGACGTCAGCCCGACCAAGTGGCACCGGGCCCACACCTCGTGGTTCTTCGAGACGTTCCTGCTGGTTCCGGGACTCGCCGGGTACCGGCAGTTCCATCCCGACTACGGCTACCTCTTCAACTCCTACTACCAGGCCGTCGGGGCCCAGTATCCGCGACAGGAGCGGGGGCTGGTCTCACGCCCGGGCATCCAGGAGATCACCGACTACCGCGTGCACGTCGACCGGGCCATGGGTTCGCTGCTCGAGCGTCGACTCGACGATCCGACCGCGTCACTGGTCGAACTGGGGATCCAGCACGAGCAGCAGCATCAGGAGCTCCTCCTGATGGACATCAAGCATGTGCTGTCCCGCAATCCCATGCTTCCCGCCTACGACCGGATCGAGCTGTCCCCTCCGAGCGTGCCGGGGTCCACCACGTGGACCTCCCACCCCGGGGGTATCTGCCTGTTGGGCCACGAGGGTCAGGGCTTCGGCTTCGACAACGAGTTCCCGCGCCACCGGGTGTACGTCGAGCCGTTCGCCCTGGCGGACCGGCCGGTGACGTGCGGGGAGTGGCTGGCCTTCCTCGAGGACGGGGGCTACCGACGTCCCGAACTGTGGCTGTCCGACGGATGGGCAACCGTGAGGACGGAAGGGTGGGAGTGCCCGCTCTACTGGTCACGGGCCGACGGCGCCTGGCGCGAGTTCACCCTCGGCGGCCCCATCCCGCTCAACCCGGCCCAGCCGGTCTGCCACCTCAGCTACTACGAAGCCGACGCCTTCGCCCGGTGGGCCGGCAACCGCCTGCCCACCGAGGCCGAGTGGGAGGTCGCGGCCGCCGGTCGGCCCGCCGGGGGCAACCTCCTGGATCGGAGCGTCCTGCATCCGAGCCCGGTCGCCGTCTCCGCTGCCGATGCCAGCCCCTTCGGGGACGTCTGGCAGTGGACCTCCTCCGCCTACAGCCCCTACCCGGGGTTCGAGATCCCCGCCGGTGCGGTGGGCGAGTACAACGGCAAGTTCATGGTCAACCAGTACGTGCTCCGCGGCGGGTCCTGCGTGACCCCGCCGGATCACATCCGCACGAGCTACCGCAACTTCTTCCCTGCCTCGGCCCGCTGGGTCTTCGCCGGCCTGCGGTTGGCCCGCGACGCCTGACGCCGGGGCAACGCACCCGCGACCACCACCGCATCCGAGGGACGCCCGAGAAAGCAGACAGTTATGAGCTCCGTCATCACCCCGACCATCGACGTCCACCTGTCCGGCAGCGACCTCCGCCGGGCGCTCGAGCACGACGTCCGGGCGGGCCTCACCTCCCGGCCCAAGCAGATCCCCCCCGTCTACTTCTACGACGATCGGGGCAGCCGGCTGTTCGACGAGATCACCCGCCTGCCCGAGTACTACCCGACCCGGGCCGAGCGGTCGATCCTCGACGCCCACGCCAAGGACATCGTGTCCGCATCGCTGGCCGACGTCCTCGTCGAGCTGGGTGCAGGAACCTGCCACAAGTCACGCCTGCTCCTCGATGCCATGCAGTCCACCGGGCGCCTGCGGCGGTTCGTGCCCCTCGACGTCAGCGACACCACCCTGTGGGAGGCGGCCACCGCCCTGTCGCAGGAGTACCCCGGCCTGGAGGTCAACGCAGTGGTCGGCGACTTCCACCGGCACCTCGGCCACCTGCCCATCGACGGCACGCGCCTGTTCGCCTTCCTCGGCGGCACCATCGGAAACCTCGACCCGGAGGAGCGGCAGCGCTTCTTCACCGACCTGGGCGAGGCGATGGCGTCCGACGACCGGCTGCTGCTCGGCACCGACCTGGTGAAGGACCGTGCACGGTTGGTCAACGCCTACGACGACGCCGCCGGAGTGACCGCCGAGTTCAACCGCAACGTGCTCCACGTGCTCAACCGCGAGCTCGGGGCCGACTTCGACCCGGCCCGCTTCGAGCACGTGGCCCGCTGGAACGAGGTGGACCACCGTATCGAGATGTGGCTGCGCTCCACCGAGGAGCAGCACATCCACGTGGCCGACCTCGATCTCGACGTGGAATTCGCTGCGGGAGAGGAGATGCTGACCGAGATCAGCACCAAGTTCTCGCCCGGGCCCCTCGCTGCCGAGCTGGGCGGCTACGGCCTCGTGGTCGAATCGATGTGGCCCTCGGACGGCGACGAGTTCCTGTTGACCCTGGCCCGCCGGGCCTGATGGCCTGAAGGCCCGGATCCGGTCGCCGGGCCCGGGACCGGGCTGTCACCCCGGGTGGCTCAGGCTTCGCCGAGGTCCTTGACCGCGGCCTCGACAGCCCGGTGGAACGTCGGATAGGCGTAGATCATGTGCCGGAGCCGGTCGGTCGGCACCTCGGCGTACACGGCCAGGGTGAGCAGTCCGAGGACCTCGCCGCCCCACGGGCCCACAGAAGTGGCGCCCACCAGCACGCCGCGGCCCGCGTCCTCGATCAACTTGATGAACCCCTGGTTGCCGGCCTTGTGGATCCACCCCCGGGTGGACGAGGGGATCTCGGCCCTGCCCACCCGGACGTCGAGGCCCTGATGACGCGCCTCGCCCTCGTTGAGCCCGACCGACCCGATCTCCGGATCGGTGAAGGTGACCCGGGGCACCGCCCGATAGTCGGCGGGCACCACCTCACGTCCCAGGATGTCGTTGACCACGATGTCCGCCTGGTACATCGACATGTGGGTGAAGGCACCCTTGCCGGTGACGTCCCCGACCGCCCACGTCCGCTCGGTCCCCACCACCCGCAGACGATCGTCCACCGGCAGGGCGCGGGCGGACTCGTCGATGCCGACGGATGCCACGTTCAGCGTCGCCAGGTCGACCCGGCGGCCGGCGGCCACCAGCAGCCGCTCGGAGATCACGGGCTCCCCTTCGGACAGCTCCACGGCGAAGCGCTCGCCGTCGTGGCGCACCGACTCGACGGACGTGCCGGTCCGGACGTCGATCCCCTCGGCCCCGAAGACCTCGGCCAGCAGCCGGCCTGCCTCGGGCTCCTCCGGAGGGACCAGGTGCGGCGCTGCCTCGAGCACGGTGACCTCGGACCCGAACCGGCGGAAGACCTGGGCGAGCTCGACGGCGATGGCGCCACCGCCGAGCACCGTCAGCGACCCCGGGACCTTCTCGGTCTCGATGGCCTCTCGATTGGTCCAGTACGGCGTGCCGGCCAGGCCGGCCACCGGCGGGGCCCATGCCCGGGAGCCGATCCCGATCACCACGGCGCGACCGGCCTCGATGACCCGGTCGCCCACGGCGACCCGGCCGGGTCCTTCGAGGCGCGCCCACCCACGGACGAAGCGGCCGCCCTTCCCCCCGAAGCGCTCGACGGCTACAGCATCGTCCCAGCTGTCGGTGGCCTCCGACCGGATGCGGTGGGCCACCGGCGCCCAGTCGGGCCGCACGTCGGCCCCGCCGGCCATCCCGGGGACGCGACGGGCTTCCGCCAGCAGATCGGCGGCCCTGACCATCATCTTCGAGGGGACGCACCCCCAGTAGGGGCACTCGCCGCCGACCAGCTCTGCGTCCACGCCGACCACGTCGAGGCCGGCGCCGGCCAGTCGCTCGGCGACGTCCTCGCCCCCCGGCCCCATTCCCACCACGATTACGTCAGCGTGCTCGGTCATCCCCCACTCCTCTGATCGGTCGGCCCCGCCACTTCGTCGGGTGCTCCCCCGGTTCTACTCGCCGGGACATCCGGCCCACCCCTCGGCACCACGATCGCCGGCGGCGGGAACACGCCGGGCCGCAACGGGGTTGGGCAGGCCATGACGATACGTGCGACATGGAACGGTGCGGTACTGGCTCAGAGCGACCGGACGGTCGTGGTGGAGGGGAACCACTACTTCCCGGCCGAGGACGTGGACGACCGGCACTTCGAGCCAAGTGGGACCCACACCTCCTGCCCGTGGAAGGGCGAGGCGAGCTACCGCTCGGTCGTGGTGGGCGACGCCCGCAACGACGACGCCGCCTGGTTCTACCCCTCGCCCAAGGATGCCGCCAAGGAGATCACCGACCGTGTGGCGTTCTGGAAGGGCGTCACGGTCGAAGAAGTGGCCTAGCCCCACCTGGGAGCCAGTCAGGCGGATCGCTGGCGGGCCACGTCGAAGCAGGCGATCGCACCCGCCGTGGCCACGTTGAGCGACGACAGGGTCCCGTGCTGGGGGATGCACGCCAGGGCGTCGCAGCGCTTCCTGGTCAACGCAGCCAGGCCGGCCCCCTCCGACCCGAGGACCAGGGCGACCGGTTGGTCGCCCAGCGGGAGCTCGTAGAGGGACTGACGGGCCTCACCGACCAGCCCGACCGTCCACACTCCGAGGGCAGAGAGGCGCTGCAGGGCTGCGGGGACGCCGGCCACCAGGGCCATCGGCAGATACTCGATGGCGCCCGCTGCCACCTTGGCCACCGTGGGGGAGAGGTGGGCGGACCGGTGCCTGGGGAGGACGATGCCGGTCACCCCGGCGCACTCCGCACTCCGCAGCACGGCCCCCAGGTTGTGGGGGTCGGTGATCCCGTCCAGCACCAACAGGAACGGCAGCCGCCCACGTGGCGACGGCTCGCACAGCGCTTCGAGCAGGGTCTCGTCGATCGGCCGAGCGATCGCCACCACCCCCTGGGAGGCGTCGGTCCGGGCCGTCGAGTCGATGCGTCGGCGCGACACGTACTCGACCCGGACCCGGCGCTTGGCCGCCAACGCCTCGATCTCGTCGAGGATGACAGCGGCATCCATCCCTTCCGCCATCGTCAACGACTTCACGGCCCGGCGATTGGCGCTGAGCAGCTCGCGCACGGCCTGGCGGCCCTCGACCTGCTCCCCTCCCAGCCCGTGACCCTCGACACCCCGCCGGCCGGCCCCCGACCGGTCCGGGGCCCCGCGGGCCCCGCGGGCTTTGCTGCCCGGCACCGGCGACCGGCCGCCCCCGGCCCGGCTCCCGGCGGAGCGGTTGCCTCCGGCCCGGCCTCCCTGGGCCTTGGCACCGCCGCCGCGACCGGCCCCATCTCCACCGCCGGCCCTGCCCGACTTGCCGGCCCCCCTGCCCCCGGTCGGCGTCGCCCCGCTCCCCCGGGCCCCGCTCCCCCGGGCGCCACGCCCCCGGCCCTTGCCCCCGCTTCGCTCCGCCGGACTCATCGGGCATCCCCTCCGGAGTCCCCACTTCGGTCATCGCCACGGTCCGCCGGGGAGAGCAGGACCACCGCGGTGCAGGCGATGCCTTCTGCCCGTCCCAGCGCCCCGAGTCCCTCTGCCCTGGTGGCCTTCACGTTGACAGGGGCCCCCAGCACCGCGGCCAGTCGCTCCGCCATCCTGTCGACGAAGGGCGACAGCCTCGGTCGCTCGGCCACCACGGTGCAGTCGGCGTTCACCGGGGACCATCCACCCTCCCGGGCCAACCCGACCACACGGGCGAGGAGCGCCATGCTGTCCGCCCCCTTCCATTGCGGGTCGGTGTCCGGCGCATGACGACCCAGGTCACCGAGCCCGGCGGCACCGAGGACGGCGTCGGAGACGGCGTGGGCGACGGCGTCGGCGTCGCTGTGCCCCTCGAGGCCCTGGGCCCCCTCGCCGGTGATGACGACCCCGCCGAGCACCAGCGGCCGCCCATCGTCGTCGGAGAAGCGGTGAACGTCGACGCCCTGCCCGATGCGGAGCTCTCCCGGTCCCGTGCTCACCGGTCGATCCCGGCCATCAATGCCTCGGCCACGACGAGGTCCTCGGCACGGGTCAGCTTGAGGTTCCGCGGATCCCCGGGCACGGTGCGCACCGTGGCCCCCTCCAGCTCCAGCAGGCCGGCATCGTCGGTGGCCTCGCCGGCGCCTCGGTGGGCGGCGCGCAGCCTGGCGGCCACGAAGGCCTGCGGCGTCTGGGTCGTGGCCAGCCCGGCCCGGTCCACGGTGGAGAGCACCCTCCCCTCCGAGGTCCGCTTCAGCGTGTCCGACAACGGAAGCACCGGAATGGCCCCGTCGGCACCGTCGGAGCGGACCGCATCGACCACGGCGGCGAACAGGGCGGGCGTGGCGAGTGGGCGGGCGGCGTCGTGGACGACGATGACTGCGGCATCCTCGGGCACCGCGGCCAGACCCGCCCGCACCGACCCGGCCCTGGACGAACCGCCCACCACCACCCGGTCGGCCCCCATCGTCGAAGGCCCGGGTGCGCCACTGTCGGAATGGTCGGCACCGGCCGGGACGACCAGGACGACCCCGTCGGCCACCGTGCGGGCTGCCGCCACCGACCAGGCGGCAACCGGTCGGCCGGCGAGTTGGAGAAACTGCTTGGGGCCGCCGAAACGGCGACCCGACCCGCCCGCCACCACAATGGCCCAGACAGGCCCCTGTCGGCTCAGGGCAGCGCCTCGTCGAGGCGCACCTCGGCAGCCTCCTCGTCGACTCCGAGGGCGAAGGTCAGCTCCGAGACGAGGATCTGGCGGGCCCGGCTGAGCATGCGCTTCTCGCCGGCGGACAGACCCTTGTCCTTGTCGCGGATGGACAGGTTCCGCACCACCTCGGCCACCTGGTAGATGTCACCCGATCGGAGCTTCTCCGAGTGGTTCTTGTACCGCCGGGACCAGTTGGTCGGCATCCGGGCCTCCTTCTTGCGGAGGACCGCGAACACCTCTTCCACCTCTTCGTCGTTGATCACCTCACGGAGACCGACGCCGTCGGTGTTGTCGGCGGGAACCATCAAGGTGAGATCACCGTAGGCGAGGCGAAGCACGAGGTACTCCTGTTTCTTCCCGAACGCCTCTTTTGTCTCACGTCGTTCGACTACTGCCGCGCCGTGGTGCGGATAGACGACCTTGTCACCGATGTCGAACACCGTTCCTCCTGGCGTCGCGTGCTGATCCCGGGCTGGTGAGCATCATCGGGAACGCGTAGGGAAAGCACGCCATGGTACACGCTGGGGGCCACCCCCCGGGCAGCGCCCGGCAGCCCGATCGTCGATCGCGCCGGCCGCCACCCACTGGCGTTCCTACTGGTACCGCTCGAAAATGCTCGCCTCGGCCAGGCGGGCCAGGCCGTCCTTGACCAGATGCGCCCTCGCCTGCCCGACGCCCTCCACCTGCTCGAGCTCGGCCAGGGACGCCCGCATGATCTGTTGGAGATTGACGAACCGGTCGACGATGCGCTCGATGATCGTCTCGGAGAAGCGGGGAAGCCGGTAGAGCAGCCGGTAGCCCCGGGGCTCCACGCCGGACTCGGCGTCGCGGAACGACCCCGAGAGCCTCAGCACTTCCGCCACCTTTGCCGGATCGCGCAGTTGGTCCGACGGGAGGTTGGCGAGCTGCTCGACCACCCGCTTGGCCGTGGCGAGACGGTCGGCATCCTCGCACGGCGCGTGGACGCAGTAGTCGCGCACCACCAGGTGCAGGGTCGGGGCAACCCCGTCCACCAGCTCGGCCGACTGGAGTCCGACCAGGCGGCCGTCCTCACCCAACTCCACCAGATAGCCGTCGACCTCCTCGGCGATCCGGAGCACCATCTCGGCGGACTGCACCACGCCGACCACGTCCACCACCGACACCGTGTCCTCCACCTCCAGGATGGAGAGGCTGTTGAGGGCCACGTCGAACCGGCTGCGGAACCGCTGCATGGTGGCCAGGGCCTGGTCGGTGCGATCGTGCAGCCAGCCGGTGGGCTGGATGGTGTGCTTCACGTCGTTCCGGTAGACGGCGATCACCGACATGGCCGCCGACACCGACAGGACGGGGACGTCGATCGACCGGGCCACCCGCTCGGCCGTCCGGTGCCGGGTACCGGTCTCGGTGGTGGGGATGGAGGCGTCCGGCATCAGGTGCACGTTGGCCCGGGCGATGCGCGACGCATCCGCGGCCAGGATGATGGCGCCGTCCATCTTGGCCAACTCGGACAGCCGCTGGGGGCTGAACTCCGAGTCGAGGAGGAACCCGCCCGAGCAGATGGACAACACATTGGGGCCGTCCCCTACCACCACCAGGCCGCCGCGCTTTGCCCGGAGGATCCGATCGAGCCCGTCCCGCAACGGCCGGCCCGGTGCCGCCATCGCCAGCGCAACACTCAGCGGGGAACCCTGGCGCGCGTTCACGGAGGAATGGTAGCCCTCAACCGTCGGCCCCCATCGGGTCGGCAGGACTCCGGCGGGCCGGGGGTCAACGGCTCGCGCCGTCGATACAGCCGAACCGGGCCACTGCCTCGGCCACGGTGTCCACCCGGATCAATTCCACACCGGCCGGGCCCCCGGGCGCCGATGCCGGCACCACCACCCGGTCGAAGCCCAGCCGGGCCGCTTCTTCGAGGCGCCGGGGCAGGCCGGACACCTGGCGGATCTCTCCGGCCAGGCCGACCTCGCCGACCGCCGCCAGGTTCGACGGCAGGGCCACGCCGGTGGCCGCCGAGGCCACGGCGAGGGCCACCGCCAGGTCGGCGGCGGGCTCGGTGACCCGAATGCCCCCGGCCACCGAGGCGAATACGTCCATGGCCAGCATCGGCAGCTCTGCGTGCCGGGCGAGGACGGCCAGGGTCATGACCAGGCGGCCGCTGTCCAGGCCCACCACCGACCGCTTCGCCTGGGCCTGGCCCATCGGGGCCACCAGGGCCTGGAGCTCCACCAGCAGCGTGCGGCGGCCCTGCAGGGCGGGGAGCACCACCCCACCGGGCACGCCGGTCAGTCGGTCGCCGAGCAGGAGGCGGCCCGGGTCGTCGACCCGGTTGAGGCCCTGGTCGCCCATCTCGAAGAGCCCCAACTCCCCGGTGGGCCCGAACCGGTGCTTCACTGCCAACAGCAGGCGGAGGGCGTGATGGCGATCGCCCTCGAAGCTGAGCACGGTGTCCACCATGTGCTCCAGCGCCCGCGGCCCGGCCAGGGCGCCGTCCTTGGTCACGTGGCCGACCAGCACGGTGGCCACCTGCCGCGACTTGGCCAGGCCGACCAGCTGGTCGGCGCACTCGCGCACCTGGGTGATGCTGCCGGGCACGCCGCTGGCCCGCCGTTCGCCGAGGGTGGCCGGGCCGATGGCGACCGCCTGGATCGAGTCGATCACCACCAGATCGGGCTCGGCCTCGACCACGGAACTGATCACCGTGCCGACGTCGGTGGCGGCCAGGATCAGCAGGCCCGGCGGTATCGGCCCCAGGCGCTCGGCTCGCAGCCGCACCTGGTGGGCCGACTCCTCGGCCGACACCAGCAGGACCCGGTGCCCGGAGGCCGCCCGGGCCGCCAGCACCTGGAGCAGCAGGGTGGACTTGCCGATCCCCGGCTCACCGCCGAGGAGGGTGACCGAACCGGGGACCAGGCCTCCGGAGAGCACCCGGTCGAACTCCTCGACGCCGGTCGGGACGGCAGTGGCCTCGGACAGGTCCACCGAGGAGAGCGGCACCGGCATGGCGGAGAGATCGAGCGCCTCCACCGCCCGCACCAACGAACCGAGCTGTGCCTCTTCCACCAGGGTGTTCCACTCCCCGCAGGAGGGGCACCGCCCGGCCCACCTCGCGGAGGTCGAGCCGCAGTCGATGCAGCGGTGGCGCTTGGCCGTCTTTGCCATTCCCCGATGGTAGGGACTGGGTGTGTCAGCGGGGGTGACCCGTCGGCCGGAGGATCACCTGCACGCCGGGGGCATCGTCGCGTCCGTCCTGTCGACCGCCCGGACGGCGCCGTGTCCGACCTCCCACCCGGGCGCCACGAAGCCCTGCCGGGACCGGCAGGGCTTCGTGGTCCCGCTCTCCGCTCGGCGATCCTGGTGGGATCGCCCCGTCGTTCAGTCCGCCGACGAATCGGCCCCGGCCAGCTCCACCGGGGGAGGCTCGATCCCTTCGATGGCCGTGAAGGTGAGCTGCTGCTCGCCGGCCACCAGAGGAGGGGCGCCCTTCACGTCGTAGGCCGCAGCAGCCTCCGGCGTGATGGTCTCGACATCGACGATGATCGTCTCACCGACCCGGAACTCCTTCCACAGGATCCGCTCGGACAGGGGGTCCTCGATCAGCTGCTGGATGGCACGGCGCAACGGCCGGGCACCCAACTGAGGGTCGTAGCCCCTGTCGGCCAACAGCTGCTTGGCCGGGGGTGTGAGCACAAGGCTGAGCCCCTGGAGCTCGAGCTGGGTGGACACCCGCTGGATCATCAGGTCGACGATCTCGACCACCTCGACCTTGGACAGCTCGTGGAAGACCACGACCTCGTCGATCCGGTTGAGGAACTCGGGCCGGAAGTGCGCCTTGAGCGCCTCGTTGACCTTGGCCTTCATCCGCTCGTAGGTGACCGCCTCGGACGTCTTGGCGAAGCCGACCGAGGTCTTGCGCAGATCAGCGGTCCCCAGGTTGGAGGTCATGATCAGCACGGTGTTCTTGAAGTCGACCGTGCGGCCCTGGGCATCGGTCAGGCGACCGTCCTCGAGGATCTGGAGCAGGGTGTTGAACACGTCGGCATGGGCCTTCTCGACCTCGTCGAAGAGGACCACGGAGAAGGGCTTGCGGCGCACCGCCTCGGTGAGCTGCCCACCTTCTTCGTACCCGACGTACCCCGGGGGGGAGCCCACCAGCCGGCTGACCGTGTGCTTCTCCATGTACTCGGACATGTCGAGCTGGATGAGGGCGTCCTCGTCGTCGAAGAGGAACTCGGCCAGCGTCTTGGCCAACTCGGTCTTCCCGACCCCTGTCGGCCCAAGGAAGATGAACGACCCGCTCGGCCGCTTGGGGTCCTTCAGGCCGGCGCGGGTGCGCCGGATCGACCGGGCCAGCGCGGCGATGGCCGGCTCCTGCCCGATGACCCGCTTGTGGAGCTCGTCCTCCATGCGGAGCAGCTTGGCGGTCTCCTCCTCGGTGAGCCGGTAGACCGGGATGCCCGTCCAGTTGGCCAGCACCTCGGCGATGACCTCCTCGTCGACCACGTCGAACAGGTCGACCCCGTCGGCACGCCACTCGGCCTCCATGGCCTCCTTGGAGTCGAGACGGTCCTTCTCCTGCTCGGCGAGCTTCTTCGCCTGATCGAACGCCTGCTTTTCGATGGCGGACTCCTTGTCCGCGCGGAGACGGGTGATCTCCTCCTCGAGCTTCTTGTACGCCGGGGGCGTGGTCATCCGCCGGATGCGCAGGCGGCTGCCGGCCTCGTCGATCAGGTCGATCGCCTTGTCCGGGAGGTACCGGTCGGCCAGGTACCGGTCGGCCAGGTTGGCCGCCGCCACCAGGGCCTGATCGGTAATGGTCACCGCGTGGTGGGACTCGTACCGGTCGCGCAGGCCCTTGAGGATCTCAATGGTGAGGGCCACGTTGGGCTGCTCCACCTTGATCGGTTGGAACCGCCGCTCGAGGGCCGCGTCCTTCTCGAGGTGCTTCCGGTACTCGTCGATGGTGGTGGCACCGATCGTCTGGAGCTCGCCCCGGGCCAGCATCGGCTTGAGGATGGAGGCGGCGTCGATCGCCCCTTCGGCCGCGCCGGCGCCGACCAGCGTGTGGAGCTCGTCGATGAACAGGACGATGTCGCCCCGGGTGCGGATCTCCTTCAACACCTTCTTGAGGCGCTCCTCGAAGTCGCCGCGGTAGCGGCTGCCGGCCACCAGTGCGCCGAGGTCGAGCGTGTAGAGCTGCTTGCCGGTGAGGGTCTCGGGCACGTCGTCGGCCACGATCCGCTGGGCCAGCCCTTCGACGATGGCGGTCTTGCCCACCCCCGGCTCGCCGATGAGCACCGGGTTGTTCTTCGTCCGGCGGGACAGCACCTGCATGACCCGTTCGATCTCTTTTTCGCGGCCGATGACCGGATCGAGCTTGTGGTCACGGGCCAGTGCGGTCAGGTTGCGGCCGAACTGGTCGAGGACCGGGGACCCGGTCGGGGCGTCGGAGGTCTGTGAGCCCGGTGCCCCGGCACCCACCGACTCCTTGCCCTGGTACCCCGAGAGCAACTGGATGACCTGCTGGCGGACGCGGGGGAGATCGGCTCCGAGGCTCTGGAGGACCTGGGCGGCCACTCCCTCGCCCTCACGGACCAGGCCGAGCAGCATGTGCTCGGTGCCGATGTAGCTGTGCCCGAGCTGCAGGGCCTCGCGCAGCGAGAGCTCCAGCACCTTCTTGGCCCGGGGGGTGAACGGCGGCGAGCCGGTCGGCGCGGTGCCCGCCAGGCCGATGGTCTCCTCCACCTTTTCGCGGACCGCCTCGAGGGAGACCCCGAGCGACTCCAGCGCCTTGGCCGCGACTCCCTCACCCTCGTGGATGAGACCCAAGAGGATGTGCTCGGTGCCAATAAAGCTGTGGTTCAGCAGCCGCGCCTCCTCCTGCGCAAGCACGAGGACCCTACGAGCTCGGTCTGTAAATCGTTCGAACACTCCACCGCCTCCATCCGCGGTTCAGTAACTGGACCCAAAGTCTACAGGTGAGAGTGTCCCCGCACCCGCGCAGTGCCCAATTATCCGTCGCTTTTCTCAGTCATCGACATCCTGGCGTATCGTCTGTAGGAAGTGAACGTCGTCGAACTCCTCGGGCTTCCCGCACTCGAAGAACAGTTGAAGAGGCTCGAGCCGCTGCTCGTGGAGTCCGTCGTGACCGGAGACGGCTTCCTCGACGAGGTGACCACTCACCTGCTGGCCGCCGGCGGGAAGCGGCTCCGGCCCGTCCTTGCCCTGGCCACGGCCACTTCCGGGATCCAGCCGGCCTCTCGGGAGGATCTCCTCGGCGCCGTCGCCGTGGAGCTGGTGCACCTGGCCTCGCTCTACCACGACGACGTCATGGACGAAGCCACCATGCGCCGGAACGTGGAGAGTGTCAACGCCCGATTCGGGAACCTGGTTGCCATCGTCGCCGGCGATTTCCTCCTGGCCCGGTCGGCGGAGATCGCCGCCGGACTGGGCACCGAGATCGCCGGACTGCTGGCCACCACCCTCGGGGAACTGTGCCAGGGGCAGGTGGCCGAGGTGCACGCCGCCTTCAAGGTCGGGCGGACCGAGGACGACTACTCGAACGCTATCGCCGGCAAGACGGCGTCGCTCATGGCGACCTCGTGCCGGATCGGGGCCCTCACCGGGGGCCTGCCCCGCCTGCAGATCGATGCCTTCACCACGTTCGGCCGCTATTTCGGCATGATCTTCCAGGTGCGCGACGACATCCTCGACGTGGTGGGCACCGAGGCGGAGCTGGGGAAGCCTGCCGGGCAGGACCTGGCCGAGGGCATCTACACGCTTCCCGTCCTGCTGGCCCTGGCCGACCCGGTCGCCGGTCCCGAGCTGAGACCGCTGCTGGGACAGCCGCTCGGGCAGCCCGAACGGGACAAGGCCCGATCCATCGTCGCCGAGTCCGGGGCGATCGAGGGGTCGGTGGTGGTCGCCCGGCGCTACGCCGAACTGGCCGCCGCCGCCGCCACCTCGGGGCCGTCGGCCGAGTTGGCCACCGGCTTCGCCAAACTGGCCCACTCACTGGTCGACGGCCTGCCCACCGCCTGACCCGCTGCCGGAGCCCCCAGGTGATCGGTCGACGGGTCACCCGGTCGACCGATCACCTGCCCGGGGACTCGACGGAGCCGCGGGCTGCTGGATCAGGACGTGGTCGCAGGGGTCGACGAGGTCGACGGCGACGAGGGTGCCGACGAGGGGCACTTGGCCTCGATCGCCGCGGACAACCGGTCCAGACGGGCTGTGAACTGCGAGCTCTCCAGTCGGGTGATCCGCTTCTGGAGGCCGGCCGCGAGCTTGGTCCTGCCGGCCGCGTTGGCCTTGGCCTCGGCCGCGGTCAACTTGGGAAGCCCGGCGGTGATGCGGGCCTCGCCATTCTGGATGCGGGTCAGCACCCGGTCGGCGCGGGCGCAGTTGAACGTGGCCGCGGCCCGGGGAGCGGGGGTGGTGGTGGTGGCCGCACCGGCGACGCCGGCCGTGCCCAGTGCCAGGGCTCCGACGGCCACGGCGCCGACCACCAGTTTCTTCGTTGCGGGGACGAGCTTGTTCATGGGTCCTGCCACCTCCTGGGTGATGCCGGTGTCTCCGGCTGTACTCCAGTTATCGCCGATGGACATGTGCGGCTCGTGAGGCGGATGTTAGGAGAGCGTGAGGGAGTCCCGGCTCCGGCTTCCCCGCTCCGGCTTCCCAGCACACCGGTTCCCCTACCTGGCGGCGCGGGACAGGGGTGGGGCAGGAGGGGTCGGTCGGGCCGCCCGACGGCGCCGGTCAGGACGTCATGCCGCCCAGGCCGACCAGGCCCCGGGCAAGCTCGATCTCCCCCATGTGGCGCAGCCCGTGCTGATAGATCCAGCACTCGGCGGCATCGAGCAGGGTGATCCCGTCGTCACCCGCCACCCGGGCGCTGTAGGTGCTGGCGATCTCCGGGGGGAACGGGCGGGAGATCACGACGCGGAGCAGCTCCTCGGGATCGAGGCCGTCCAACCACTCTTCGGTGCGCGTGAAGACGGCCCGCATGTAGGCCTCGAACTCCCGGTAATCGCCGATGCGCTGGTGGACCATCTCGGCGACCGTCCGGTTCTTGCCATGGTCGGCGATGGCCGGTCGCACCCGCGCCTCCCAGTCGTCGTCCCAGAGGGGAGCGGTCCCGGTCATCAACAGGAACGAGGCGTCCTCCATGTTGGCGAAGTGGAAGAGGCTGAAGGCGATGGGCAGCACACCCTCGCGCTCGAAATGGTTGACCTGGTCGAGGTCCATGGTGGACACCGCGTCGTAGTAGAGCGAGTGCATGGCCCGCATCCTCCGCTGCAGTGAGTCGAGCACGATGCTGTCGGTCATGGCCACTCCTCGGCTGATGCTGTCGTCCCGGCGGCACCCGTGCGGCCATCGCACGGAACGGGCAGGAACCATCAGCCAAACACTTGTCATATTAACTGTCAACTGTTACGGTACGCGCCGCCGGGTCCGGGGCCGCAGATGGTCCCCCGCCCGCGTCGGCGGAGGGCAGGATGGTCCGGATGGTCCGGATGGTCCGGGCCCATCGCCCCCGATCGCCCGTGCCGCCACGAGGGCCGATCCGAAGACGGAAGGTGAGCAGATGAACCTCGAGGTCGACAAGTCGGACCTGCACCGGATGCGGGCGGTCGAGCGTCCCCCTGTGCCGCTCGAGCCCGGCCAGGCCCGACTGCGTGTCGACGCCTTCGGCCTGACATCGAACAACATCACCTACGCCGTCTACGGCGAGGCCATGCGCTATTGGGCGTGCTTCCCGACACCGGAGGAGGGGACCGGCTGGGGACGCGTCCCGGTGTGGGGGTTCGGCGAGGTCGTCGAGTCGTCGACGCCGGGCGTGGCCGAGTCGACCCGGGTCTACGGCTACTTCCCGATGGCCGACGAGGTGGTGGTCCAGCCCGGGCGGATCGACGACAGCGGCTTCTCCGACCTGACGGCCACCCGGGGCGCCGTGCCCGCCGTCTACAGCCGCTACTCCTTCGTCGAGAGCGACCCCGTCTACGACGCCGATCACGAAGCCCAGCAGATGCTCCTGTGGCCGTTGATGGTGACGTCGTTCGTGGTCGACGACTTCCTGGGCGACAACGACCTGTTCGGAGCCACGACCGCGGTGATCTCCAGCGCATCGGCGAAGACGGCCATCGCCGCGGCGTTCCTGCTGGCCGAACGGGACGGCGTCGAGGTGGTCGGGTTGACCTCCGGCGCCAACCTCGGGTTCGTGGCGGGCCTCGGCTGCTACGACACCACCGTGACCTACGACGACGTCGACTCGCTCCCGGCGGGCGACGCCTGCTTCATCGACATCGCCGGCCGCAGGGACGTCACCCGACGGGTCCACGCCCACTTCGGCGACCACCTGCGCTACAGCATGGTGGTGGGCGACACCCACTGGGACAACCGGGCTGACCGGTCCGAGCCCTTGACCGGCCCCCGACCCGTCTTCCTGTTCGCCCCGGACCAGATCGCCAAGCGGCGGCGCGACTGGGGACGCGACGGCTTCGAGCGCACGGTGGCCGCCGCGTGGAACCGTTTCGTGCCGTGGACCGACCAGTGGCTCACCATCCGCCATGCCGCCGGGGCCGACGAGGTGGAGGCGGTCTACCACGGCCTCCTCGACGGCCGGATCGACCCCGGGGTGGGGGACGTCTGCACGCTTGCGGGGACGGTCGGTGGACCACGACCCACCGATGAGCGGTAGCGTCGCCCACGACATGATCGATACGACGAAGCCGGGTCCCCAGGCCAGCCCGGCCGATGCCGCAGCCTTCGGGGAGGCCCAGGACGGCTACGGGCCGCCCGAGACGGACGGGCGGCGCCAGCGGCGGGTCCACAACCGCGACGCGGTGGTCGACGCGCTCCTCGACATCTACCGCGACGGCAACCTCCAGCCGAGCACCGACGAGATCGCCGAGCGGGCCGGGCTGTCCCCCCGCTCGATCTTCCGGTACTTCGACGACGTCGACGACCTGGCCCGGTCCGCCGTGGACCGGCAGCTCGAGCGGACCATCCCCCTGCTGCCCATCGCCGCATCCCCGGGCGACCCCCTGGTGGACAGGGTCCGAGCGCTGGTGGACCAGCGGTTCCTGATCTTCGAGGAGTCGGGGCAGGCCGCCAAGGTGTCGCGGTTGCGCTCACCGTCCCAGCCGCTGCTGGCCGAACGAACCTCACGGAACCGGGCGTTCCTCCGCCAGCAGCTGATCGAGCTGTTCGCCCCCGAGCTGCACCGGATGGGCGGGTCCCGGTCCGCCCATGCAGCAGCCGCAGTGGACGTCATGACGTCGTTCGAGTCCTGGCAGCTCCTCACCGAAGACCAGCAGTTCGGCCCGGCCCGGGCCAAGTCGGTGATGGTCGGAGGCGTCACGGCCATCCTGGGTGTCGACGGCCCACCGCCACAGACGGGCGCCGGCGATCCGACCGCCAACCCGTGACCGCCACCCGGGGCAGCGTCCGGCACCAGGTGCGGCTGGCCCACCCTCCCGACGAGGTGTGGGAGGTGGTCGGGGCCCCCGAACGCGTCCACGAGTGGTTTCCGGGCATCGACTCGTGCACCGTCGACGGCGACCAGCGGGTGGTCGTCACCCATGCGGGCCTGCCGATGCCCGAGCACCTGCTGACCGTGGACCCGACCCTACGGCGCCTCCAGTACCGGATCACCGCCCCAATGTTCGTCGAGCATCTCGGCACCATCGACGTCCTCGACCTCGATGACGGGACCTGCCTGGTCGTCTACGGCACCGACGCCGAGCCGGCCGCCCTGGCGCTGGTGATCGGCGGTGCCGCCCGGGCCGCGCTGGCGTACCTCCCCACCTTCCTGGGGAACGACGCGCCGGCCTCTTGACCGACGCGCCGGCCTCTTGACGGACGCGCCGGCCTCTTGAAAGGAGCCCGCCGATGGGCCGCAAGATCCTCTTCGTCACCACCGACCAGCAGCGCTATGACACCCTCGGCTGCAATGGCGGGGCCCTCGCCCGTACCCCGGTCGTCGACGGGCTGGCCGCTCAGGGAATCCGCTTCGAGCGGGTCCACCCCCAGTCGGTGGTGTGCATGCCCTCCCGCTCCACCATCCTGACCGGCCAGCACCCGACCACCCACGGCGTGTGGATGAACGGGGTCCCCCTGCCCCTCGACGCGCCTTCGGTCGCCGACGTGCTGCACCGGGCCGGCTACCGGACCGCGCTGGTCGGCAAGGCCCACTTCGAGCCGTTCCTCGACCCGTTCCTCCGCTTCCCCGAGAACGCGCTCAGCCACACCGGCACCGAGCCGCCCGGCGGGCTGCACCGCGGGTTCGAACACCTGGAGCTGGCCACCCACGGCGGAATCGGCCCCCTGCACTATGCGCAGTGGCTGGCCGCCGAGCATCCCGATGCCGTGGGCGGGTTCTACCCGATCCTCGACGGGTCGCTGCAGGTCAACGGGGCCGGCGGCGGGGACACCGGCGCCCCCCAGGTCAAGGCCAACCCCATCGCCCGCGGGATCTACCACACCGACTGGGTCGCCGACCGGACGATCACCTGGCTGGACTCGCTCGGGGCAGACGAGGACTGGTTCTGCTGGATGAGCTTCCCCGACCCCCACCACTCGTGGGACCCGCCGGAGTCCGAGGTGGGCCGGATCGACTGGCGGGAGGTTCCCCTCCCGGCCGGCTACCCCGAGGACCGCTCCGAACGTGAGGCTGTCATCGACGGCAAGCCCCGGCACTGGCGCCTCTGGTACGACGGGACGCTGGTGTCCAACTACGAGGCCCCGGCCACCTGGGTGCCGGCCACGCTCACCCCCGACCAGGTCCGGGAGGTCAACGCCCGCAACGCCGTCGAGTGCGAGCTCATCGACGAGGCGCTGGGGCGGGTGCTCGGNNGACCACGGCGAGCTCCAGGGCGACTTCGGTCTGCTGTTCAAGGGCCCCTACCACGTCGACGCCCTGATGCGGCTCCCCCTGGTGTGGCGGCCCGCACCCTCGGCCTCGGCCACCCCGTCGGTGGTGACCAGGCCGGTCGGTCTGGTCGACCTGGCCCCGACCTTCTGCACCATCGCCGGCATCGAGCCGCTCCCGTGGATGCAGGGCGGGTCCCTCCCGATGGACGACGCCGACGCGGAGGCCAGGGGCTTCGAACGCGTGCTCACCGAGTGGGACAGCGACATCTTCGGCACCGACGTCCACCTCCGCACCATGATGCGGGACCGGTGGGTGTGCACCGCCTACCTCCCCGGGACCTCCCACGACGGAACCGAGGGCGAGCTCTACGACCTCGTCGACGATCCGCTGCAGCGCCACAACCGGTGGGACGACCCGGCCATGCGTCCGCTCCGCGACGACCTGGTGGACGACCTGTGGAGCTCCCAGCCGCCCTCCCGCCTCGACCGGCTCGTGCTCGAGTCGCCGGTCTGATGGCGGGGCCCCCGCGGGGCGCCCCGTACTGGCCGAGCCCCTGGTCCTGCGAGGACGGCGGACCGGGCCGCCTCCAGGTCCCCATGGGCGGCCCTGCCGCGGGTGCGGCCCCCGGCTCCGGCGTCAGCCTCGGCGTCGGGCCGGGGCGGGACCTCACCGTCACCTCGCGCCTGGCTCCGGCCGCCACCATGGTGGTCACCCGGGACCCCGGTGAGGTGTACCTGCTGCGCCACACCGCCGGCGATGACGCCATCTCGTTCGTCGAACGCATCGACCCGGTGACACTGGAGCCGATCCTCCGGTCGCCCGACCTGGCCGGGGGGCCGACCTGGCCCGGAAGCCTGGCCGCCCATGCCAACGGCTCGCTCTACGTGGTCTTCGGGAACCACGCCCACCGCCTGGAGGCCGACCTGTCGGTGGTGGCGACCACCACCCTCCCCCGCACCCGCCCCTACAACGGGTTCGTGATCATGCCGGACGGCTGCCTGGTCACCAAGGACTTCGCCGGCTCGCGTCCGGGCCTCCCCGTCGCCCCCGCCGACCGGGAGGCGTGCGAGCTGGTGGCCCTGGAGCCGGACCGCCTGGAGATCCTCGACCGGTGCGCGCTGGCCGAACCGTCGATCGCCCGGCTGTCGGCCGAGGGCGACGACGTCTACGTGGTCGGCGACACCGGCCTGCTCCGCGTCCGCTGGGACGGACGCCTGCGCCCCGACACGGGGTTCCACGCCCCCTACCGGACGCGGTCCGGCCAGACCTACGGCTGGGACTGCGTGCTCGCCCTGGGGGCGGCGTGGTTCCTCGACAACGGCGACGGGACCGAGGGCTACACCGGGACCCTGCGAGGCCACGGGCTGTCCACGGCCCCCCTCCACCTGGTGCGCACCGACCTGCTCTCGGGAGCGGTGACCTCGGTCGAGGTCTGCGCGGAGCCCGGCGGGCTGGTGGCCAACCCCCCGCTGATCGACACCGACCGCTCCATCGCCGTCGGCTACGACAGCGGGAACGGCGTCATGCGGGCATTCGACATCGGGGCCGGCGGAGCCCTCACCCCACGCTGGGACCGGCACCAGAACCACGGCTCCCATCTGCTGCTGTTTCCGGGCTCCGGCGAGCTCCTGACCGGCCACCACGATCCCGACCGCATGATCGACCAGGCCGTCGTGCTCGACATCGGGACAGGAGCGGAGCTGGCGCGTGCGGACACCGGGAGCCCCCTGCAGTCGGTCCTCTTCCCTGCGGCGGGGTTCGACCGCGACGCCTACCTGGTCACCTTCTCCACCGTCAGCCGCCTGGCGGTGGGGACCCCGGCCGGCTGACCTCGCGCCCCGAGGTCCGGGACGGGCGCGGTCGGCCCTTCAGTCGCCCCGGGGCGCCCTGGGGCGCACGGCGTTGCGCTCGAAGATGATGCGCAGACCGTGCAGCGTGAGCCAGGGCTCCACGTACTCGATCTCCTCCGAGTAGGGGGAGATCAGCTCGGACAGCCCACCGGTGGCCACCACCGTGCACTCGCCCAGGACCGCCGCGAACCGGCGGCACAGGCCGTCGACCTGGCCGGAGAAGCCGTAGAGGGCGCCGGACTGGATCGACTCCACCGTCGACTTCCCGATGACGCTCCTCGGCTCGACCAGCTCGACACGGCGGAGTGCCGCCGCATGGGCGAACAGCGCATCGAGGCTGATGGCCACCCCCGGGGTGATCGCCCCACCGAGGTACTCGCCTGCCGCGGAGATGGCATCGAACGTAGTGGCCGTGCCCAGGTCCACCACCACGCACGGCCCACCGAACAGGTCGTGGGCCCCGACGGCGTTGGCGATCCGGTCGGCCCCCACCTCCTTCGGGTTGTCGTAGAGGATGGGCATGCCGCTCTTCACGCCGGGCTCGAGGACCACGGCGGGCACGTCGAACCACCGCGCCACCATGAGGCGGAGATTGGAGGTGACCAGCGGGACCGAGGAGGTCACCGCGATCCCCGACACCGTGTCGTCGATGTCCAGACCGTCGAGGTCGAGCAGTTGGGTGATCAGCAGGGCGTGCTCGTCGGCCGTCCGCTCCGCCACCGTCGACAGGCGCCAGTGGTGGGCCAGGCCGGTCGGCTCGTTCCCGTCGCGGGGGCCGGTCTCCCCCAGGGGGGCGGCGAGGTCGTCGGCGAACAGCCCGACGACCGTCTCGGTGTTTCCGACATCGATGGCAAGCAGCATGGTCAGCCTTTCGCGCCGGGGCCCGGCGGCAGATCGAATCCCAGGTCGAGCACCGGGGCGGAGTGGGTGAGGGCCCCGACGGAGATGAGGTCGGCGCCGGCCGCGGCCATCAGCGGCGCGCCGGCCAGGTCCACGCCGCCGGAGACCTCGACCAGTGCACCGGTGCCCGAAGCGCGCACCTGCGCCACGCAGGTCGCCACCTGGTCCGGCCCCATGTTGTCGAGCATGACCACGGTGGCCCCTGCGGCAACCGCCTCGGCGACCTGGTCGGGCCGATCGCACTCCACCTCCACCATACGGCCCGTCCACAGGCGCTGCGCCCGGGCCACGGCATCGGTGATGGAGATGCCCCCCAGATGGTTGTCCTTGACCAGCACGGCCTCGGAGAGGCTGCCCCGGTGGTTGTGGCCTCCGCCGGCCCGCACGGCGGCCTTCTCCAGGGCCCGGAGACCCGGGGTCGTCTTGCGGGTGTCCAGCACCCGGGTCTCCGGGTTGGCCGCGGCCACGGCGTCCACGTAGCGCCGGGTGAGCGAGGCCACCCCCGAGAGGTGGCCGAGGAAGTTGAGCGCCGTCCGCTCCGCGGTGAGGATCGATCGCAACGACCCGGTGGCGGTGGCCACCACGTCCCCGGGGGCCACCGCGGTGCCGTCGGGGAGGTGCCACTCCACCTGCACCGACGGGTCGACCTGGGCGAAGGTCTCGAGCGCGCACGCCCGGCCTGCGACCACGCCGTGGGAACGGCTGACGACCGACACGGTGGACACCGTGCCCTCGGGAAGCAGGCTCGCGGTCAGGTCGCCCAGCGGCAGGAGGTCCTCGGCGAGGGCCCTCGCCACCGCTTCGACCACGGCAGGCCGGGGCGGATCGAGGATCGACCCCGACGCCGNNTCGTCGAGGGTGTCCGGATGGTCACTGCGGGCGTGCGCCCCGCGTGTCTCGCATCGCACGGTGGCCGAGCGCAACACGCTGCCCGCAGCCGTCACCAGATTCGCCAACTCGCCGTGCGCCCGGTCCACCGGCGTGCCGTGGCCTATCGCCGATCCGATCGCATCGACCACGCTCCCCGCCCCGGCCAGCGAGTCGGCGCTGCGCACCACCCCGGCCCCCTCGGTCATCGTCCGCTGCAGACGGTCCCTGGTCTTGGCCACGTCCGGCCAGGTGGGCCCGTGGCCGACCTCCTCGTCCACCTCGTGCCCGGTCCACGGCGCGGCAAGGCCGGGAGCCACCGGCTCGGTGCGCCCGTCGAGGACCGCACCCATCACCCCGGTCGGCGAGGGGCCGTCCTCTCCCGCCAGGATCGCCTCGGCCAGGCGGGCGCCGAACACCATCCCCTCCAGCAACGAGTTGGAGGCCAGCCGGTTGGCGCCGTGCACTCCGGTGCACGCCACTTCGCCGGCGGCCCACAGGCCGGCGAGGGCGGTGGCGCCCGACAGGTCGGTGATCACCCCTCCGGACAGGTAGTGGGCGGCGGGAGCGATCGGCAGCCAGTCGCGGGAGGGATCGAGTCCGATGGCCCGCAGCGAGGCGGCGATGGTGGGGAAGCGCTGGTCGAACGAAGGGAGGGCGGTGGCGTCGAGCCACAGGTTGTCGACCCCCTGGTCGTGCATCCGCTGCGCCATGGCCCGGCTCACCACGTCGCGAGGAGCCAGCTCGTCGACGAAGCGCTCCCCGCGTGCATCGCGCAACAGCGCACCATGGCCACGCAATGCCTCCGACAGCAGCGGACGGGGCATCGCCGGATGGTGGAGCGCGGTGGGATGGAACTGCATGAACTCCACATCGGCGACCGGCACCCGGGCACGAAGGGCCATGGCCAGGCCGTCGGCGGTGGCTTCGGCCGGATTGGTGGTCACCGCGAACAGCTGGCCGGCTCCCCCGGTGGCCAGCACGGTGTGCTCTGCCCGCACCTCGACGATCCGGCCCTCTGCGCTGAGCGCGCGCACGCCGCGGCATCGGCCTCCCTCCACCAGCAGGTCGAGAGCGAACCACTCCTCGAGCACCGCGGCGGCAGAGGCGCGGGTGGCATCGACCAGGGCCCGCTCGACCTCGGCACCGGTGGCGGCACCGCCGGCGTGGACCACCCGGGCGGTGGAGTGGCCACCTTCACGGGCCAGGGCCAGGGCCCCGCCGGGCTGCCGGTCGAACACCGCGCCCATGGCGATCAGCTCGTGCACGCGCGACGGGCCCTCGTCGACGAGCACCCGGACGGCATCGGTGTCGCACAGGCCCGCCCCGGCGGCCAGGGTGTCGGCCAGGTGGAGGTCGGTGGAGTCCTCGTCACCCCCGAGCACGGCGGCCACGCCGCCCTGCGCCCACCGGGTGGCCGACTGCCACAGTTCCGCCTTGGTCAGCACGCCGACCCGCAGTCCGCCGGCGTCGATCCCGAACGCCCCACCCTCGGGCGACATCGGTGCGGCGAGCCGGACGGCGGCCGACAGGCCGGCGACCCCGCTCCCGAGGACGAGCACGTCCAGATCGCCCGGTGCTGCCCCCGGATCGCTCACGCCGGGGTCACCCGGCCGGAAGAGCGACACGGGCGCGGGTCATGGGGAGTGGGGAGACGGGGCTGAGATCCGGGCACGGATCAACGAGCGCCGTGGGGGCCGAGATTGTCGATCAGGCGCACCGGGCCGACGGTGCCGGCGATCAACAGGCGCAACGGGCGGGCCGGGGAGCAGCTACGGGCGGGCTCGAGGTCATCGGCGTGCACGACGGCCGCATAGTCCAGCTCCACCTCGGGCTGGTCGGCGACCAACCGGACCATCTCCGCCTCGACGGACGACGGATCGCACTCTCCCCGGGACAGCGACCACGCACCGGCCCGGAGCGCACGGGACAGGACGAGGGCGGCCCGTCGCTGCTCGGTCGAGAGCCGGACGTTGCGGCTGGACAGGGCCAGGCCGTCGAAGTCGCGGACCGTCTCGCAACCGACCACCTCCGCCGGCAGCGAGAGGTCGCGCACCAGGCGCCGGACCACGGCGAGCTGCTGGAAGTCCTTCTCCCCGAAGTAGGCCCGGCACCGGCCTGCCGTGGAGAGGAGCTTGGCCACCACGGTGGCCACCCCGTCGAAGTGGCCCGGGCGGGACGCACCTTCCCACCGGCGGCTCAGGGCGGGGACCGACACCATGGTGGTGGTTGCCGCCGGCCACTCCGGGTACATCTCGGCGACCGAGGGCGCAAAGACGAGGTGGGCACCGGCGCCGGACACCACCTCGAGGTCGGACTCGAGGGTGCGCGGATAGTTGGCCAGGTCCGCCGCCTCGCCGAACTGGGTGGGGTTCACGAAGATGGAGACCGCCACCACGTCGCACTCCGCCGCGGCCCGCTCGACGAGCGAACGGTGCCCGGCGTGGAGCGCCCCCATGGTGGGGACCACGCCCACCGTCCTGCCCGACTGCCGCACGGCGTCCAGGGTCTCGGCGTACTCGGCCAGGGTCTCGATGACGACCACGTCGAGCCCGCCGGTGACGGTGGCGGGCGTGACGGCGGTCGAACCCGCCGGGGCCGGGGCGATGGCCGTGCTCACGCCACCCGCTCCGCTCCGGCGGCCACCGCGGACGACTGCGTCCGCCCTTCGGCCGCGTCGATCGAGAGCCTCCGCGCCAGGCCCACCATGGCGTCGTAGGCCGCCAATTCGGTCCGGTGACCGGCCATCCCGGTCAGCTCGGCCCGGTGGCGCTCCACCGTGCCCCAGTCGCGGCGCACCGCCGGACCGGTCAGGGCACAGCGCGGGCCGAGGGCCACGGCGTCGTCCAGGGCCGCTCGCATCAGGCCGGCGAACGCGTCCAGGGGGAGACCGGCGGTGGCCGCCACCCGCTCCACCTGGCCGACGAGGGCCACCAGGTGGTTGGCGGCGATGGTTGCGGCTGCGTGATAGGCGGTCCGATCGTCCTCGTCGACCTCGAGTGCCCGCCCGCCCAGCGAGTCCGCCAGTCGTCGGGCGATCGGATCACCGGCCACGGCGAAGGTGATACCCGACGTCAGGCGGCGGGACCCGATCGTCTCGTCGGGGAGGGGGACCAGCGGGTGCAGGGAGCCACGGCGGCGGTGGGTCCCCAGCACCCCGAGCCCCAACGAGCCCGACAGGTGGATGACCGCTGTCGAGTCCACCGGCTCCACCTTCGATGCGACCTCGGCCACCGCGTCGTCAGGCGTGGCGATCACCAGCAGGTCGACGCCGCGGGCGGCACCGGTCAACGGTCGGTCGCGCCCGAGCGCGCCCTTGCACTGGTAGCCCCCGACAGCGTCCAGCGCTGCCATCAACGACCGGCCGGCCCGGCCTGGTCCGATGAGACGGAATGTGGTCACGAGACCCCTTTCGACGTTCCAGCCCCATCATCGGGTGCCGTTCGCATCAGGAACTCTTGGTGCTGCTCCTCACAGTGTACCCACGGCCGTCACCTCGCCACCAGCGGTGGCGATCGCCTCGTCGTCGGCCAGGTCGGGGGCCAGCTCTCCCAGAGGCGCCATGACGAACCGGCGCTGCCGCCATCGCGGATGGGGGATGGTGAGCGAGGGGTCGTCGAGGACCACGCCGTCGATCCACAGGACGTCGGCATCGAGGGTGCGCGGGCCCCATCGGACCGTCCGTACCCGGCCGGCGGCGGCCTCGAGGCGGTGACACTGCTCGAGGATCCGGTAGGGGTTGACCCCCGGGTCGACCGCCAGCTCCACCACGAGATTGAGGTACGGGCCCTGCCCGTCGGGTCCGCCGATCGGTTCGGTCTCGTAGACCCGGGACACCGCGGTCACCGGCGCATCGCTGCCGCCTCGGAGCTGATCCACGGCCCGGCGGAGGTGGGCGGCCCGATCGCCCAGGTTCGAGCCGAGGCCGATGAACGCCCGGGCCGTCGGCGGTGCGGTCTGTGACGAGGTCACCGGTGCCTGGTGATCCGCACACCGACGGTGCCGATGTCGACGGCCAGCGGGGGCTGGAGCTTGCGCAGGCTCACCGTCACCGCCGCGATGCGCACGTCGGAGGCGAGCGCCGCCTCGGCGACCGCCCCGGCCAGGGCCTCCAGGAGCTCGAAGGACGTCGGCCCGGACACGATCCCCGCCGCCGCTCCGGCGACACCGGCGTAGTCGACGGTGTCCGATAGGCGGTCGGTCGCCCCGGCCCGGGTCAGGTCGACGGAGAGGTCGAGGTCGATCTCGAAGGGTTGGGCCCGGCTCTTCTCCTCGGGCAGCACCCCGTGGGTGCCGATCACCCGGAGGCCGCGCAGCTCGATCTGGTCCCCGGCGTCCGGCCCGCCGGCCGTGAGCGTGTCCCGCGTCCCCGAGGGTGCCATCACCCGGGGATCACCCGTGGCGCGAGGAGTCATCACCGGTGCCGGGCCGGACCGCGGCCGGCGACAGCTGGCCGGCCACTTCCACCAGCTCGCGGCCACCCGGCCCCATGGCGTGCCCGGTCATGTGCTCGAGCACCGTGATGGCCTGGGGCCCGCTCGGCAGGCGTGCCGACCACAGGAGGTACCCGGCCACCACGCCGGTGACCCGGTCGCCGAGCTCCTCCTGGTGGACCAGGATCCGTTCGCCACCGGCCAGGCCGGTGTGCAGCTCGCGGTAGATGTCGGCCAGGACCCCCCGGACGTCACCGGTGAGGGGCAGGGGGAAGTGCACACTGGCCAGCGACTTCTCTTCGTAGGCCTGGAGGTTGTGGGAGGAGGGGAGCAGCGACACCACCCGGGTGAACCCCTGCACCTGCAGCCAGATGATCTCCTCCTGGCGCCGCACCTTGCGATGGTTGGGGGCGAATCCCCCGGGCCGCTCGCTGATGGCCAGGCGGTCCTTGATCACCCAGGTGAAGTTGCGTGGCGGGATCCCCGCCGCCCACTTGCCCTTCATGCCCCGGCCCCCGTATCCGCACCCTTGCGACCGACCAGCACCGCGGCCTGGACGGTTGCGGCCACATCGTGGACCCGCACCATGGCCGCCCCCTGCTGCATGGCCCACGTGGCCGTGGCCAGCGATCCGGGGAGGCGTTCCCCCACCGGAGCCGGCGTTCCGTCGGGGGAGGCGGCCAGTACACCCAGGAAGCCCTTGCGACTGGTGCCGACCAGCACCGGGATGCCGGTGGCCACCAGCGCGTCCAGGGCGGCGAGGAGCTGGAGATTGTGGTCGACTGTCTTTCCGAAGCCGATGCCCGGGTCGATCCACACGTCGTCCACCCCGGCGTCCGCGGCCCGGGCGGCCCAGTCGACCAGCAGGGCGGACACTTCGGCCACCACGTCGTCGTAGCGGGGGTCGAGCTGCATCGAGGCAGGAGTCCCCTTCCGGTGCATGGCCACCCATCCCACGCCGTGCCGTGCCGCCACCGGCCACAAGGTGGCCGACACATCGTTGATCAGCGAGGCCCCGGCCTCCACCGCGGCGTCCGCCACCGCCGCCTTGGTGGTGTCGATCGAGATCCGGACCCGCCCGGCCAGGGCCTCGACGACCGGGACCACCCGTGCCAACTCCTCTTCCACCGGGACCTCGGACGCCCCGGGCCGGGTCGACTCGCCCCCCACGTCGATGATGTCGGCGCCTTCGGCGATCATCTCATGGCCTCTCATGATTGCCTGTTGTGTCTCGAACCACTGGCCGCCGTCCCAGAAGGAGTCAGGGGTGACATTGAGGATCCCCATCACCAGGGGTCGCTCCTCTGTCGTCGGTCCGGGCATGGGGGCACAGCGTAAACCAGCACGGGGCCACCCGCTCCCGCCCCGGCGGATCGATCAGCGGCCGCGTACGAACTGCATGGCCTCGAACCGGGTCGATGCGTCGCTCCGGAAGAGTCCCCGGACCGCCGAGGTGATGGTCGACGTGCCCGACTTCTTGACCCCCCGCATCGACATGCACAGATGCTCGGCGTCCACCACCACCAACACGCCCTTCGGTGCCAGTGCCTCCTCGATGGCATCGGCGATCTCCGAGGTCATCCGCTCCTGCACCTGCAGCCGCTTGGCATAGCCGTCCACCAGGCGGGCCAGTTTGGACAGCCCGGTGATCCGGCCGTCGTCGCCGGGGATGTAGGCGAGGTGGGCCTTCCCGATGAACGGCACCATGTGGTGCTCGCACAGCGAGGCGAAGGGGATGTCGCGCACCATCACCATCTCGTCGTGGTCGGCGGCGAAGGTCACCTCGAGATGGTCGGCGGGGTTCTCGCCGAAGCCGGCGAACAGCTCCTGGTACATCTTGCCCACCCGCGACGGGGTCCGGAGCAGGCCGTCGCGTCCGGGATCCTCGCCCACTGCCGTCAGGATCTCGAGGACAGCCCGCTCGATGCGGGCGGTGTCGACGCTCACCGGGCGGCCGCTGCCCTACGACGGGGGGCCTGCATAGGCGTAGATCGCCTTGAGGTTGCGCAGGCGCTCGTCGACATCAAGTCCATATCCCACCACGAATTCCGGGGGGATGTGAAACCCGACATACCGCAGGTCCAGTTGGGTGCGCTGTTGGCCCTCCTTCACCAGCAGCGCGCACACCTCGAGGCTGGCCGGGTTGCGGGCCCGTAGATAGCGCTGCAGGTAGCTGAGGGTGAGGCCGCTGTCGACGATGTCCTCGACCACCAGCACGTGCCGGTCGGTCAGGTCCATGTCGAGATCCTTGACGATGCGGACCACGCCCGAGGTACGCGTGGCGCTGCCGTACGAGGACACCGCCATGAAGTCGACGTCCACCGGGAGCGAGATGGCACGCGACAGGTCGGTCATGAACATGAAGGCGCCCTTGAGCACNNCGATGCGGGCCTGGAGGTCGGCTTCCGGCACGATCACCCGACCGACCTCGTCACCGTCCTCGAGGCGTTCCGGACCGACTACTGCCTCATTCACCGGGGTGGCCACGGCCAGACTGTACCGGAGTGCCGGTCACCCCCGGCCCGGGTGACGGGTTCGCCGGGCCGACCGAGAGACGGCCGCCGGATCGCGACACCCGCAGGCCGCCGGGCACCTCGGTCGCCCGCCGCT
>PLHF01000148.1:7000-20936 GCA_003138855.1 Acidimicrobiaceae bacterium | reverse complement strand
TGCCCCCGACCGATGACCCTGCCGGCACCCCTGCCCGGTTCGGAGCCCAAACCCGACTCAGTGGGACAACACGACTTTGAGCGCGCCGGTGTCGGCTGCTCGTGCAAACACGTCGTAGGCCTCGACCATCTCGTGGAGGTCGAAGTGGTGGCTGACGAATCGGGTCGAATCGATCTGGCGTGCGGTCACCAGACGCAGGAGGGTGGGCGTCGAGTACGTATCTACGAGACCAGTGGTGATGGTCACGTCGCGGATCCACAGCGACTCGAGATGCAGGGTGGCGGGTTGCCCGTGGACACCGATATTGGCTACATGCCCGCCGGCCCGCACGAGCTCGGTGCACAGCTCGAACGTTCCAGGGATGCCGACCGCTTCGATGGCCACGTCTGCGCCGAGCCCGTCGGTGAGCGACTGAACGGCAGCGACTGCGTCCTCGTGTCCGTTGTTGACCACTACGTCGGCCCCGAAGCGCTTGGCGGCCTCGAGGCGCCCATCGGCGAGGTCGATCGCCACCACGTGGCTCGGTGAGAAGAGCTTGGCGCCGAGGATGGCCGCCAGGCCGATGGGACCGGCACCGACCACGGCCACCGTGTCACCGGGTTGCACCCTGCCGTTCAGGATCCCGACCTCGTAGGCGGTGGGGAGGATGTCCGCGAGCATGAGGATCTCCTCGTCCCTCGCTCCCTCGGGTACGGGGTAGGTGGAGGTGTCGGCAAAGGGGACCCGGACGATCTCGGCCTGGGTGCCGTCGATGAGGTGCCCGAGGATCCACCCGCCGCCACCGAGGCACTGGCCATAGCGACCCTCCCGGCAGAAGCGGCAACGCCCACAGGACGAGATGCACGAAACGAGCACCCGGTCGCCGGGGGCGAGGGTCTTGACTCCGGTTCCGACCTCGAGGACCGTACCGACGGCCTCGTGGCCCAGGATCCGCCCGACGGTGACCTCGGGGACGTCACCTTTCAGGATATGCAGGTCAGACCCGCAGATGGTGGTGGCATCGACTCGGACGATGGCGTCGGTGTCGTCACGGACCGTGGGGTCGGGCACGTCCTTCCACGTCTTGGAGCCGGGCCCTTCGTAGACAAGTGCCTTCATCGCATGGTCCTCCTGGTAACGGCCGGACATCCGCAGGATGCACCCGGAGAGCAGCGTCCGCAAGAGCCAATGGTCACGGTGAGGCGGTCAGTCGCGCCGGGAAACCGGACGGTCGGTCTGCTCGACCTGGTCACAGCGATCGAGCGGTGGGCACTGGATCCGCAGGGACACCATCCCGGTAGCGAACGGTGCGGTGCCGCACCGCGGGCACCCGGCGTCCACCCAACAATTCCCCCGTCAGATTGAGCGGATCGGCACCGGCCACCACCACCTCGGCCCCCCGCCCGGCATCACGGCGCACGTCGGCCAACAGCGACGCCGCTTCCGGTGAGGCGTACTGCTCACCGGAAGCGCCCGCCACGAAGCGTCCTCCCAGTACTTGGCCGCGAGCCTCGAGCCGGCGAAGGGCGCGCACCACATCGCGCCAGGGGATGCGGTACGACTCGTGCGACCACAGATCCCAGGCGACGACCCCCCAGCGGGCCAGCAGCTGCCACGCCACGGCCTCGGCCAATTCCTCGACGGGTGGCCCACTCTGCGAACCGGTGCCGGTGACGTCAGGCTCGGGCAGGAGCGACCAGCGACCTTCGCCGATTCCGCTCCCCATCATTGCTCGCTGGCGACCGAGCGCAGCCCGTCGAGCGGTGCCCCGGCGAGCTCCGGATCGCCGGCGGACGCGGGTCGAGAGCAGGGAGCGCACGCCCGAGAAGGCATCCGCCGTGACGATGCCACGGGCCACCAGGTCCCACAGACCCTCGTCGATCTCGGCGCCGAGGCGCCCCGAGGCCGACGCCAGCTCGGAGCGAAAGCAGGCACCCCGCGCCCGCAGCGCGGCAAGGATGTCCGCCGACGCGCCTGTGGCCGGCTCGATCAGACCGTTGTCCGCGCGCACGGCAGCCAGCATCCAGGCCAGGTCCTGGCGAGCCACGATGGCCAGTGGGGTGGCTGGCGACGGCGTCGACGAACCCCGCCGGGCTCGTGTCGGCCCTGGGCCGCCCTCGCCATCCGGGGAGCCAGGTTCGGGGCGCGGGGTCAGGCGGCCCCATGCCACCTCGCCTGCCAGGCACAGCTCGTCGAGCCAGTGCGGGTCGTAGCCCGCTACGCGGGACGGCAGGACATGACGCTCCCACTCGCCCGCAGCCACCTCGAAGCCCTGGAGCTGCTCGATGACCGACAGCAGCCCGGCACGCCCCTCGGCCTGGGTCCCCGCGGCCACGTGTTGCCAGCAAGCCAGAAACCGCACGAAGTCGGCGATGGTGGCCGGCTCCACATGCCGGCGCCGACGGCCCCGGCTGGCCGCGTGCAGGCGCACCAGCAGGTGACGGGCGCACCACCGACCGTCGGGCAGTTCGATGGCCGAGCCGGCCGCCTCCAGGCGCGCCAGGCCCGTGCGGCCCCGGGCCACGGTCACCGGTGCACCCCGGACGGAGCCCGTGGGGAGTGGCTCACACGCCACCAGCTGGCCGACCGTCACCGGACCTGCCACTTCGAGATGGCCGCCCACGCACTCGGCCAGCGCTTCGTCGCCCGCGGCCATCGGGTCGGTCATGGACCGGTCCAGAGCTTCAGCCATGGCCAGGCGCTCGGTCGGTGCCCAACAGCCGGCCACCAGGGTCGCACGACCGTCCATCTGCAGCTGCTCGAACCAGTGCTGCCATGCAGGCACCGGTCGGCAAAGGACCAGCGAGAGAAGGAGATCGTGTAGTTCGTCGGGATCACGTGGCCGGGGGCGCACCTGGTCGAGCACCTCGGCAACGGCAGTGTCATCGAGCGGGCCGAGCTCCGAGACGGCGACGGGCAGCCCGGCGGGACCCAGTGGGCCCAGGCCGCGCGGGACCGCCACCGCTCGCGTCCGGCGCTCCTCCAGCGGTGCCCCGTCGAGGAAGGTGAAAGGACGCCCGGTCAGGATGCCGTGGGAGAGAGGGGACGGTTCCGCCGATTCGACTAAGTGCACCCCGACGCGTCCAGCCTCCAAGTCCTCGAGCAGTGCGACCAGACCGGCGGCGTCGAGCGGCTCGGTCAGACAGTCCACCACCGTCTGTCGCACGAGCACGTGGTCAGGGACCGGGACCGGGCCGGGGGCGGCGTTCTCCTGGCAGGCAGCCAACGCCGGCCACGTGGCGGCCAGGAGATCGTCGGCCTCCATGCGCTGGAGATGGATCGGGCGGCGCTGCCCACTGCGGGAGCGGGGGATCACCAGTGCCCGGTTGAGGTTCCAGCGCCAACGTGCGGCCAGCATCGGATGGGGGAGCACCGCCTGGGTGAGGACGTCGGTGGCGGTGCGGCTCGGCAACATCTTGGGTACCTGGGACAAGGGAAAGCTGTGCTGGGGCCCGAGGGAGAGCACTACGGTATCGTCGTCGGCCGCCGCCTGGAGCTCGAAGTCGAAGGACACGCAGAAGCGCTTTCGCAAGGCCAGCCCGAGCGCCCTGTTGATGCGGCCACCGTAGGGCGCGTGGATGATGAGCTGGGTTCCCTCGCTGTCGTCGAAGACCCGCTCGATGACGATGCGGTCCCGGGTGGGGAGCGCCCCGAGCGCAGCCAGTCCGGCACCGAGGTAGGCCACCACCTGGTCGGCCACCTCCGCTGAGACGCCGGCCCTGCGACGGACGGCCCGCCTCGCTTCCTCGCCGTCGCCCGCGGCCAGCAGCGGCTCGAGGTCGGCCCGCAGGGAGCCCACCTCTTCGGAGAGCTCCGCCGTGCGCGCCGGCGCCTCGCCCAGCCAGAAGGGAATGGTAGGAGGCAGATCGCCGGCGTCGACGACGCGCACCGTTCCGGTCTCCACCTTCTTCACCCGCCACGAGTGGGTGCCCAACAAGAAGATGTCCCCGGCCGTGGCCTCTACGGCGAAGTCCTCGTGCACCGAGCCCACGGTGACGCCGTCGGGGTCGAGCACGACCCGGTAGTCGCCCGTCTCGGGTATGGCCCCACCGCTGGTGAGGGCGGCCAGTCGCGCCCCGCGCCGGGCGCGGAGACGTCCGTTCACTGCATCATGGTGGAGATGGGCTCCCCGCCGGCCCCGTCCTGTCTGGATCCCCCACGAGACCAGTTCCACCACCTCGTCGAAGGTCCCGCGGGAGAGCTCGGCGTAAGGTGCGGCTCGCCGCACCAGTTCGTAGAGGTGCTCCACCTCCCACTCCTCGGCGGCAGCGACCTCGGCCACCAGTTGCTGGGCGAGCACGTCGAGCGGGGCCACCGGAGGCTGCAGCACGTCGAGGTGGCCGGCACGGACCCCCGCCAGCAGTGCCGTGCATTCGACGAGTTCGTCCCGCGTGAGTGGGTAGAGGCGCCCGGCCGGCGTGCCCTCGAGCTGGTGGTTTGCCCGCCCCACTCGCTGGAGGAACGTCCCGATCGCTCGGGGCGAGCCGATCTGGCACACCAGCTCCACGGGGCCGACGTCGATCCCCAGTTCGAGGGAGGCCGTAGCCACCAGTGCCCGTAGGTCGCCCGCCCGCAGGCGCTGCTCGACGATTCGCCGACGGGCGGTCGAGAGACTGCCGTGGTGGGCCGCCACCTGCAGTGCCGCGTCGATCGGGTCGGTGGCCCGGCCGGTGGCGTCCGCAGTGGAGGCGTCGCCGTCGGAGGGAGACCCGAGGCGCTTGGCCAGCTGATGGGCGACGCGCTCGGCCATCTTGCGCGTGTTGACGAACACGAGCGTCGTGCGGTGCTCGAGGACGTGGGCGGCGATGAGGTCGAGCACGTCGGAAAGCTGAGAGCTGCTGGTGACAGCTTCGAGTTCGCTGTCCGGAAGCTCGATGGCTACGTCGAGATCGCGCCGGTGGCCGCAGTCCACGATGGCAGTGGGGGGCCGCGACGGATCCGATCCCGACAGGAGGCGAGCCACCACCTCGAGGGGGCGCTGGGTGGCCGACAATCCGATGCGTTGGAGTCGGCCACCATGGGCCGACACCAGCTGGTTGAGCCGCTCGAGGGTGAGGGCGAGATGCGACCCCCGCTTGTCGCGGGCGAGCGTGTGCACCTCGTCGATGATGACGGTGTGCACTCCCCGCAGGATCGACCTCGATGATGCCGCCGTGAGCAGCAGGTACAGGGACTCGGGTGTGGTCACCAGCAGATCGGGAGGCGATCGGCGCATGGCCGCCCGTTCGGCCGCCGGGGTATCGCCCGTACGCACCGCCACCGACAGCTTCGGAGCGGTGAGACCCAGGCGGGCAGCTTCGTCCGCGATGCCGGCCAGCGGCAGCTGCAGGTTCTGGTGGACATCGGTGGCCAGTGCCCGGAGTGGCGAGACGTAGACGACCCCGGGCCCCCTGGGGGCGACGTCCGGAGGTGCCGTTCCATCGGCATGGGCACGGTAGGCGGCATCGATCGCCACCAGAAACCCTGTCAGTGTCTTGCCTGTGCCCGTCGGAGAGGCGACCAGCACATCCTCCCCCGTGATGATGCGCGGCCATGCGACGCGCTGCGGTTCGGTCGGCCCCGACGGGAAGCGGCGGTGGAACCAACTGGCGACGGCGGGATGGAACGTGCGCAGGATCGAGTCCTCAGGCAGGTCGCTGAGGCCTTCCAGCGCGGCCGCAGCGGCCAGCGACGGCTGGAGCAGCCCTCCGCGGGGCGCGACAAGACCGCGCAGCATGGGCTCTGGTTCGGCCCTGTCGGCTCGGGTGGGTGTGACCATCTCCGTATTCCACCCTATGGGTGTGTGACGGACGGCGCGTCTGTCGTCGCCGAGGGCCAGCCGCTGCCTCGATCGATCTGCCGTCCCCGTTCCGATGACCGAGGTCCGGGGACAGTGGATTGTGAGTTATGACGCTCGGTCAGGTCTCTGCGACCTTGAGCTTGGCACTCCACTTCTCTTCCACGTTGCCGATGCGCCAGATGGCCAGCGCAACGATCCAGGTGAGGACGAACATACCCACGATCACGAAGCCTGCCGTGTTGATGTTGAACCCGGCCATGTCGTCCCAGAAGTGGCCGTGGAGGTGAAGCTCCATCGGCAGCAGGCCGAGGACCTCGACGGTGCCGATGAAGAAGCAGATCGCCACGGAAAGCCCCGTGATGGCCAGGTTGTAATAGACCTTGCGGACCGGATTGAAGAACGCCCACCCGTAGGCGACATTCATGAAGCAGCCATCCAAGGTGTCCATGAGGGACATCCCGGCGGTGAACAGGATGGGCAGGCACATGATCGAGTACCAGGGCAAGGACTGAGTGGCGAGCAGGGCGGTGGTGGCGAGCAGGGCGACCTCGGTGGCGGTGTCGAAGCCCATGCCGAACACCACCCCCACCGGGTACAACTGCCACTCCTTGGTGATCGACTTCATCCATTTGCCGAAGAACCGGTACATGAGGCCCCGGTTCTCCAGTTGCCGCTCCAGTTCTTCCTCGTCGTAGGTTCCCTTCCGCATGGTCCGGAACACCTTGATGATCCCGGCCAGGATGATGACGTTGAGCAGGGCGATCAGGTAGAGAAACGAGGCCGACACGATGGTGCCGAAGACGCCCCCGAACTGCTCGAGGCCGGAGTTGCTGTTGGAGACCGCCCCGTAGACCGCCTTCTCGGCGATCACGATGCCCACCCCGATGGCGATGACGATGGTCGAATGCCCCAGCGAGAAGAAGTAGCCCACGCTGAGGGGCTTCTTCGCACCCTCCACCCCTCGCCGTTCGTTCATGAGCTTGCGGGTGGTGTTGTCGATGGCCGAGATGTGATCGGCGTCGAAAGCGTGACGGAGGCCCAGCGTGTAGGCGAGGACGCTGACCCCGATCCCCAGACCTTTGTAGTGGCCGGGCACCACGAAGGCGATGAACACGCCGAACCCGATGACGTGGAGAAGCAGGATGGAGGCCATCATCCACTTGACGTGCCGCCACTCTGCAGGGTTGAGCGCACGATGGAGTTGCTTCAGGCGACCGACAGGCGGGGCAACCTCCGTCATGGTCATCGTGACGCTTCTCCTCGGGGGTGGCTTGGGCCGCCCAGAGATCGGGGCCGGTGCTTTCGATGCGTATCCTACCTAGTTGCACAGTCTTCGCAACAAGGAGGAGGCCCCGATGGCAATTCGGCGTCTATCCTGGACGTATGTCGAAGCAGCTCGCTCCGCCGGACGCCAGAGGTGAGCCGCCCAGCACGGTGGACGAGGTCTTCGCACTGCTGCGGGCGCAAGGCGGGCGGGCCACACCCTCTCGGAGGATCCTCCTCGAGATCCTCTTCGAGACCGATCGCCATCTCACGGCCGAGGAGCTGGCCACTGCGGTACAGAAGCGATCACCCGATGTCCATCTCTCCACCATCTACCGGAACCTCGAGGAACTGCAGAAGCTTGGCGTCGTCACCCACACGCACCTCGGCCACGGGCCGGTCACCTACCAGTTGGCAGCCCACGCCCACGCCCACTTCATCTGCGAACAGTGCGGCAAGCGTGTCGAGGCGAAGGACGAGTTGTTCCGGGATCTGGCACGAAAGGCCAAGCGGGAGCTGGGATTCACCGTCGACCCACACCACGTCGCCATATTCGGCCGGTGCTCAGACTGCTTGGCGTCGTAGACCGCCTGTCCCGACGAGCATCGTCGACGGGAGATCGGCGAATGTGGCATTTCCGGATGCCATCAGCGGCACGGCCTCAGCTACCCCCTGTGGTGGCGACGCCAACCCGTCAATCCCCACCCCTGACTTCCTTGGCGAGCCGAGCAGCCAAGCGCCGGGAGATGCCCCATGCACGAGCGAGGTCAGCGATGGTCATTCCTTCTCCGAGGCCGGCCGTGGTGACAACGAGGCGCACTTCATGACGAGCAAGCTCGAGAGCGCTCAGTGCGTCGTCGACGCTCTGGCGATTTTCCGCGGCCTGCGCCGATTGGATCGCTGTGGCGAAGTCGACACCCTCTTCGATGTCCTTGATCGCACCGCGGAGAATTGCCTCACTTGTTCGGAGACGGTGACGAACCTCTTGGTCCGCTTCGATCAGCTGAACGAGGCTCCGAATGACCTCGTCACGACTGCTCTCGTTCACGTTCCGAGCCTACGTCGCCTTGTGCGACAGTTCTGGTTCCACCGGGCCGTAGTTCAGGACCTGGGATAGCTTGCCCGGAACTACCCCGGGCCCCTTCTCGAGGAGAGGGCAGTGGTACGCGCCAACGGTGACCTTCGGCCCTGGCACTCTCTTGTCCCCCATCACATGATGGAGAGACATCAGGCAGGGGTATGGAGGAGCAGAACCATGCGGATCACGGCACGGGCGGCGGCGATGGCGGTGGCGGCTCTCGTCGCCGGGTCAGCGCTCGGTGCATGCACGAGTAGTTCGTCGAGCTCGAGCACGTCCACCTCGCGGGGCTCGACGACGACGACGACGAGTGCAACCGCCACGACGGGCACTGGTGCCTCAACCACCGCGGCCCCGGCGAGTACCACCGTGGCCACCGCAACGTGCCAGCCATCCCAGCTCAATATCGCCCTCTTCGGATCGGAAGGGGCCGCGGGTACCATCGAGCTGACGTTCTTCCTCACCAACACCTCCACCATGCTGTGTGTGATGCATGGGTACCCCGGGATGGAGTTGCTGAACGCCAGCGGCGGCAATCTGGCGACCGTCGTGACCCGAGGCGGCGGGCTGACCTTCGAGAACGTCGCAGTGACCGATGTGTCGTTGGCCCCTGGGCAGACGGCCTATTTCAACCTCGGGTACGGTGACGTCCCCGTCGGCACGACCTCGTGCTCGGTGGCCTCGCAGGTCGAGATCACGCCTCCGAATGACACGTCGTTCGCCGTGGTGCCTGTGCCCCAGATCCACGCGTGCGGTGGCGGTGCGCTTCACGTGTCGCCGGTGTTCGCGTCGACGGACTCGGCCGCCACAAATACGACGGCCCCCACGGGCGTTCACTGAAAGGACCCAGTCAACCTGGAGGGAGCAATGCCTGAGGTGCTCCCCGATTGACGCCCGTCGGCGAAGGGCAACGTGCCGCATGCCGCCGATGAGCGTGGCATGTCGGGACCGTGGCCGAACGGTCCGTGGTGGGGCAGGATCGGCATCGATCCCGAGCCACCGAGAACGAGTAGCTTCGGCAAACGTGAGGGTCAGGCCACCAGGCGACGGGAGATGTCGGTGAGGCGCACGATTCCTGGCGCGCTCGCCGGGTGTGCCCTACTCGTGTTCGGGTTGGCGGGGTGTGGTTCACAAGCCACCGAGCCCAAGGCAACCGCAACGCCCAGTGCGACCACGGCAACCTCGACAAGCGCACCAGTCAACTCGTCATCGACCCGGACAACGTCTGGGTCGAGTGCCGGCTCCTCGCCCCGGGACCTTCCGGCAACGGAGGCTGACAAAGCGGCTCTTGTCGCTGCGTTTGTCGCCTTCACCCACGATCCGGCATCGGATATCGAGGGGACAGAGCCCGGTTCCGTGTACTACGCCTACTTGCCCTCCACCAGGGCGTATTGGGCCCTGGCAAGATTTCTGCCGAGCGCCACAGCTAGTCAGAACACCTTGGTCAGCCTTCAAGACGGAGGCAATATCGGCATCTTCAGCCGGCAAGCCGGAGGTGGATGGACGATGCTCTCGATAGGGGGAGAGCCGTTCTGCCCGACCAGGTCGGTTATTCCTTCTTCGGTACAGGGCCTGTGGGGACTGACCGAACCAGGGACCTGTGGTTAGCCGAGGCACGGATCCCCTACCCCGACACCCCTGGCCAGCACGTCTGCCGTGCCCGGGACCATCATCGACAGCAGCGGTGCCATCGCCGGGGCTCCGGCAGCTCGCCGGTCGGCCCGACGTCAGCGCAGCCAGCCGCTGGTCAGGCCCACGACACTGGCACTGCGGTAGTCGACGAGCTTGCGCGCGACGAACTCGCGGGCCCAGTGCGACGTCTGGAAGCGGAAGGCGGGGGAGTCGGGCCGGATGGCGGGCATCATCTCCTCGGCGACCTGGTGCGCGGTCTGCAACGACGAGGGCGACGCCGACACCGAGGGACTCGGCCACCGGCGCCATGCTCTCCATGAACCCCTCGACCGCGAACTTCGCCGCGCAGTAGGCCTCGTTGAAGGGTTGTCCCACCGCGCCGCCCACGCTGGTGACGGTCACGATCCGCCCGTGCGAGGCGCGGAGGTGGGGTATCACTGCCTCGGTCACGGCCACCACGCCGAAGAAGTTGACCTCCATCACCTGGCGGACGTCGTCGAGGGACTCGTTCTCGATGGTCCCGATGTGCCCCGCACCGGCGTTGTTGACCACGACGTCGAGGTGCCCGTGGTCGGCCACCACCCCGTCGACGCAGGTCGTGATCGACGCCTGATCGGTGACGTCGAGCCGGCGGACGTCGAGCTCCACCCCGGCCTCGTCGGCCGCGGCCCGCAGCGGCCCGGCGCCGTCGAGGTTGCGCATGGTGGCCACGACCCGGTAGCCGTGCTTGCCGGCGACGACCGAGGTGGACAGTCCGATGCCGGACGATCTTCCGGCGATGAGGAGCACGGACTGCGGCATGGGGACGACCTTTCCGGTTGGCTGTGCCCCCAAAGTAGGGAGGTCGGGCGCCCGTCACAACGGGTGTCCCGCTCGGGCTGCGAGTCGCCGCCCGCCGTGCCGGTCGGTACCATCGACGTTCGGTGACATCCTCCCCGAAGGGCACCACGCCCGCCCGTCCCGTGTTCGATCCCTACGACCCCCTGTGGGCCAGTGACCCCTTTCCGCTCTACGCCGACCTGCGCCAGCGGGCCCCAGTGCACCGTAACGACCTGGGATTCTGGGTGGTGGCCCGCCACGCCGACTGCCTGGCCGTGCTGCGCGACCGGCGGGCCAGCTCCGACAGCACGAACGTGGACGTCGAGCGCATGCCCCAGGGGATCCGGGCCCGGGTGCCCGCCGACGACCCCGTGGCCGCCGCCATGCTCGAGATGCGGCCGTTCCTCTTCCGGGACCCCCCGGACCACACACGCCTGCGGGGCCTGGTGTCCAAGGCCTTCACCCCCCGGGTGGTGGAGTCGTTGCGGGCCCGGACCCAGCAGGTGGTCGACGAGCTCCTCGACGCGGCGCTGGAGTCCGGCGAGGTCGACCTGGTCGACCGGTTCGCCTACCCGTTGCCGGTGCGCATCATCTGCGACCTGCTCGGCGTGCCGGTGGAGGACCAGGATCGCTTCAAGGTCTGGTCCCACGCCCTGGCCCGGGGCCTCGATCCCGACTTCCTCCTGACCCAGGAGGTGATCGACGCCCGGGTGGTGGCGCTCGGCCAGTTCGCCCAGTACTTCTTCGAACTGTTGGCGGAGCGTCGGCGGGCGCCCGGGGAGGACCTGTTGAGCCGGCTGGTGCAGGCCGAGGACGGTGGAACCGTGCTGAGCGAGGCGGAGCTGCTGTCGACCAGCATCCTGCTGCTGGTGGCCGGCCACGAGACCACCGTCAACCTCATCGCCGGCGGTGCCTTGGCCCTCCTTCGCCATCCCGACCAGTGCGAGCGGTTCCGCACGGAACCGGCCGTGACCCGCAGCGGCGTGGAGGAGATGCTTCGCTACGTGTCCCCGGTGCAGCTGACCGGTCGTTCGCTGACCGGCGACCTCGAGCTCGGCGGTGTCGGGCTCCGGGCCGGCGACTTCGTCATGCTCCTCTTGGCGTCGGGCAACCGCGATCCCGAGGAGTTCGACCAGCCGGAGCGGTTCGACGTGGCCCGGTCGCCGAACAACCACCTCGGCTTCGGGTTCGGGATCCACCACTGCCTGGGTGCGCCGTTGGCCCGGATGGAGGCACAGGTGGCTCTGACCTCGCTGGTCAGGCGGGCGCCCGATCTGGCCCTGACCGTCGACGACGTCACCTACAAGACCAACATCGTCCTCCGGGGGATGGAGACCCTGCCGGTGGCCATGCGCGGCTGAGCCCGGGCTCAGAGCGACGCGGCCCGCTCGAAGACCGGCTGCAGGGCGTCGAATGCGGAGCGGACCCCGTCGACGCCGAACGGCAGGAGCAGGGCGGCCACCGCATCGACACCGGCCTCGGCGTACCGCTCGGCGAGGTCGGCATCCAGCGGCTGGAGGTACGGGCACACCGTCACGGTCACCTCCTCGCGGCGGCGGCCCTGCGCGTCGAGCAGCTCCGCAAGTCGGCCCAGTGGCACGGCCAACTGGTCGGGCGTCCGGTTGAAGGTGTGCCATCCCCGGCCGGCACGCGCCGCCCGGGCCAGTGCGGCGTCGCTCTCCCCGCCGACGTGGATCGGGGGATGGGGATGCTGGACCGGCTTGGGGAACATGGAGCACGGGGCGAGGGAGTAGAACTCGCCCTCGTAGGAAGAGGTCTCGTCGCGCCACAGGGTGGTCAGCACGTCGAGGTACTCGTCGGTCCGCCTGCCCCGGTGGGGCCAGGGCACGTCGACCGCGTCGAACTCCTCCTCGAGCCACCCGACGCCCACGCCGAAGTCGACCCGCCCGTTGGACAGCCAGTCCAGCGTCGAGACCTCCTTGGCCGTGTAGACCGGGTTGCGCTGGGCCAGCAGCACCATGGCGGTTCCCAGTCGGACCGTCGAGGTGTGGGCGGCGAGGAACGACAGGGTGGACAGCGGCTCGAGCAGACCCGACCCCGGAGGCATGGGGATGCGCCCGTCCTCGGCGTAGGGATACCTCGAGGCGTACTTGTCGAACAGCACGACGTGCTCGCCGACCCACACGGTTCCGACCCCCCGTTGCTCCGCCTCGGCGCCGATCAGCGACAGGAGCTCCGGGGTGCAGAACGGGTTGGCCGTGGGCACCCACAGGTCGACGCGCACCGGCTCAGACCGGCGCCGAGGGAGCGACCAGCGGCCACGGGCGCCCGCGCTCCGCGATCCGGGCCAGGTCGAGCAGCAACTGCTCCTGGTGATGGCGGCCGATCACCTGCAGGCCGACCGGCAGACCGTCGACCAGGCCCGCGGGGATGGTCACCGCCGGGTTGCCGGTGAGGTTGGCGGGGATGGTGAGTGCCCCGTTGTTGCCGATGGCCTTCTCGAACCCGTGCTCGGCGATGAGATCCACCTCTCCCACCGTGGTGGGCATCGGCCCGGCCGCCGCGAAGGCCACGTCGGGATTGGTGGCGGCGAGGATGAAGTCGGCCCGGTCGAAGACGTCGGCCATCGCCTCGTTGGCTCCGATCCGGAACATCTCGGTGGCCCCGGCCGTCTGCACGTTGAGGTTGTGGGTGGCGATGTTCATGCCGAGCTGCACCTCGGGGGAGAGGTCGTCGTTGCACTCCGGATACCGGTCACCCAGCTCGCCGGCCAGGCCGATCAGGTTGGACATGGCCCACTCGAGACCGCCCTGGGGAAGCCGGACGGCGACGTCGACCCGGACGAGGCCGGCATCGGCGATCAGCGCCTCGGCCGCCTCCACCACCAGCGCGGCGACCCTCGGCTCGACGATGGCCGATCCGAGATCGACGGAGATCACCGCCCGCTTCCCGGCCAGATCGTGGGAGTCGAGGCCGGCTTCCCATCCTTCGACCCGGGGCAGGCTCAGCGTGTCCCGCGAGTCGAAGCCGTTGCACACGTCGAACCAGCGGGCGGTGTCCCGCACCGAGCGCGACACGCAGCCGAGCACCACGGTCAGCGGTGGGTTCAGGGCCCCGGGGCCACGCGGGATGCGCCCGAAGGTCGCCTTGAGGGCGAACATACCGGTGAAGGCGGCCGGGATGCGCAGGGAGCCGCCCCCGTCCCCGCCGGAACCGATGGGAACCAGGCCGCCGGCCACGGCCGCGGCCGTGCCGCCCGAGGACCCGCCGGGGGTGCGCTCGGTGTCCCAGGGGCTGCGAGTGGTCCCATGCAGCTTGGTCGAGGTGAAGTTGATGCTCCCGAACTCGGGAGAGGTGGTCTGCCCGGCGAGGACCGCACCGGCGGCCCGCAACCGGGTCACGTGGGTGATGTCGTGGTCGGCCAC
>PLHF01000148.1:0-6993 GCA_003138855.1 Acidimicrobiaceae bacterium | reverse complement strand
GCGGTGGCCCTGGCCGCCTCGGCGTCCACATGGGAGAAGGCGTTGAGCCCCGAGGCCCCGATGGCGGCCAGCGATGCGTCGAGGGCCTCGGCCGGGCTGATGGTGCCGCTGCGGAATGCGTCGACCAGAGTGCAGGCGTCTCCCAGCCACGGTGCATCGGTCATCACCGAGGACGCTACTCCCGCCCGGAGGCGTGCTGCCTGCTCCCGGGTCGCCGGCTCTGCTCGGTGGGGGACGGTCCGAGCTGGCGGCGCCACGGGCATCCCACGTCGGGGGTTTAGCGTGTGGGGATGGACGACTCCGAGCAAGCCGACATCCAGACGCCAGGCTCCTCCGAGCCCACCGGCCCGCCGGTCGCCAAGTCCGCGCCGCGGGCGCCCCTGACCCTCGCCGTCGACATCGGGGCCACCGGACTGAAGGCTTCGGTGCTCGATGCGGATGGCGCCATGGTGGCCGACCGGGTGAAGGTCCCCACGGCCTACCCGATGCCCCCCGACCGCCTGGTGGCGGTGCTGGCCAAGTTGGTCGGCCCGCTGCCCAACGCCCAGCGCGCCTCGGTCGGCTTCCCGGGCATGGTGCGCGGCGGCATGGTGCTGTCGGCCTCGCACCTGGCCACCGAACGCGGGCCCGGAAGCCCGCCCGAAGCCGGCCTGGTCAGGCTGTGGTCGAGGTTCGACCTGGCGTCGGTCCTGACCGGGGCGTTCGGGATCCCGACCAAGGTGGCCAACGATGCCGACATCCAGGGTGCCGCGGTCGTCAGCGGTCGCGGCCTGGAGATGACGATCACCCTCGGCACCGGCTTCGGGACGGCGTTGTTCTACGAGGGGGATCTGCTGCCCCACGTCGAGATCTCCCATCAGCCCTTCCGGAAGGGAGAGGACTATGACGAGCAGTTGGGGGAGGCGACCCGCAAGGAGATCGGCCTCGATCGCTGGCACAAGCGGGTCCACAAGGCGATCGCCAACATGCGGGCGATGACGTTCTTCGACCACCTCTACATCGGCGGGGGCAACTCGCGGCGCATGATCCGGCACAGCCTGCCCGACGACGTCACCATCGTCGACAACTCGGCGGGCATCCTCGGCGGGATCAAGCTGTGGGTGCCCACCCGCTCCGACGGGGACGGGACCGGCGACTGAGCCCGGCCCGGCCACGCCGGGCCGGGCGGTCAACCCATCCACTTCCTCCAGCGGCGCTCGAGCTCCTTCAGGTCCTTCTTCCAGCCCTGGCGGATGTCCCGTGCGGCCCCGTGTTGCACGACGACCAGGTCGGCGATGGGCTCGGAGAGATCGGGCCGCTGCTCGGCCAGCGACTCGAGCCAGGTGATGGAGAAGTAGGCGTCGTGGAGATCGCCGAGTTTGCTCTGGAGCCGCTCGGCCGCCCTGGCCGTCTTGCCCGCTGGGCTGCCTTCGACCAGCGCCACCGTCTCGCAGCCGTAGCGGAGGTTCTTCATCCGGATGCGCAGCATGTGGAGGTTGACGGCGGAGGAGTCCTTGCGCGCCGTGCGGGCCGCACCCCGGACATCGTGCCAGGCCCGGCGCAGCATCGGGGGCAGTACTTCGGTGGCCGGCTTCTGGGCCTTGGCCTTGAACTCCGGGCCGTCCCACAGCACCATCATCTGCTCGGTCAGCTGGAACCGGCGTGGCTTGCCCCGCTCCTTGGCGAGGTCGGCGAGGACTGCGTCGGAGCGCGCCTGCACCTCCTCCTCGATGAGGGCCACCTGGTCGGGCCCGATCACCTCGGGTCCCTTGCCGGTGATGATGTCCCGTATGATGTGGAGGTCCCTGGACTCGCCCAGCCGGTTCCCGTACCAGGACAATTCCGCCCGCAGCGACGTGCCCCAGGCCGGGTCGAGCACCAGTCGGAACGTGCGCAGGTTGGACCGGATGCGCCGCATCGCCACCCGGCTCTGGTGGATCCGCTCGACCTCGGTCGGCCTGCGCTCGGTACCGGCCAACGACTCCGTGGCGGACTGGGCCCACAGCGGTCGGGTCCCCATCTGGAGGCTCAGGGCGTCCACGGTCCCGCACCGCCTGTCGTCGTCGACCAGTTCGTCGCCCATGTCGTTGAGGAGGAAGGTGCGCGCCGACACGGCCAGCACCCGGTGGAGGACCATGGCGGCCGTCGGCTCGGGGAAGTCGGTGCCGGCGGGGGCGTCCGGCACATGGTGGATGTCCGGCTGTTGACCGAGGGTCGGCAGGTCGCCGTCTTGTGTTGGTTCGACTGCCATGGAACTGGCCTCCTGGCCACAGCCTAGGAGTGCGTCGAGACTCCCGTCACCGCGGCGGGCGGAGCAGGCCGGTTCCGGAGCGTGGAAGGGCGCCCGGGTCGACCGGCCCCGAGGCCAGGTTGCGCTGCACCGCCTCGCAGATCATCCGGTCGTCGCCGAGGACTCACAGCCAGTCGCCCAGGGGCGGGGGCGACGTGTCGAGGTACGCCGGGGCAGTGCCGTCTACCCTGGGGCGATGCACGCAGTCACCATCGTCGACGGGGCACTGCAGTGGCGCGAGCACCCCGATCCCCAGCCCGGACACGGCGAAGTGCTGGTGACCGTGGCCGCCGCCGGGGTCAATGCGGCCGACCTGTTGCAGCGGAGGGGCCTGTACCCGGCCCCGGTGGGATCGCCGGCGGACATCCCGGGACTCGAGTTCGCCGGCGTGGTGGCCGCCCTCGGGCCGGGTGCCGGCCGGTTCGCCGTCGGCGACCGGGTCATGGCCATCTGCGGTGGCGGCGGCCAGGCAGAACTGGTGGCGGTGCCCGAGGGCTCGCTGCTCCCCGTGCCCGACGGCATCCCCTGGGACCAGGCCGGCGGGTTCCCCGAGGCGTTCTCCACGGCCCACGATGCACTGTTCACCCAGGCCCGGCTGGGCGCAGGCCAACGGGTGCTCATCTCCGGCGCTGCCGGGGGGGTGGGCACGGCTGCGGTCCAGTTGGCCCACGCCGCCGGTGCCGAGGTGGTGGCCTCGGTCCGCTCGGTGGCGCACCACGAACGGGTCAGGGGCCTCGGCGCCGACTGGGTGATCGAGCCCGGCGACGTGGCCGATCACGGTCCCTACGACGTCTCCGTCGAGCTGGTGGGCGCTCCCGGGGTGGCAGCCGTGCTCCCGCTGCTCGCCACGGGCGGCCGCATCGTGGTCATCGGAGTGGGGGCAGGGGCGAAGCTCGAGCTCAACCTGTTGGCACTGATGGGGAGCCGGGCCACCATCGGCGGCTCGACGCTGCGGTCGCGGTCGAGGGACGACAAGGCTGCGGTGGCCCGCGCCGTGGAGGAGCATGTGCTCCCACTGCTGGCCGACGGGTCCGTTGCGGTAGCGGTCGCCGAGCAGCTGCCGATGGACGCAGCCGGCCAGGCCTACGAGCGCTTCGCCGCCGGCGGCAAGTTCGGGAAGATCGTCCTCGTCAACCGTTGACGCGCGGGCCGGGCGCCGCGGACAGGGCGGGCCCGGCGGCGGCTGCCTCCCTACCTCGAGACGATGACCGAGGAGCCGTGGCCGAACAGGCCCTGGTTGGCGGTGATGCCGACCCGGGCACCTTCGACCTGTCGGCCGGTCGCCCGGCCCCGTAGCTGCCACACCAGCTCGCACACCTGGGCGATGGCCTGGGCGGGGATGGCCTCGCCGAAGCACGACAGCCCGCCGCTCGGATTGACCGGGACCCGGCCCCCGATGGTGGTGTCACCGTCGCGGAGCAGTCGTTCGGCCTCCCCCTCCTTGCACAGACCGATGTCCTCGTACCAGTCGAGCTCGAGGGCCGAGGAGAGGTCGTAGACCTCCGCCATGTCGACGTCCTCGGGGCTGATGCCCGCCTCCTCGTAGGCGGCCAGTGCCACCGAGTGCTTGAAGGTCGGCCCGACGGTGGCGGCAGCTATGGCCGAGTCGGTGGAGAAATTGGGCATCTCGATGACGGTCTGGGGGAACCGCGGGGTCACGGTGGAGACGGCGTCGATGGTGACCAGGTCGTCGGTCCCGGCATACCGCCGGGCGAAGTCCATGCTGGCGAGCACCAGGGCCGCCCCGCCGTCGGAGGTCGCGCAGATCTCGAGCAGCCGGAGCGGGTCGGCCACCATCGGGGAGGCGAGCACCTCCTCGGCGGTGACCTGCTTGCGGTAGCGGGCATTGGGGTTCTCCAGGCCGTGCCTGGCGTTCTTGACCTTCACCGCCGCGAAGTCGGCTTCGGTGGCGCCGAACAGCTCCATCCGGCGCCGGGCGTAGAGCGCGAAGTAGGTCGGATTGGTGGCACCCAACAGGTGGAACCGGAGCCAGTCCGGGTCGTCCCTGCGATCGCCGCCCACCGGTGCGAAGAACCCCTTGGGGGTGGTGTCGGCCCCGACCACCAGGGCCACGTCGCACAGCCCGGCGAGGATCTGGGCCCGGGCGTTGCTGATGGCCTGGGCGCCCGATGCGCAGGCCGCGTAGGCCGACGAGACCCGGGCGCCGTTCCACCCGAGGGCCTGGGCGAAGGTGGCGCCGGCGATGAAGCCCGGGTACCCGTTGCGGATGGTGTCGGCGCCGGCCACGTACTGGATGTCGGTCCAGGGCAGGCCGGCCTCGCCGAGGGCATCGCCGGCGGCGGCCAGCCCGTACTCGACGAAGTTCCGCCCCCACTTGCCCCACGGGTGCATGCCGGCTCCGAGTACGGCGACTCGCTTGTCGTCAGGCATCAGCGGGTCTCCTCCGTGTCGTCGGCGCCACAGGGCCGCCACTTCCAGACCAGGTACTCGTGGTCGTCGTCCTCGTACAAGGTGTCGAGCACCAGCTCGACCTCGGTGCCGACGGTCAGTGCGTCCACCCCCACCCCGGACACCACCTGCCCCATCACCACCATCTGCTCGGCGGCGAGCTCGACGGCGGCGATGGCGAAGGGGACGTAGGGGACGGCCGCCTCGTAGGGCTTCGGCGGCTGGTAACAGGCGTCGGTGAACGACCAGACCTTTCCGGTGCGGCTGAGCTCGGTGTCGGCGAACTCGGTGCCCTGGCACTCGGGGTTCCGGCAGAAGAAGGTCTCCTTGGGGAAGGCGAAGTTCCCACACGCGGTGCACCGACTGCCGAGCAGGGCGGGAGCGTGTTCGTCGACGGTGAACCATCCCTCGATGGCGGGCAGGCGGGTCTTGGCCGGGGGCATGGGCGGATTCTACCGCCCCGTCAGATCGGCGGTCGGAGGTGCGTCGTCGGCAGAGGTCCGTTGCAACAACCGTTGCCGGGGCGGGGGACCGGCACCGAGGGGAGGCGGCACGACAACGGTCGCCCCGCACGCTGTCGAGCAGTTGGAAAAGCACCTCGGTCGTAGGGACTTTTGACCCTGGCGCCTGCTGTTCGCATCCCACAAACTCGATGCGGGTGCGCGTTGACCCCTGGGCTTTGCATGGTCGCCTTACCCGGGGTGAGCGAATGGCGAAACCGACGCCCGTTCGGAGTTTGGGACCGAAGGAGCGTCGATGAAGCACCCCTTCATCGTGAGCCGAGGAGGTGGAGGAGCAGGCTTCCTCTTCGGCACGCCCACCGGAGGTCCCTCGGGTTCCGGATACAGCACGGCGGGCCTGCGTGGGGCAGCAGGACCGTCCCCCTTCGGCCACCCACAGTCGGGTGGGAGGGCCGGGGGATCTGTTGGGGGGCCGCGGTGGGATCAGTCCCGCCGTGGCCCTGTCTCAGCGGACCGATGTTGGTTCCTGCAAAGGGCGTTGCGCAACAACCGTTGCCCTGTCTGCCGAAATTGCTCGCGAGAGCCAGCGCCGACGGCTTGTGCCCCGCTGAGCGGTGGCACGCAAACGACTGGGTGCAGGTCGTCCGGGTCATTGAAGCCAGATGCCACCTACGTTCGACGAGGGGAGCGATCCTCGATTTCAGGGAAGGAGTGGCAGCACCCGGGCGATCGGGAACCACCCTTCGGCGCCATCGACGGCGACAATGGCGCGCACTGCGCACATCGTGCATACTCACACCGGCGGCGCTTTGATCCCTGGGACTCTGATTGGTCGCCTGTCCCTGGGTTAGCGAATGGCGAAACCGACGCCTGTTCGGAGGCTGGGTCCGAAGGGGCATCGATGGGGCGGTTCTTCATGGAAGGTCGAGGAGGAGGAACCCTCCCCTTCGGCGCGCCCACCGGATTCCGGGCGCAGTACGGCGGGTCTGGGTCGTTCACCAGGGCCGTTGTTGGTCGTCTGGCCCGTGGGGTGCGAGCGGCGAACCTGCCACGGGCGTCACGTTGCCCATCAAACCAGATCGCACCGGGAGCGTGAGCAGTCATGCAACTGCTGAGGCTTCGCACCGTTGCCCTGGTGGGAGTGTTGGGCGTCGCAGGCATGGGCCTGGTCGGTGTCGGCGCTCACGCTGTGTTCACCACTTCCACAGCGAGTGCTCAGACGGTCACTGCGGGCACCGTGGACATGACATTGTTCTCGCCATTCCACGGCGTGACGGGGAACGACACGCCCCACATCAGGTTCGCCGACCTCGGGCCGGAAGCCTCGACGTTCACTACTTGGGATCAGTTGGTCACCATCACCAACCGGAGCGACATCCCGGTGAGTGACATCACAGCTACACCCGGTGACAGCACGGACGGCTCTCCTGCAAGTAGGGCCTTCGCCAATGAGGTTTCTCTCTGCGAAGTCAGCTTGGACACGGTCATCTACAACGGCCCCCTCCACCTGGCACCGGCCCTTGCCATCGATGATGCCCTTGCGGCGTTTGGTCAGCCGGGCAACACCCTCGACTACGCCTTCACCATCTTCGCTGGTCCAGCGCTTACGGCGTGCGGCACCGGAGCCCCGGGCACGTGGCCCGCACCGGCAGGATTCAGCAGCGCCCCTCCTCTGAATCCCGACGCTGAGGGTGGAGTCATCAACCCCAGCCTCACGGTGACCGCCACAGGATGAGGAGCTACCCAGCAGAGAGGAGGTCATGTCCCACGGCGGACGAGAGGCGAAAACCCGCCTGCATCACGTAGTCAACCAAACCAAACAATGTCAACCAAACCAAACAATAGAGATAGAAG
>PLHF01000127.1 GCA_003138855.1 Acidimicrobiaceae bacterium | reverse complement strand
TCCGTGGTCAGCACCAGGGGCTGGCTGGTGCCAGGCACGTCGATCGCAGCACTCATCGGGACTGGGTCCTCCGAACCCGCCGGTGCGGCCCGGCCCCTTCACCGGACGGCGCACCCTCCTGCACATGATCCCAGACGTTGGCTTCCACCCGGTCGCGGCCTGTTCTCGGCACGACTCGGGCGCCGGCCGGACGGCCGGCTCCGATCACACCTCCGGGGTGAACCCGGCCGGAAGGTTGATGGTCTTCTTCTCGAGGAAGAGTTCCAGACCGTCCTCGCCGAACTCGCGCCCGACGCCGGAAGCCTTGTACCCGCCGAAGGGCGAGGAGAAGTCGATGGGGATGTTGGTGTTCACCATGTAGGTGCCGGTGCGGACCTGCCGGGCCACCTGGAGGCCCCGGTGGTTGTCGCCACTGAATACCGCGCCGCACAGGCCGTAGTCCGAATCGTTGGCGAGCCGGACCGCATCGGCATCGTCGCCGTAGGGGATCACCGACAGCACGGGCCCGAAGATCTCCTCCTGGGCGATGCGCATGCTGTTGTCCACGTCCACGAAGACGGTCGGCTCGACGAACCAGCCTGTGACCAGCCCCTCGGGGCGCCCGCCTCCGACGGCGACCTTGGCCCCCTCCTCCTGGCCGATCCGGATGTACCCCTCCACCCGGTCACGCTGCCGTTCCGCCACGAGCGGCCCCACCTCGGTGGCCGGATCGAGGGCGTCGCCGACCTTCATGGCCCGCACCAACTCCACCAGCGCCTCGGTCACCTCGGCGTAGCGATCGCGAGGAGCGAGGATCCGGGTCAGCGAGATGCACGCCTCGCCGTTGTTCATGATGGCGTTGGGCAGCATCAGGGGAAGCGACTCCTCGAGATTGACGTCGTCGAGGAGGATGGCCGCCGACTTCCCTCCCAGCTCGAGGCTCACCCTCTTGAGATTCGCCCCACAGGCCGCGCCGATCTTGCGGCCGGCCGCCGTCGACCCGGTGAAGGACACCTTGTCCACCCCGGGGTGGTCGACCAGGTGCTCGCCGACCTGGCGCCCGGCCGGGACCACGCTCAGGACGCCCTTGGGCAGTCCGGCATCGGCGAAGAGCTCGGCCAGCACGTTGGCGTCGAGCGGGGTTTCGGGTGCCGGCTTGAACACCACCGTGCTGCCCGACAGCAGAGCCGGGGACAGCTTGGCCGCGGCCAGGAACAACGGGACGTTCCACGGTGTGATCGCAGCGACGACGCCCACCGGCTCCTTGGCCACCAGGACCGGGCCGAGCAGCCCGTCCTTGACGGTGTCGAAGGCGAAGGTCGAGCCCAGGCCGGCGTAGTAGTCGAGGATCATGGTGGGTGCCAGCACCTGGGCCAGCAGGCCCCACGAGATCGGCGAGCCCATCTCGTTGGAGATCAACTCGGAGATGCCCTGCATGTCGTTGCGGATGGCATCGGCCACCTTGCTCAGGACGGCACCCCGTTCGGCCGGGGTCATCCGGGGCCAGGGCCCGTGGTCGAACGCCTCACGGGCAGCGGCGACCGCCCGGTCGATGTCGGCATCCTGGGCCTCGGGGACCCGGCCGACCACTTCCTCGGTGGTGGGCGACACCACGTCGAAGACCGAGGACGACGACGGCTCGACCCACTCCCCACCGATGAACAGACGATCGTACGACTTCACAGGCCCTCCCAGGGTGTGACTCGATGTGCATGATCGGCCGATCGCGACCTCCGGCGAGTGCGGGCGGACGACCGGGCGAAGGGGGAATTGTAGCCCGGGACCGGTGGTGCCGCCCTGTCGCCGCCAGCACGGATACGCTCGGGCCGACCCCCACCGATCGGGACCCGATACGCGGCCGAAGGCCGGTGACCCACAGGAGGAGCCGTGCTCTCGCCACTCGACGACTTTCCGGTCCATCAGATCTCCGAGCCCATGCGCTTCGTGGCCACCTCGGACCGCAACTTCTACGACCGTTACTACTTCAACATCCACGGGACCGGTGAGGTCCACGGCACCGACGACGAGCTGTTCGCGGTGATCGGGGTGGGCCAGTACCCCAACTTGAGCGTCGCCGACGCCTTCGTCTCGGTCCTCTGGGGGGACGACCACCGGGTGGTCCGGTCCTCCAAGGTCCTCGGTGCCGACCGCATGGACGCCTCGGTGGGGCCGATCCGGGTGGAGGTGGTCAAGGGGCTCGAGCAGGTGCGGGTGATCGTCGAGCCCAACGAGTGGGGCATCGAGCTCGACGCGTTGTACGACGGCTTCTCCGAGGCCCATCTCGAGTCCCGCCACTTCGATCGCCAATTCAGCAGGGTCACCTTCGACTCGACCCGCTTCGCCCAGCTGGGTTCGTGGACCGGCACCCTCCGGCTCGGGGATCGGGAGGCGCGACTCACCCCGGAGCGCTGGTGGGGGTCGCGGGACCGCTCGTGGGGGGTGCGACCGGTGGGCGAGCCCGAGCCCCCGGGCATCCGGGCCACGGACACGGCAGGCGGCTTCTTCTGGATCTACGCGCCGGTGCGGTTCGAGGACCACGGCATGATCACCATCGTCCAGGAGCGACCTACCGGCGAGCGCATCATGCAGGACGCCCACCGGGTGTTCCGCCTGGGATCGGGCCGCGAGGCCGACTGGCTGGGCAGGCCCGAGCACCAGTTGCGGTTCGCACCTGGGAGCCGGTCGGTGATCGGGGCCACTCTCTCCTACTACGGCGCCCACGGGGAGAGGACGGCGGAGGTCGAGGTCGAGACGCTGTTGGCCTTCCCCCTGCTCCTCGGCACCGGGTACGGGCTCGAGCCCGACTGGAAGCACGGTATGTACCAGGGCGACCTGGTGGTGCAGGGCCAGGAGATCCCCCCGGCGGATCCCACCTACTCCAACTGGGGCCTCACCGAGTACGCCGCCCGCTTCACCTGCGGCGACCAGGTCGGGTACGGCATGTTCGAGTGTGCGGTGATGGGAACCCACCAGCAGTACGGCTTCGAGGGTTGGGGCTGAGCGGGTACGGTCCCGGTCGGCTCAGGCGCCCAGGGGGAGCCCGTCCCATCCGGCACGCTCGGCGCACCAGGCCCAGAGCTCCGAACCGGCCCGGGCCAATCGGTCATCGCTCAGGCGCGTCCACGGGGCCTTGTTCTCCCAACGGGGGCGTCGGTCCAACCAGAACCGGCCGTCGGTGACCACGGCCTCGGGTGCCGCGGCGAGCCACACCACGGTGTCCGCCCCTTCCTCCGAGGACCGGAGCAGCGGGCGCATGACCTTGTAGAACCCGGGAAGGCCGGTGCGGACCCCGGGGGTGTCGGCCCACCCGGGATGCATGGCGTGGAAGACGACCCCCGATTCCGCGGAGCGCCGGACCCATTCGTGCATCAGGACCAGCTGGGCCCGCTTGGCCCGGGTGTAGGCCACGGTGCCGTCATAGGCGGACGGCTCCATCTCCAGCTCGTCGAGTTCGAACCGCTCGGTGTACATGCCGCCGGAGGAGACCTGGATCACCCGGGACGGAGCCGACGCCCGGAGCAGCGGAAGGAGCAGTCCGGTCAGCGGGTAGGGGCCGACCACCTGCGAGGCAACGGTCACCTCGTTGCCGGCGCTGGTTGCGCGGTAGCGCTTCAGTAGGGCACCGGCATTGTGCACCAGGACGTCCAGGCGGCCGTGTCCGGGCGTGAACTCCGCGGCCAGGGCCCGGACCTGATCGAGCTCGCCCAGGTCGCCGAGGAGGTAGCCGGCATCGACGCCGGGGGCAGCCTCGGTGATGATGGCGAGCGCCTGCTCGGCCCGCTCCTTGCCGCGGGCAACGATGCGCACGATGGCCCCCAGTCGGGCCATGCCTACGGCGGTGGCCAGGCCGATGCCCGAAGTGGCACCGGTGATCAGCACGACCCTGCCGTCCATGCGGGGCGGCAGGCCCCACCCAGCCGTGCGCTTCCTCACGCGGGCGCCGACCGAGGAGAAGCTCCCGACCACGGTGGCCTCCAACAGCTCGTCCGCGGTGCGGGCCACGGCCTCACCCGCCGGCGGGTGGTCACCGCCCTGGTCGACCTCCGTGGACAGCGCCCGCCGCAGGCCCCCGAGACCCCGGTCCCCGATCCGCCGGAAGGGGAGGGCGAGCACGGGGTTCGCCAGCGACAGCGGTCCTTTGAGCCGGAGGTCGGCGTCGTAGGTGAGGATCGAGCCGCCCTCCTGGGTCGGCACCTGTGCCCGACTGCTGCGCCCCGACGGGCTGATGGCACTGCAGGCGATCACCGTCGACGACCGCAGCTACGAGCGGGCGAAGAACGGTACCGACTTCGTGCGCAAGCTGATCTTCCCGGGTGGGTGCCTCCCCTCGGTCGAGGCCATCACACGTTCCCGGCGGGCTACGCCCCTGGCCCTGGTGGACCTCGAGGACATCGGACGTCACTACGCGGAGACCCTGCGCCGGTGGCACGAGAACGTCGAGAGCCACCGGCCGGAGGTCGCCGCTCTCGGCCTCGACACCCGTTTCCAGCGCCTGTGGGACCTCTACCTCTGCTACTGCGAGGGCGCCTTCCTCGAGCGGCATATCAGCGACGTCCAGATGGTGATGGCCATGCCCGGCTGGGAGGCGCCGGTCGCCGTCCGCAGCGGGCCGCGTGCCACTCCTGCACCGAGGAGGGTCCCGGGGCGCTGAGCGCGGAGCCCCGTTCCTAGGGGACCGGACGGATGGCGCCCGGCTCCCAGTAGGCCCGGATGGCCGCGATCCTGCCGTCCGGTGATCGACGGTAGGTGTAGACGCCGTCCACCTCCACGCCCGACCCGTCCGCGAACGTGATCCGGATGACGCCGACATTGGCCGCCTCGTCACCACAGAGGAACGACTGGCGGATGTCGAACCTGATCGACTCGTTGGCTGCGATGACGGTGTCGTAGAACGAGGCGATCGCCTCGGGGCCCCGATGGCCGGCTCCCTCAGGGTCGAACAGGGACGGGCCGACCGGGTCCTCCACCACGGCGTCGTCGGCGAACAGGGCCAGCCAGGCCTCGCGGTCATGGGCCTCCACCGCGGCCATCGATGCCTGGCCGAGCTCTCGGGCCGTGATCACGGTCGTACGTTCCCGATCACGTCGTCCGCGAACCGGCGGAGGCTGTCGAGCTTGGACTGCAGGGGCTCGACGTCCGGCCCGACCACGTACGGCCACCGGAAGCCGACGATCACATCGGTGACTCCCTGGTCCTCGAGGCGATGGACGCCATCGACCGAGAACGCGTCGAGCGAGATGACGTGGACCTCGAACGGCCGGTCGGTCGTGCCCTCCTCCTCACGCAGGCGGGCCAGCTGCTCGAGCAGCCCGGGCAGCTCCGCCGGATCACCGCCGCCGTGGAGCCAGCCGTCCGAGCGGGCCGCCCGTCGCAACGCCGGCGTGGCGTGCCCACCGACCAGGATGGGGAGCGGCCGGCTGGGGGTGGGGCTGATCTTGACCGGTGGCAGGTCGTACACCTCGCCGTGGTACTCGAACCAGCCGCCGGCGGACAGGCCCCGCACGATGTCGACCGCCTCGTCCATGCGCCGCCCGCGCCCCTCCCACGGCACGTCACACAACAGGTAGTCCTCCGGCCACGGGCTGGTGCCGACTCCGAGTGCCAGCCGGTTGTCGGTCAGTACCGCCACGGACGTGGCCTGCTTGGCCACCAACAGCGGATGGCGGGTGGGCAGCTTGAGTACGAAGGTGATGAACCGGAGGCGCTCGGTCACCGCGCCCATGGCAGGGATCAGCGAGAAGGGCTCGATGAACGGCTTGTCCTCGAGAAACTCACGACTGTGGTCGGGCGAGAACGGATACTTCGCATCGGACTCGAGCGGGTAGCAGATGCTGTCGGGCACGACCATTCCGTCGTAACCGGCGTCTTCGGCGGCCTTGGCCAACGGGAGGTAGAAGGCGGGGTCGACCATGGACTCGGCGTAGGAGAACCGCACCGCTCACTCCCCCCACTCGACGTGGGCTCGGACGGCTCCGTCGTCGGCGATCCACCCCTTGCCGGCCGCGTACTCGAGCATGCCGCCAAACCGGGCTTCCCACCCGGGGTCGAGCGGTCGGCCCTCCTCGAGTGCGGCCTCGGTGGCCAGCCGCCGCACCGCGGCCGGTGGCACCAGGGCGTCGCCGGCGGGGTCCACCGTGCCTGCATCGTGGAGGCTCAGCGCCGCTGCCAGTGCTCCGAGCGCCTCGTCGGCCTCACCGTTGTCCGGGTGCCCGCGCCGGGCGTGCACGGAAAACAGCCCGAGCTCGTCACGGTGCTCGAGGAGCACGCGCCCACCGGAGAGATCGACCACCGCTTCCATCGCTGCCCGTGCCCCCCGTTCAGCCGCTCGACGCCCCGGACACTACAACGTCCCCCCCGGCCCACGGCAAGCACGTGCCCGGGTACCGGGCCGGCACCGGGCGGACGTCGTTCACGACGGTTCGGCGGCCGCCACGCCGTTGGAGCGAAGGCGCTCCGCCACCCACGAGATGCCGTCGGGAGTCGCCATCTTCTCGGACCATCCGGCCAGGATGCCCTCGACCGCCTCGAGGGTGGGGATGTTGCCGACGACGGTCACCACCAGGCGGTCGACCGGCAGGTTCTCGACCTCGATGTCACCGAACGGGGTCCACGAGTCCGCCTCGGGGATGAGCTCCAGCATGGCGTAGAGCTCGCCGGTGTCCTCCACCCAGCTGAGTTCGTACCGGTTGCCCTTGTCATCGAACCAGTTGGTGCCGAACTCGACCTCCGCCGACTGCCGGCGTCGCTCATCGGCACTGTAGAACTGCTCGATGTCCATGGTTCTCCTGTCGTCGTCGGATGAGGCTGCGTCCGGATGGATGTTCTAGTGCCTTTCGGCCCCCTTCCTCCCATCGGGTGGACGATGGTCCGGTCCGGGGGAGGGACGCCTAGGTCTTGGCTTCGATGTTGACCTGCCAGCTGATCCCGAATCTGTCTGTCAGCGTTCCAAAGGTATCGCCCCAGAACTGCTTCTCGAGTGCCACGACCGTCGAACCGCCGGCGCTCAACCGGTCGAACAGCGCACGCGACTCCGCTTCTCCGGGGCCGACGATCGACGGGGCAACGCGATGCTGCGGAACGGGGGTTGCGTCGGCCCGATCGCTGGCCCGATGCGAATATCCTCACGAACCAGCGCGGCGTTGATCACATGATCCCTCTCAGCACCCTCGGCGCTCGGGTCGACCTCACCTTTGGTCGTGTGACCGTCAACTCTCCGTCGAACGCCGCCTGGTAGAACTCCATCGCTTCGCGGGTGTTCCCCGGGAAGAAGAGGTATGGGTCGATCCTCATGGTCGATCCTCCTCCTTTCCGAGAGCGCTGGAGGCTCTCGTTGCACAGCGATCCTACGGCCTTCCGGAAGCCGGAGGAGACGTGGCACCCATCGACGCGAAGTCGACAGCACCCGTGCCCGACGCGAGCGGAGGGTGCGTTCAGGACTCCGGCTGCTTGTCGTCGAAGACTCTGCTGACCAGGATGTCCTCCCGCTCGATCGTACTGAGGGCCTCGACCGACACCACCCCGGAGTTCACCAGCCGCTCGGCTTGGCGGAGCTTGGCCCGGTCAAGGGCGTTGCGCACGGAGCGGGCGTTGGCGAAGTGCGGTTGCCTGCGGCGGAGTGCCACGTACTCGGCGAAGGTTGCTTCGGCCGCAGGGCTGAGCCGGTAGTTCTGCTCACGGAGCATGAGCTCGCCGATGGCCACCAGCTCCCGATCGGAGTAGTCGGGGAATTCGATGTGGTGGGCCATGCGCGAGCGGAACCCGGGGTTGCTGGAGAAGAAGTGCTCCATGCGGTCGGCGTAGCCGGCGAGAATCACGACCAGATCGTCACGATTGTCCTCCATCACCTGGAGCAGGATCTCGATCGCCTCCTGCCCGTAGTCCCGCTCGTTCTCCGCTCGGTACAGGTAGTAGGCCTCATCGATGAACAGGACGCCGCCCATGGCCCGCTTGAGCACCTCTTTGGTCTTCGGAGCCGTGTGACCGATGTACTCCCCCACCAGGTCATCACGGCTGACGGTGATCAGCCGTGAGGTCCGGATGTAGCCGAGCCTGTGGAGCACCTCAGCCATGGTTTTGGCCACCGTCGTCTTGCCGGTGCCCGGGTTGCCGGTGAAGCTCATGTGCAACGTGGGTTTCGTCGTGGCCAGGCCCAGACGTTCCCTGACCCGGCTCACCAGCAACAACGATGCGATCTCCGCGATCCGGGCCTTTACCGGTGCGAGCCCGATGAGACTGGTGTCGAGTTCGGCGAGGTAGACATCGATGCCCGACTCGGCGCGTTCCCTGGCCAGGTCGATGCTGACCGGACCGGCTGCGGGCCCGGTCGGGCCCGACGCATCAGACATCTCGGTAGCGCTGCTCCGGCGGCTGGTCGGTGGCATAGCTGCGCGTCGTGTAGTTGATCTGGCGGCCCGGCCCATTGGAACGGACCACCTGGAAGCCGGGCTCGACCGCCGGCCGTTGGGCGATGAACGAGAGCCGGAGACTCTCCCAGCCCTTCTCGGAGTCGCTGGCACTGATGCGGATGTAGTGATTGGTGAACGCCTCACGGCATGCCTGGAGCGCGTCCAGGACCGGCCGGGCCGACGCCAGGTCGAACATCGGCATCCCCCACATCTCCCAGTAGGTGTTGCGGGGGTGAGGATCGTCGGTGTACTCGATGTTCACCGCCCAGCCGTGGTCGATGCAGTAGTTGACCTGCGCTTCGATCTGCTCGTCCGTGAGATCCGGAAGGTAGGAAAAGGCTCCTTGGGTGAGTCGCATGGTCTCTCTCCTCAGCTGACGGTCGGTGTGGCGACGAAGTCGGGCGTGTCAGTGGAGGTGTAGTCGAAGGTCACATCACCCCACGTCTCGAGGGCCCGGGCCAGGGGTCCACACGTCTTCGCCGCGTCCCGCAGAATGTCCGGCCCCTCGTTGTAGTAGTCCCGGCCCTCGTTGCGGGCCATGACCATCGACTCGAGTGCCACCCGGTTGGCGATCGCTCCGGCGGCGATTCCATCGGGATGGCCGATGGTGCCTCCACCGAACTGGAGAACGACGTCCTCGCCCAGATAGTGGAGGAGCTGATGCATCTGACCGGCGTGGATACCACCGGAGGCCACCGGCATCACCTTGTTCAGGGATGCCCACGGCTGCTCGAAGAACACGCCGTGCTCGAGCCGTTGTGGGGTGACTTCCTCACGCAGGGTGTCATAGACGCCGGCGATGGTCAGCGGATCGCCCTCGAGCTTCCCGACGACCGTGCCGGCGTGGATGTGGTCGACGCCGGCCATCCGCATCCACTTGGCAATGACCCGGAAGCTGATCCCGTGATCGCGTTGGCGGGTATAGCTCCCGTGTCCGGCCCGGTGGAGGTGCAGGATCATGTCGTTCCTGCGGGACCAGTTGGACAGGGACTGAATGGCGCTGTAGCCGATGACCAGGTCGATCATGATCACGACCGAGCCGAGTTCCTTGGCGAACTCGGCTCGTTCGTACATCTCCTCCATGGTGCCGGCGGTCACGTTGAGGTAGGTGCCCTTGACTTCCCCCGTTGCGGCTTCGGCCCGGTTGACGGCTTCCATGCAGTAGAGGAACCGGTCCCGCCAGTGCATAAACGACTGTGAGTTGATGTTCTCGTCGTCCTTGGTGAAGTCGAGCCCCCCACGCAGGGCTTCGTAGACGACCCGGCCGTAGTTCCGGCCTGACAGCCCGAGCTTGGGCTTGACGGTGGCGCCGAGGAGGGGGCGTCCGAACTTGTCCAGGCGTTCCCGCTCCACGACGATGCCCGTCGGAGGACCGGCGAAGGTCTTCAGGTAGGCCACCGGGATACGCATGTCCTCGAGCCGGAGTGCTTTGAGCGGCTTGAACCCGAACACGTTCCCGATGATGGATGCTGTGAGGTTGGCGATGGAGCCGCCTTCGAACAGGTCGAGGTCGTAGGCGATCCAGGCAAACCACTGATCGTCACGGTTGGGCACCGGCTGGACACGATACGCCTTGGCCCGGTAGCTCTCGCAGGCCGTGAGGCGGTCGGTCCAGACCACGGTCCACGTGGCAGTCGACGATTCGCCCGCCACTGCTGCGGCGGCCTCCACGGGATCGACGCCAACCTGCGGCGTGATGCGGAACAGGGCGATCACGTCGGTGTCCACGGGTTCGTAGTCGGGCTGCCAGTAGCCCATCTGGGCGTAAGGCATGACTCCGGACTTGTACCGGTCCTCTGCTGACCGCTCGGTTGGTTCCATTGTCGCTTCTCTCTTCAGTCGGAAAAGGTCTCTTCGGTTGGAAGTGGCAGTTCGATGCGGGACGTCGTTCCTCTGTTGTTCACCCAAGGTGCCAGTTCGTCGGTTGCGTGCAGCCGGACGGCGGCTGACGAGCGGATACCCCCACCAGTCTGCACCGGCACGGGGATCTCTGCCGGAATCCCTCGCCCCAGCCACCTGCCCGCCTGCGCCGCCGGCCGAGAAGTGGCGTGGGCACCCCGCCCGGAACCCAGGCCTGTATGCGCCATCGGACGATGCTAGCCAAGGTACTTGTCCGATAAGGAACGCCGCCACGATCAGCGCCGTTCCCCGAGGGTCGACGGTGGTCCCCGGCCCGAATGGGCACTAGCATTCGCCTTCCTCGGCGCGAACACGTCAGGCTGCTCGGGCACGGCCCATTCGCGAATCCGATGAGGTGACGGTTGGAGGGGGATTGATGGCGTCACAGGCTGCCGTGCTGCTCGACGAGTATCTCCCTGCGGCGACGCAATCGATGGCCCAGGGGGCTGCCGTGGCGGCAGCACTGCGTGCGCTGGTGGCCACTTCGGTCGACCTGGCCGATCGCCTGGCCAGCGGACACGACTCGCCGCCGATCGAAGTGGCGGCGGACGGCAACGGCGAGGGGGATGCCCGACACCCGCTGGACGCCCTGGCCCATCAACTGTTCACCGGGTCCCTCCGAGGTGCACCCGTGAGCGCCGTGTTGTCCGGAGAGGCCGTCGACCCGATCACCCTCAGTCCGGACGGACAGGTCGTCGTCGCCATCGACCCGATCGATGGATCGTCCAACGTGGGCCTCAACGGCGCCATCGGCACCTTGTTCTCGATCCTGCCCGCCGTGGCCGACGACGCCGGACCGCACGCATCCTTGCTGGTGACCGGTGACCACCAGTTGGCTGCCGGCCTCGTGCTGTACGGCCCGGCCACCGTGCTGGCACTCACCCTCGGAGCAGGCACGGATCTCTTCGTCCTCGATCGGGCCCGGGCGACCTTCGTATTGGCCCGGTCGTCGATCCGCATCCCGGATCAGGCGGGTACGTTCGCCATCAACATGGCGAACCGCCGCCATTGGCCATCGTTGGTGCGGCGGTACGTGGACGATCTCCTGGCCGGTGCGGTCGGGGTGCGCGAGCGGGACTTCGACATGCGCTGGGTCGGCGCAGTGGTGGCCGATGCCTTCCGCATCCTCACCGACGGTGGCATCGCTATACACCCGGGGGACGACCGGCCCGGTGGGCGGAACGGGAGCCTCCGGCTGGTGTCCGAGGGCAATCCCGTCGCCCTGCTGATCGAACAGGCGGGCGGGTCGGCGTCGAATGGGTCCGAGCGGATCCTCTCGATCCAGCCCAAGACGCTCCACCAGCGGACTCCGCTGATCTTCGGGTCATCGGACGAGGTGAGGCGCTGCGTCGAACGTCTCGATCGGCACCCGAACCACGGTTCGGACTCCCCGCTGTTCAGGTCTCGCGGCATTTTCAGGGATTGAGGAGGAACCTTGTCACGCAGGTATCCCATCATTTCGGTGACCGGCTCGTCAGGAGCCGGGACGTCCACCGTCAAGACCACCTTCGAACAGATCTTCCGGCGCGAACACGTTCGGGCGGCTGCCATCGAGGGCGACGCCTTCCACCGGTTCGACAGGGTGGGGATGGCGGAGCAGATCGCCAGCCAGGAGGCACAGGGCAACCGGCACTTCAGCCACTTCGGTCCTGGCGCCAATCTCCTCGGACGCCTCGAATCATTGTTCCGTGCCTACGGCGAGACGGGCCAGGGCCAGACCCGGCACTACGTCCACGACGAGCACGAGGAGGCGATGTACCGAAGCCCGGTGGGTACCTTCACCGAATGGGTCGGCCTCGAGGAGTCCGATCTCCTGTTCTACGAGGGCCTCCATGGGGCAGCCGCCGCCGGAGAGATCGACATCGCCCAGTGGGCGGATCTGATGATCGGGGTCGTCCCCGTGATCAACCTCGAATGGATCCAGAAGATCAGCCGCGACAAGGCGACCAGGGGTTATTCGACCGAAGCGGTGACCGACACCATCCTGCGACGGATGCCCGACTACGTCGAGCACATCTGTCCCCAGTTCACCAGGACTGACATCAACTTCCAGCGCGTGCCGACCGTGGACACCTCCAATCCGTTCGTGGCCCGTTACATCCCGACCGCCGACGAGTCGATCGTGGTCATCCGCTTCCGGAACCCCCACGGCATCGATCTTCCCTACCTGGTGTCGATGATCCACGACAGCTTCATGTCGAGGGCGAACTCGCTTGTCATTCCGGGCGGAAAACTCGATTTGGCCATGCAGCTGATCCTCACGCCGATGATCCACCGTCTGATCGAACGACAGCGGTCCGCGTAGGGCGGTTGCCGTTACTGCATCGAGGCCGCGTCCGTGCCGAGCGGTCCGGAGTGGGGCAGGCAGGGATCGAACCTGCGACCGAGGGATTATGAGTCCCCTGCTCTGACCACTGAGCTACTGCCCCTGAACTGGGTTTTCTTTGCCGGTGGGTTGCCTTGCCCTAGTTTTTGCCCTAGTTTGTAATTCATGGCGGGAACCATCAGGGAACGTTCACCGGGGCACTTCGAGTTGCGAGCGTACAACGTAGCTACGGACCGTCAAGTGACGAAGACGTACAAGCACCCGAGCAAGCTCCCGGGTGTCGGTGTCAAGGAGGCCAAGCGCCGGCTCGCCAAGCTCGTGGACGATGTCGCCGCCGGGAAGTACGGGGTGAAGACTGACCCTGAGGAGATCGTCACTCTTTCAAAGCTGCTCGACGAATGGATCGCCCACGGAGAGAGCCGAGGACGATCACCGAACACCCTGCACGGCTACCGGTCCAAGCTGGCGCGCATCAAGGCCGGCCCGCTAGGGGACGTGGAGGTGCGAAGGCTCACCACCAGGAACATCGACCGCTGGTACAACGAGCTACTGGCCGAAGGCATGTCCCCCGCCACCCTGATGCATCACCATCGCATCATCCGCGCCGCCCTCAATCAAGCGAAGAAGTGGAAGTACATCCCCGTCAACCCGGCCGAGGACGTCGACCTTAGGCCCGCGCAGCGGCCTGAGATGCACGTGCCCACGCTCGACCAGGCCCGGGCGCTCGTCCTGCGAGCGGCCAAGACGTCATCGCCGGACCTTGGGCCGATCCTCCTGTTCGGCATGTTGACGGGCATGCGCCGGGGTGAGCTGTGCGGGGTTCAGTGGTCCGATATTGACTGGGACGCATCCCGGGTCACCGTGCGCCGCTCGGTGTGGCAGATCCGTTCCTCGTGGGGTCTGAAGGATCCGAAAACCCACCAGATTCGGACGATTGCCCTCGACCCGGTCGGCGTGTCGGTGCTCACCGCACGGAAGGTACGGGCCGATTCCGACGCGGATCGCGCCGGCGTTCCACCCTCAGCGGACGCCTTCGTGTGGTCCGCTTCCCCCGACGGGCTCTCCCCTCGGACACCGAACAGCCTCACAAGGGCATTTCACCGACTGTGCCAGGCGATGGAGTCCGAAGCGCTCTCCGCCGATCCACCGAGATCCGAGTCGTGGCCGTTCCGTTTCCACGATCTCCGCCATCTGAGCGCAACCGAGATGGTCGGACAGGGAATGGACCCGAGAACGGTGGCAACTCGGCTCGGGCACGCCAATCCGTCGGTGACGTTGGCGGTGTACGCGCATGCGGTCGACGCCCGGGATCGCGATGCCGCTGCCGGACTTGGCAGGGCGCTTGGGGCGTGAAGGCATGCGGACTTTGTCGTTCGAGAACACGGACTTGGTGGCGGAGCACGATGATCTCGATGTCCTTGTCCGATTCCGTGCGCAAAGACGACACGACGAGGCCGAGGATCCGAGACAAGCCGATGCAGAGAAGTGAGAAAGCCACGGTGGATGATGCCCGAGCCTCAATGTGAAGTGCCAGTCCAGCGGCACAATTGACATTTTGGCGCCCTACACCACACGTTGACCATCGAGCGGTCAGTCGCCACGATGGGCCGAAAGCAGCTGATGACGAAGGACACGAAGACCCACGCCGCCAGGCGCCTGGCACTCGACACCTTCGGGGAGGAAACCCTAAAGCGTCACCTGAGGATTGCCGAGGACAGGGCCGCTGACCTCGGAATCTCCATCACGCCTGACTCCCCCATCTTCAGCTACGACCTTGTGCGCCCGATCGCTCCAGACACCGTCAGCCACTACGTAAGGTCCATCGCCACGAAGGTCGGAGTGAACACTCACCTGCATGCGCTACGGCACTTCGCTGCAACCGAGCTCATCGGGGCCGGCCATGATGTGCGGACCGTCGCCGGGCGGCTGGGCCACCGGGACGCCTCGGTAACCCTGAAGGTCTACTCCCACGCTCTGCCAGAAAGGGACCGGGAGGCGGCTTCGGCCCTCGGGAAAGCGCTGACTCCCGGATGAAGTGCCATCCGCCTTGCTTCTGAACGAGGCGATTCACGCCCCACCGATGAAGCGTGCCGAAGGATGCTGAATCAATGGCGTGCATTCCAAGCGGATCATGGAGAGTGGGATTTGAAGGCCCGACCTTCGGGTTATGAGCCCCATCTGACCCGTCCAGAGCATCCGGGTCGATCCTCCCCCGTCCTTCAGAGTCGCCGCTGACCTGCGGCTTTGCTGTACTCGGCTCTCTAAGCAGGGTTTCCGTTCGGACAGCCGACGGCCCCGTTGTAGGGATTTTGTAGGGACAACCCTACGGGCGCTCGCGGCACCACACCTCAGCCCACACCGTTGATATCCGCGGCCCTCAGTCAGTTTCAGAGCATTGCGCAGGTTCGATCCGTGGTCGACCCGCGCCGCTCGCATAGTTATCCGGCGATGAGGTCGAACTCGTTGCCTTCGATGTCAGCAAAGGTCGTCCATCGTGCGTCGCCACTCTGTACGTCGCGTATCTTCTCGGCACCGAGGCTCGTTAGGCGCTCAGCCTCAGACTCGAAACTGTCGCTGACCAGGTCGAGATGAAGGCGGTTCTTGACGACCTTCGCCTCCGGCACGCGGTGGAACGCCAAGCGCGGTCCGCCGTTGGCCTGGTCTTCGGCGGGCAGGACGGCGTTTTCCCAGGTGGCGCCATCTGCGACCTGGCGGCCGAGAACCGCGCCCCAGAACTGGGCCACTGCAGCGGCGTCGGTGCAGTCGACGGATATCCCAAATACGGTGTTGTTCACGGTAAGTCTTCCCTTCACTAGTGGGCTGTCGATTTATCGGGATGGGGAGCGCCGCCCCTCCGAGGTCAGACGGCGGTACGACCTCCGTCTGCGGCGAACACGGCGCCAGTCACATAGCTGGCCTTCGGGGAAGCCAGAAAGGCGATGACCTCGGCAATCTCGCTCGGTTGGGCCCCCCGGCCGAGGAGGGTGGTGGCGCCGAGGGCTTCGATGCGGTCGGGAGTGGCGCCGCTTGTGAACACCGGCCCCGCCGCCACTGCGTTGACCCGGACGCCACCAGGGCTGAACTCGGCCGCCCAGGACCGGGTCATCGACGCCAGCGTCGCTTTGGTGGCGCCGTAGGCGGCGCCACCGGCCAGACCGATCTGCCCCGCCATGCTTGCCATGTTGACGATGCTGCCATTTCCCCGAGCTGCCATCTTGGGGGCTAACGCAGCGACCAGGAAGTACGGCGCTCTGACGTTGGCAGCGAAGAGTCGATCGAACGTCGCCACGTCAAGATCCGCCGTCGGCCCGAACCAACTGAACCCGGCGTTGTTGACCAGGATGTCGACTGAGCCGACCTGATCGACAAAGTCGCCGAGTTGGGTGGCGTCACTCAGATCGGCCGCGACGAAGTGGGCTTTGCCACCGTCCGCGGCGATTGCATTGACCACGGCTTCGCCGCGGGCAGCGTCGCGCCCATGCACGATGATTTCGGCGCCGTGTCGGCCAAGTTCCTCGGCCACCGACTTGCCGATGCCGGAGGTGGCTCCGGTGACCAGTGCACCCATGCCCTCAAGGTCTCGTTGTCCATTCATGTCCTTCCCTTTCTTGATCGAGCCGCTTTCACGCCCCGGTTGGACGGATGCATCGTTATCAATCCGCTCAGTCGACCCCCGGCGAGTCGGACATTGCGAGACCAGCCGCCTCTAGTCGCTCAAAAACGAGGCGCACAGCCATAGAGCCCTCACCGACGGCCGCCGCGACGCGCTTGATCGAGCGACTCCGGACATCGCCCACGCAGAAGATGCCCGGTCTACTCGTTTCGAGGACAAGTGGCGTCTCATCTCCCCACTCATGGTGGTCTGCGAGGTCTGCACCGGTGAGCAGGAAGCCGTCCGCGTCTTGGGCGAGTTGGCCGCCAAGCCACTCAGTACGCGGGTTGGCCCCGATGAAAACGAATAGCCCGCAGACGGGGACCGTAGAAGTCTCCCGGGTGGTGTTGTCTCGGAGTTTGACACCGGTGAGACTTTGTTCGCCGACGAGGCCTATGACTTCGGTCCGCGACACGATCCGAATTTGGAGATGGCGCTCGATCTCATTGAGGAGATAGCGCGACATGGACCTGGCGAGCGACTCGGAGCGGATGACGATGCGAACATCGGTGCACGACCGCGCCAGGTAGATCGCAGCCTGACCGGCGGAGTTCCCACCGCCCACGATCACGACGGGCCCGCCGGAGCACGCCTTTGCCTCCGCCTGCGTGGCGGCGTAGTAGACGCCGACGCCCTCGAAATCGGAGAGTCGATCGAGCGGGAGACGGTTGTAGCGAGCACCCGTGGCGATGATCACCGAGTTGGCGGAGACCGTCTCGCCATCATTGAAACGGACGTGATGTAGCCCGGCAGTCGACGACAGTTCGACGGCGCTCGCTCCCAACTTGACGCGGACGCCGAACTTCCGCGCTTGGAGAACGGCTCGCGCCGCCAGCTCTTCGCCGGAGAGACCGGCTGGGAACCCGAGATAATTCTCGATCCGGGTCGATGTGCCTGCTTGGCCTCCGAGGGCAGTGTCTTCGGCAAGCGTGGTCGACAGCCCTTCCGACGCCCCATAGACCGCCGCGCCAAGTCCCGCCGGTCCTCCGCCCACCACGAGGAGATCACTAACCTCGGATTGTTCCAGCGGCGCGTCGACCAGTCCCAGTGCATCGAGGAGAACCAAGCCGGTTGGATTGCGAAGGAGTGAGCCGCCAGGCAGGATCACGATCGGCAGCTCCGCAACCGGTACATCGAGATCGCGAAGGAGTGCTTCCGCTTCAGGGTTGCCCTCCAACTCCAACCACCTCGACGAGAGCCGATTGCGGGCGAACACCTCGAGGAGTCTGCGGGTGTCGGCGTCGAAGCGGGAGCCGACCAACACTGGCCCTGACCCGATGTTGGTAAGCCGAGAATGCCTGATGAGGAACGCCCGAAGGATCAGTTCGCTCAGATCCGGCTCCTCGGACATGATGACTTTGACCTTTTCGGCAGGGATCCGGAGAACGCGACCGTCGCTGGTGGCGACTCCGCTCAGATAGACGGTCTGTCCGGTGAGCAAGCCCATCTCGCCGATGAACTCGCGGGGCCCGTATGAGATTATCGAGGCCTCGTCCTCCTGACGATGGTTCTCGACGATCTCGATCGAGCCTTCCAGCACAACGATCATGTCGTAGGACTGGTCTCCGTCCGCGAACAAGACGTCTCCGTCCCTAACGCTGGATTCTCGGCCGTAGCGTCGCAGAGTGGTCAGCTGGGACTCTCCGAGCAGGGGTCGAAGATCCGGGTTCTCGGGAGCGGGGATGACCCGGAATGGCTGGGAGTGGCTCACGGGACGACTAACCCGTCGCGGTCATATGCCACGTTCATGGAGCCAGCGAGGCTTTGAGTGTGATCTCGGGTACGCCGGCCAGGGCTCTGCTGACGGGACACCCGGCTTTGGCCGTCTTGGCGTGCTCGACGAAAGCAGGCTCGTCAAGTCCGGGCACTTTTCCAACCGTGACAAGGTCGATTTTGGTGATGGTCGGTACGCCGTCAACTTGCCGCAGCGTGACCGTCGCATCGGTGAGCACTGAACCAGGAGGGCTACCCGCTTGAGCCAGGATGTTGGACAGGGCCATTGAGAAGCATGCCGCGTGCGCTGCCGCGATCAGCTGTTCTGGATTCGAACCTGGACCGTCCTCGAAGCGCGATTTATACGTGTATCCCCCACTGATGGTGTCTCCGGCGATGAACGTACCCGTCCCAGTCGGAACGTCCCCTGTCCACTCCGCACTTCCTTTTGCCGGCATCGCTGCCTCCTTGTCTTCATTGCGGCCAAGGGTGACACCACAGAGCACCCCACCCCAGCTTGCGGACTGGTTCGGCCGGACCACCCTCGAATGGTCATACAGCATCTTGTTCGTGGCGAACAGTCACTCGCTCAAATGCCAACGTGCCCAGCGCGACTACCAGGACAAAGTAGCCATAGGCGAAAGAGGTAGTTCGGAGGCCAATGTGGGTTGTCAACACACCTGCCGCCAGTGCAGGCACGCTGAAGGCAAAATAGCTGACCACAAACACGGCGGACAGCAGCGCCGCCCGCTCATGAGGCTCGGCCAGTTGGCTTACCGAGCGGAGAGATCCGAGGAACCCGGTGCCGAAGCCGGCACCGGCCACGATGGACGCCACGACGAACAGGGCAATCGATGACCACGCGAGTGCGAGAAGGGACAAGCCTGTCCCCACCGCAAGGACTGCACTGCCGAGTCGGGCCATGACCGGCGGCGATAGATCGCGGGCAAGCAAAGCGCCGGCAGCCGCCGAAACCGGGAACAAGCCGATCACAAGACCAATTATCCCGAGGTTGGTCTGCCCAAAAACCGTTCCGAGCAGCGAGCCGCCCACGGAGAGGATCAGACCCCCAAGCGCCCAGGTGGAGACCATCGTTGGCACGGCGCCCGCGAACGCACCTCTCGCCCGCTTCGGAACGGCGATCTCAGGGCGCAGAGCCGCCATTGCACCTGGCACGTGCGGCATGGTCTCTGGCAGCAGGACTGTTACCAGGACTAACACGAGAAACAGCGCCATAAGAATCGCGAAGATCAGCTTCGTCGGATGAGGGCCATACTGGACAAGCAGCCCAGTAGCAATGGCTCCCAGACCTAACCCGAAGGTCGGGGCAACGCTGTTGACGAGTGAACCCAACCGCGAACCGCTACTCGGCTGGAGGTCGAGGAGGTATGCACCCAAGACCCCAAGGGCTGCACCAGTAGCGAATCCTTGGACGATTCGAGCCCAAAGGAGCGACGCGACACCGTTTGATCCGACGAACAACGCCATCGCTCCCGCCTCGACAACGAGGGCCCCTCCGAGCACGACACGTCTTCCGACGTAGTCCGACAACCGGCCGACGGTGAGAAGGCTCATCATCAGTGCGAAGACGTAGACCGCGAAGATTATCGTCAGTGTTATCTCGGAGAACTTGAACCGTTCTTGATAGACGGCATAGAGAGGGCTTGGGGCGCTCGACGCTGCGGTCAGCGTGGCAGCAGCCGCAGCTACCAGCCAGAAGGCGACCGGGCGGGGCAGCACTCGACGTGTCTCTGGACGGCGCAAAGAAGTTATCGGCGGCGACGTCATGAGGAGCCCGCGCGAAGGCAATTTCTGGCTGGGAGTGTGACAGTGATCGAGGGTATAAGCATGTTGAACGTAGGTATATCGATCACTTCCAGCCCGCATGTATGTGCGCCCGTAGAAAGTCGCGAATTATCTCCACCGCTTGACCTACGTGGTGCGGCGAGTCGTTCCAGGGTTCAAAGACCTCCCCGGCGGGGGCCAGCTCCACGATCTCGCGACCGGTTGCCTGGGGGTGGTATCGGTCCGTGCCGGGAAGGACAAGCAGCGGCGTCGAGCATCCTCGAACGAAGTCGCGCGTCACGCTGACCACGAAGTCATCCCGCCACATTCGGTTGCCGAACACCTCGATCTCTTCCGATGTGAGGTCTGACCGTGCGGACAGGCGCGTCGCCCAGGAGCGCCACATCTGCTCATAGAGCGGCCCGTTACCCGCGGTGATCCCTACGGGCTGCATCAGCACGGCAGCCGCAACCCTACGGGGCGCCTGCTCAATCAGCTTGAGCGCAAACGATCCTCCGATACAGGCGCCCATCACATGGCACTGCTCGATACCGAGATGATCAAGCAGTGCCACTTGATCCCGTGCATACGCCCCCCAAGGGTCGGCTGTGTCGACCGGCCCGCTCGATTGCCCAGCGTTGCGTTGGTCCATTGCGATCAGGCGAAACGCGTCCGCGTAGGTAGTGAGCGGGTCGATGGTGGCACCAGCCCACATCTCGATCGCCGACTCCATCGCCCCCGGCGCAATGAGCAGGATTGGGAACCCGTTTCCGTATGTCTCGAAATGGATCGAGGTTGAGTCGTATTCACACTGCGGCATGGTCGATACCTCGGAGGGTGATGTGTCGGTTTACGAAAGGGCTCTACAATGGTCCGGAGAAGTCCAAAACCAACCGGCCTCGGACACCTCCAGCGGCAAGCCGCCGGTGAGCTTCAACGGCCTCCGTCGCCGGTAGGATCTCGGCAACTCGAAGACTCAAGATGCCCTCTTCAACTTGACTTCGAAGCCGATCAAATAAGGCGGTGTCGGTCGCGGAGCCAAATGAAGAAACGGGGTGGATGACAATGCCCCGCTCACTGGGGCCGTTCCATCCTTTCAGCGTAACCAAATCACCCCCATCGGCGACGGCCGGAAGGGCTAGGGCATTGAGTGCAGCGCCGTCGATCAGTCCTGGAGCGCCGGACGGAAGCAGGCTGCGGATTTGGGCTCCTACATCGTCACCGGGCTCGACGATCGTGCCGGCGCCGAGACCTCGTACAAGCGCTTCGTCACTCGATGCTGCGACTGCCAGTACACCCAGGCCGTCGGCTTTCGCGAGCTGTATCGCGTATCCCCCCACTGCACCCGCTCCGCCTATGACAGCGACCGTGCTCCCCGAAGGGAGATCCAGCGCATCCAACGAGAGGCGCGCCGTGGTCGCATTGAGAAGCAGCGTGGCCGCCTCAGCGAAGCTTGCACCGCTGGGAGCGTGCACAACCGAAGCATCTTCGACCACGACCTTCTCGGCGTATGCACCACCGTGCGGACCCAATGGATTGACATATGCGATTACCGAATCGCCAACGGCTAGGCGCCCATCCGCGCCTTCTCCAAGTTTGTCGATAATGCCAGCGACATCCATCCCCGGAATATATGGAGCGGGCCATTCCGCCAACTGGGCCGCCCTTCCTCCCGTACGGAAAGTGATGTCGGCTGGATTCACCGTTGCCGCATGGACCCTTATTCTCACTTCACCGGGAGCTGGCTGCGGTTCGGGGAGGTCGACGACTTTGAGAACCTCGGGACCGCCGAACTCCGTGAGTCCGATTGCCTTCATTGCCGCATCCTCCACGGATCGACCAGGCCCACACCCTCATCGCGGTGCGGTACCGACATGAGAGCCCATCGCCATTGAGAACGTTGAATGGGCATAACTACTCGGCAGCCTTGTCGGAGGCAAGAGCAGCTATTTGTTTGCGAGCGGCATCAGCAATATCAGACCCGGTATTCGCATGTCCGTTGATACCCCATCCGCCTTCTGGTGACTCAGTGATCAATACCCAGGTCCGTTCCGTCAAAGTGGGGTCGTCGGCGGCTGCTGCGACTATGTCGGTGAGTTCTTGAACCACGCCCAGTTGCTTGTCGCGGTCCAGTACGCCAACCGGTGTGAGGACTTCGACGCGCACGTAGTTGCTGTTGCCGTCGACATTGGATAGCGAATCGGCGGGTAGGTCGTGTATAAAGGCGGCAGTATTCTTCTTAAATAGCGCGAGTTCCGGCACCTTCTCCCATTTCATGACGGCGGCCGCAAGGTCTCTTGCAAGTCGATGTTTGTCAGCGAATGTTCCGGTGACCGAGTACACATCGATCATTGGCACTGGGTTTCCTCCTAATTGAAGATTGTGACTATCGATTCGGCGACCACTGAGTCCGACATTCAGCCGTTCGGCAAGTCAGAAGGCGTGAGGTAACCGCCGCTCAGCCATTTGACGAGAACGTCGCAGTACGGGTCCGGAACTTCCTCCCATGCAAAATGCTCTGCTGGCAGCAGGTCCATTCTGGAATTGGGCAGCCGCTCGTGAAGAAAGTCTTGATTGGGTGTCGGAACCAACGGGTCATCTCTTCCGCACACGATTTGCACGGGCGTTTTAATCGTCGCCAATTGCTCGGCCAGCTTGGGAAGCTCGGTGGGATACGTTCGGACGTAGAGCGCCGACTCGACAAACCGGTCCCCGGCATAGGACGCAAGGTAGTCATCTCTGACATCTGCTGGTGGGGGTCCCCCCGGCGTAGCGTCATAGACGGGACCGAGAATGTCCTTTGAGTCGATCTGACGGAATCCCTCCATGTCGGGGGCGTCGATAATGTCCTTCAGCGCACCGCCTACCTGCAGCGGAATGGCGGAAGCGCCGCCGCCGATCGCCAGACTCCGCACCAGGTCGGGCTGAGTCGCAGCAGCCCACAAGGCGGCTGACGTACCGACATCAGGTCCGACGATGTGCACTGGACCCAAGTCCCATTCCCTAATCAGCTGCAAGAGGAAAGTCCCCATAGCTGGTGGCGAAAATAGGTCCAATCGCGCCTCTGACTGTCCAAACCCGGGTAGATCGATCGCGATGACGTGAAACTGTTCCGTCAGGCGGTCCCAGACCTTTCTGAACGCGAAAAGGCTCTCCGGCCAGGGGCTGGTCAAGACCACTGTTTCGCTTCCACCGTCGCCTGCCTCGGCGAATCGGATCTTAACGCCGTCTGCTTCGCGCATCGCCGGATCCATTGTCACGAGGTTCTCCATTCCGGACCGGCCTCCCAGCCGTTCGCATCACTTGCACTATCGCTGATCACCGCGCCGCTCTCATCGCATGTTCGAGTCATATCTATGATCCATTCATCCAAATCAACTTCCCAGGTCGTGAGGCTGAACGTCGAGAAAATCGATGACTCGGCGCACGAAGCGGTCGACGTACTGGAAATGGGACCCGTGATTGGCGTCGGGGAGGAGCCACAACTCGGCGTTTGGCAGATGCTGGAAGAGGTGATACGAGTTCACGGTCGGAATGATGATGTCGTTGTTGCCGTTGACCACCAGTGTCGGCTGGGAGATACCGCCGAGGTAGTCGAAGCTGCCCTGGGCGGGAGCGCCCCAGTCATGCACGGCAGCAAGGTAGGCGGCGATGGTCTCAGTGCTGACGGGGATGTCCCGATCTTCGGTGCGGGCCGTGATGCGGTCGATGAATGCCCGGCCAGCGTCCTGGCTCTCATTCGACGGCGAGAACATGATGGGCAGCCACATGTCTTCGCCGAGCTCCTCCCATTTCGAGAACAAAGGGGCGACCTTGGGATCTTGCCGGGCCATGCCGTCGCCGCCTTTGGGCCCTGTGCCCACGAGGACTAGGCGGCGTACGAGGTCAGGACGGTTGAGGGTGAGCATCTGGGCGATCTCCCCACCCATGGAGTGGCCGAGGAGATCGATGGTCGACAGACCCAGTCCGTCGATGAACCGTGAGGCATCGGCCGCCATGGCGACGATCGAGTCGGGTGCGGTGCCGGTACTGCTGCCGACACCGGTGTTGTCGAACAGCACAATCTCGCGCCCTGTCGCCAGTCCGTCGCTGATCGCCGGATCGAAATTGTCGAGGTTGCCCATGAAGTGCTGAGTGAAGACCAGCGGGATGCCGGTCGGCGTCCCGAATCGGCGGTAGGCGAAACGGGTGCCGCCGACGTCAAGGAAACGGGTAGATGCCGCGCTGGCAAGGGATGAGTCCATGGTCGGTGTGCTCCTTTGTCGTGGAGGAGAGGGCGGCGGGTACACAACGGGTCAATCGGCACACGGTCGGATGAATCGTGTCCACCCGCCACGCAGGTGCCGGCAGGAGGCCCGAGTGGTCAGATGGCGGTGCGACCGCCGTCGACGGCGAAGACGGCACCCGTGACGTAGCTCGCTTTCGGGGAGGCCAGGAAGGCGACCACCTCGGCGATCTCGTCGGGCTGGGCGGCCCGCCCGGCGAGGGTGGTGGCGCCGAGGGATTCGGTCTCTTCTGCAGGCTGGACCGCGGTATAGACGGGTCCCGGGGAGACGGTGTTGACCCGGACGCCCGCCGGGCTGTACTCGGCCGCCCAGGAGCGGGTTAACGAGGCCAAGGCAGCCTTGGTGGCGCTGTACGCTGCGCCCCCGGCGAGGCCGATCTGGCCGGCCATGCTGCCGATGTTGATGATGTTCCCACTGCCCCGGGCCACCATCTTGGGTGCCAGGGCGGCGACGAGGAAGTATGCGGGGCGAACGTTGGCGCGGAAGAGTTGGTCGAAGGTGGCCACGTCCAGCTGGTCGGTAGGGCCGAACCAGGCGATCCCGGCATTGTTGACCAGCACGTCGACAGCGCCGACGTGTTCGGCGAGGTCAGCGATTTGGGCGGGATCGTTCAGATCAGCGGCCACGAAGCGGGCTTTACCTCCCCTCGCGATGACGCCGTCGACGACCGCTTCGCCGCGGGCGGCGTCGCGGCCGTGCACGATCACTTCGGCACCGTGATCCGCCAGGCGGTCTGCCGCCGCTTTGCCGATACCCGAGGTCGCCCCCGTCACCAGGGCGCTCAGCCCCCCTAGGTCTCGCTGTTCGCTCATCTCGTGTCCCTCGTTCGATGGGGCCGGTCGGCCCCGGGTACAGCGCCGTGGGGAGCTGTGGTCCGTGACGCCAATCATGCGCCGCCGAGCGGGCGTGCGGTATCCGCAAGCTGACTGCAGTTCAGTTCCGGGAGGCAGATCATGCTGACTACGCTGGGCGTCGGACAGCAGGAAGAGGAGCCCGGGTGCACAGCACAGACACCGGTCTGATCGGCCGGGACGGCGAGCTGTCCAGGCTGCGGGGCCTTGTTGTCCCACCACCGGCGGAAGGCCGGGTGCTGGTGTTGTTGGGGGATGCCGGGATGGGCAAGACCGCGCTGCTGGCCGACGCGGCACGCTGGGCCGCAACGGCGGGCACGCGGGCGCTGTCGACCGCTGGCCGGGAATCAGAGAAGGACCTGGCGTTTTCCGGGCTCCACCAGCTCCTCCAGCCGGTACTGGACCGTGTGGCGGCCTTGCCGGAACGGCAGGAGAAGGCGCTTCTGGGGGCACTCGCGCTCTCGCAGGATCCAGTGCCGAGCGATGCCCTCCTGACCGGGATCGCCGTGCTCACGCTACTTTCGGGCCTATCGGACCAGAGCCCGCTTCTGGTAGTCGCCGACGACGCCCAGTGGCTGGACCGCGATTCGCTGGACGCGCTCGCCTTCGCCGCCCACCGCCTGACATCGGAACGGCTCGTCCTGCTCCTCGGCGTGCGCGGCAACATACCGCCCACAGGTTTCGATCGGGACTTTCCGGAACTGCCGCTACAGCCACTGGGCGTGCAGGACGCCGGTCGGCTGCTCGACGTGCAGCCCCGCCCGCCGCGCGGCCGGGCGAGGGAGCAGGTGCTTGCCCAAGCGGCGGGCAACCCGATGGCGCTGATCGAGCTTTCCAAGGCGATCGCGGCCGAGCCGGGCGTCGGCCGACGCTGGACCGGTGAGCTGCTCCTACCGGTCGAGCGGCTCACCGCGGTCCTCGCTGCCCAGTTCGCCGCTCTGCCCGGCTCGACGCAGTCGGCGCTGCTGCTCGCCGCGGTCGCCGACAGCGCCGATCTGCCGGCGGTCACGATGGCCGGGCTGTCCTCCGACACCCTCGCTCCCGCCGAGGCGGCAGGACTGATCCGGGTGGACCGGTCGGGGCCGCATTTCGTCCACCCTCTCGGCCGGACCGCCGCTTACCACGCCGCGCCCTTCGCTCAGCGCGCCGCAGCGCACCGACTGATCGCCGACGCGCTCCGTGACCAGCCTGACCGCCACGCCTGGCATCTGGCGGCGGCGACGCTAGAGCCTGACGAGCCGGTGGCCTCTCTGCTGGAGCACAGCGCAGCCCAGGCTCAGCGGCGCGGCGGCGTAGCAGCCGCAGCACGCGCCCTCGAACGCGCGGCCGACCTCAGCCCGCGCGAGCAGGACCAAGCCCGGCGGCTGCTGGCCGCCGCCACCCTCGCTCTCACCGCTGGACAAGCCGACTGGGTGCAGGAGCTCACCACCCGGGTGCTCGCGGTGACCTCCGACCCGGACCAGCGAATCGCGGCGCGGCTGCAGATCGGCTGGGCGCTCGTCTGGTCGAACCAGCACGCCGAGGCGCTCCAGACGGTCATCGCCGTCGCCGTCGAAGTCTCAGGTCGTCTGCCAGTCACCGCCTGGGACGCCGTGGGCCTGGCTGCCACGGTGGCCTACCAGTCAGGCATCCCCGCCGACCAGGAACGGGTGCTGCGCACGCTCGACTTCCTCCAGGTGCCGGCACCGCCTCCGGCGGACTGGCCCGGCGGATACGACGACGAGCAGCGAGCGTGGATACAAGCGTGCACTAAACCTTTCAGCAACAGGACTGAAACGGTGCCACTCCTGCACGCAGTAGCGCAGGGACCTGTCGTCGAGCTGGCCAAGGTTGGCGCGACGGCCTGGCTGCTCGACGAGACCGAGCTGGCGGTCCAGTTGCTGCGGGAAGCCCTCAGCCAGCTCCGCGCCCCTGGCGTCCGCGGGGGGAGCGGTGCCGCGCTGTCAGCGTTGCAGTGGGCGTGCATCGACAGCGGACGCTGGGACGAAGCACTTGCAGCCGCCCACGAGGCCGCCGACGCCGCTGCCGCCTACAAGATGGAGACCGTCGCCGCCACGGCCGACCTCACAACTGCCACCGTGCTCGCCATGCGCGGGGACCTCGACCGAGTCGAGTCTCTGCTCGCCAGCGCCGTCGCCACCGCTGACGGAGCGGAGTACCGCTCGGTCACCGCCAGAGCGCTGCACGCCGCAGGCCTCGCCGAGCTAGCCCAAGGCAAGCACCCGACCGCATACGCGCAGCTCAGCAGGCTCTTCGACGCCGACGGCACCCCGCTGCACCACCACGTCTCCTACCTCGCTATCGCCGACCTTGCCGCAGCCGCGGTGCGCGCCGAACGCCGCCAAGAAACCTGGGAGCTAGTGGACGGCGCATTGGCCATGACGGGGCCTGCCCGGGGTCCCCGGCTGGAACAGCTCGCCGCTCGGGCGCGCGGGCTGCTGACCGACGCCGACGCTGGGGCCCACTTCCTCGACGGCCTATCCGACGCCAGTGGAGATAGCTGGCCGTTCGAGCGCGCCCAGCTCCAGCTGGACTACGGAGAATGGCTCCGGCGCCAGCGGCGCATCAACGACGCCAAACCCCCCCTAGCGGCTGCGCTCGAGACGTTCCGCCGCCTCGGTGCCACGCCCTGGACCCGGCGCACCGAAGCTGAACTACGCGCCTGCGGCGTAAGCGTGCCAAGAACGCCAAGCACATCTGACACGCTCGCCGGACTCACCGGCCAACAACGTGAGATCGTCATCCTGGCCAGCCGCGGGCTGACCAACGGCCAGATCGGCGACCGCCTCTTCCTCTCCCCGCGCACCGTCGCCTCCCACCTCTACCGCTCGTACCCGAAGCTCGGCATCGCAGGCCGCCACCAACTTCGGGACCTCGTCGACCAAGCCCACGAAGAGCCAGACACCCGCTGAAGGACAGATCAGTCAAGGCGTGCTTCAGGTGTCGCGGGAGTCGGGGGGCTGAAGGGTCCAGAGACTCGGCGCCGGCCTGTGGGGTGCAAGCGTTGGAGGGCTTGGAGACTGCTGACGCCTTCGGCTTTGGCAACGTCCCTGGCCCGTGTCCGGGCATGGTGGTCGCCTGTATCGTCGGCATCTGCTGGTTGATCTAGTCGGTCTGACACTGACCTACTCCGTCCCTTCCTTCTCGTGCATCGGTGAAGCAGGGGTCCTTCGCTCGGAGCGGGTTATGTTGTCCCGCCCGTCGTCACTACTACGACCCCCTCCGACTCCCTCTCGGCTGCCTGCCATTTCCCGGGGTCGCCGGTTATAGGCAGACGCACTCCGCATCCCCACAGGACGCGGGCCGAGGAGGGCCTCTCCAGTTCCCACGGCAACCGTCTGACCGTTCCACGCCCCCTACGCCGGAGGGTTCATTGGTATCCGCTCCAAGTTCTCAGACACCTTCCCTGGCCTTCACCTCGCTGAGAGAAGTTCGGCTCCCTCTTTGTCCCGGTTCCCCGGGTCGCTTGACGACGTTGCAGGCTTCACTTGATGTTGCGGACCGGCCACTTGATCCACCCCGCTTCGACGCCGGCATTTCGACCGACGTCGGGGGCTTCACTACCGGGGACCTTGGCGTCTCCCCGGACCGGACTTTCACCGGCAGGCTCCCGTGAGCTGTCGCTCAGTTCATCTCCAGAGAATTCCTCCTCTCTTGATGCGCCTGAGCTTTCTGGACGCACCCCAGCGCAGCGACGCCGAGGGGACCTCGGGGACAACTCCTGGGCAAGGCCAACGGCGGCGCCCCCACGATCCGCTATGCGGATCGTCCATCTTGCTCCCGCTCTTCCGCAGTCCCGCGAACGAGTGCAGTCCGAGCGACGGGCAATTGGAGAGCGAGCCCTCCAGGCTCTCCGTTCCTCTGAAGTCTCCGACGATTCCCCGGCGTCGGGACGCGACGAACACTTCGGTGGAGCCGCTCAGCTGCGTCGAAGCATGGCGACAACGGATGCCGTGGCCAGGCCGTATGTCCTCTCCGACCTGGGTGAGCACGAAGGCGCAGCGCTCCGCGGCGCCCATCGCATTGCCGGCCGCCGTCCGGCAGCGGTCGGTGTGCCGGGCGATTGTTCGCACCGAAGGGGAGGGGGCACGGAGCGCGATTGAGGCGATTCGCCGTTTGTGAACCCCCCCTGGCGATTTTGTGAACCCTCCCACCTGCGCCGATGCCGTTTCCGGCAGATCCGCCGGCAGGTTGAGGCGTCGAACTTGTGAACCCTGCCTCGAGTCTGTGATCGGGCCCGCCACAGAATTTGTGAACCCTCTGGGCTGGGCGTATGCCCGTTCTTGGCTCGCTCGCCCCCCGCGGCGGACGATCGCGTCGCCGACGGCGCTCAATTCGGAAATCTTCGGTGATGAGGGGTTCTGTGAGGGGATCTGTGAACCCTCACGTTCATCGTGTCGGCCATGGACACCCCCACGACCCGACGGCTCCGACGTGAATGGCAGGTCCTCGGTACTGCTCCCCCGTCGCGCACCGCCTATCTGCGCCTGGCCGACAGTGAGCCGGCGATCGCCCGGCTCGATGCCGACGACCTCGCCGGGTTGGTCGCCGCCCTGTCGCCTGCGGCAGGTCGCCTCACCCGTAACGAGGCGGCCACGGTGATCGCCACCATGCTGGCGAGGGCCGGGACCGACAAGCTCGTCCCCCGGGCCATCGTCCAGGCACTCCTTCCCGGCGTCCTGGCGCTGGTGAAACGGTTCGACATCTCCGAAGGTCCGTGGCAGGACGTCGACGGCTTCCTTGCCGACGCGATCTCCTGCCTCTGGGAGCAGATCACCGTGTGGACCGGGACGGTGCGCCCTTACGCCGCAGGCGACCTGCTGTCTGGGACACGCACCCGACTCCGATCCCTCCAGGCGACTGAGCGGCGGCACCGCTCCCGGCGTGGCACCGCCCCTGAAGGCATGGACGTGTTCCGAGCAGGGAGCGATCGGTCCGGCGAGGAGCTGTTGGCCGTCGCCCTCGCCGAGGCGACCGGTGACGGACTGGCCGCGGCCGATGCCGCCGTGCTCTACGCCACGAGTGTGCTCGGCCTGACCATGGCCGAGTTGTCCGAGCTTGCCGGGGAGCCCGTCTCCCAGCTCCGGCGCCAACGGCGGTCCGCCATCACCCAGCTGGTGGCCTGACCCGCCGGCCACCGATGGCCGGAACGTAGAAGAGGGGGACCCCGATGGGGTCCCCCTCTTGCCGTCTGGACTCGTCCGGTCAACCATCTCCGACCGGGGCCTCGGGCTCATCGGTGCCGGTGGCCTTGTCCAGGAACCGGAACTGGTAGGGGCCGGTCACGAGGTAGTGCTTGGAGTGCTGGCCTCCTTCGGCGTCGGTCCACTGGTCGAGGGCGAGACGTGCGGTTGCCTCGAAGAGGCGGCCCTTCGTGCCGTACTCGCAGATGAAGTCCGCCGTCTTCTCCCAGGACTCGAGGTCGACGAAGACCGCCTTGTCCCGACCCTGGTCGTTGAGGGCCACCCTGACGGTGGCGACCGCCTTGCCGGTCCCGGAGGTGAACCTCAGTTCCGGATCGGCAGTGAAGCGGCCGGTGATGGTCACAGTGTTCATGGTTGTGCCTTTCTTGTGGGTTGCTGGTGGAAATCGCAGGGTCCCGGGAGACGGCAATCGCCGGACCACCGGGGTGGGGCGAGCAGGGCACCAACGAACGACGACCGGGCCGCTCGGAGAGAGCGGCCCGGTCGGGATGCTGATGGATCGCTCACCATAAGAACTGGGTCGCGCAACGGCGCCCGGAAGGGAACGTCTGGGGAATTGCGGAGGAACGGGGGTTCCGGAGGGGTCGGGAGTCCCGACCCCTCCGGTCCGGTCAGGCGGACGCCGCCTCGTCGGCGGGCTCGTCGGCGGTCGCCGGGCGCTGGACCTTGTGGATGTCCACGGTGGCGAACCGGAGGCTGGCACCGATCTCGTCGGCCACGATCTCGACCTTGGACCGCTTCTCCCCCTCGTCGCTCTCCCAGCTCCGCTGCTCCAGGCGACCGGTGACCACGACCCGTGCGCCCTTGGTCAGGCTTAGGGCCACGTTCTCGGCCAGGTCCCTCCAGCAGACGACGTCGAGGAACGAGACCGACTCCTCCCACTCCTTGGTCTCCTTGTCCTGCCACCGGCGGTTGACGGCCACCGACAGGGACGTTGTGGCCTGGCCCTCCCGGGTGTAGCGGATTTCCGGATCCCTGGTCAGGTTGCCCACGATGGTGGTGGATGTGATGGTCATGGCTGTTCTCCTTGTGATTGGTGACGGGTGGGGCGCTTCTCGCCCCGCCTGGTCCGTCATCAATCGCTGGAAGCCGATTGCCCACGCCGGAGCCAGCAGTCAAGGGGCGGCCGAAGGTCGAGCGAGGACATAAAGGCCGACCCCGGCGCCGGCGTGCCGGCGGTCTCCGGGGTCGAGCCGTATTCCGGAGCGACGTTTGACGGCTGGCAACGGTGTGAAACCAACCGAAGGGTCGAACGGGTCCACCAACCGGATTGCCGCACCAGGTCCCTCACGCCGAGCGCCGAACGGCGTCGGCGTGGTTCCCCGCCGAATGCGGCACGGCGAGTTCGGCGAAGGCCTCCTCGACCCCGATACACCCCCGAGACGTTTGTGAGGGGTTCACAAACTGAGTTGTGAGCCCCCTGAGCTGCCATGACGTCGACTTCGACGTCGTGGCGCCCCGTCAGCGTGGGTCCGGAGAGCCAGATCAGCTCCCGCGTTGCGAACCCCTCACAGCAAGATTTGTGAGCCCCTTGAGCTGGGACTTCGTAATCATCCGGAGTCGGCGGGTCTCCGACCTGGCACTTTGGCCGCCGAACGGAATTTCTCGAACTTTCTCCGGTTGTGAGCCATTTGATGAGGGGATCTGTGAGCCCCGACCGTCATCGTGGCCGACATGAACTCCTTCACGACCGACCAGTTCCATGCCGACCGACCGACCGTCAGGGATGTCCCCGGGCCGATCGTCGGATTCGAGAGCCCACCGGCACACGAGCCCCCGATCGCCGTCCTCGGCGCTGACAACCATCCCCTGCCTCTCTCCTCCCGCGCCCAGCGGACGCTGCGGGTCCCACTTCGCGAGGACGACGGAATCGGAGCGCTGCGTCCGGGTCCGCACTTGAGACCTTGGAAGCCCAGCGGGCCGTCGGATCCGTGCACGACGATCGGACCGGCAACGTCAACCCCGACCGACAGGGGTGCCGCATGAACGCCGCCCTGTTCGTCCGCGCCACCGGAGGAATCGACCTGCCTCTGGTGTGCTCACCATCGCAGGTGGCACCCCTGCTCGGGCGTTCGGACCATGCCATCCGTGACGACTGCATGGCAGGCGTCATCCCGACACTGCCCCGAGCAGGTGGCTCGGGAGCGCACCACCGGATCGCCACGGCCCGACTGCTCGACCAGATCGGGATTCCCTACGAGATCGTCGCCTCCGAGACGGTGGCGTCCTGAGTGTGAGTGGCAACGAGCTCCGCCAGCCTGACTTGCCCTCCCCGTTTGTCGCCCTCCACAGCACAAGCCAAGACAAGGAGCTTGCCGGCGAATCACGGCAGCGTGCGGCCCAACTTGGCTCGGCTCGACGGACGAGGTCTTCCATGCCTTGCCACAGCCGACCGACCTCGATTCGGTCAACCGTCACTGAAGCGCACCAAATACGCGAGGTCGGCCGGGATCGCGTGTTCGCCTCTGTCAGATAATCGTGTAGTATTTCTGACATGAGTACATCGACCATCACTGCGATCCGAAAGGAGTTCGAGCAGGCCGGACCCGGGGCGCTGATCCCGACGTCCCGGCTGCTTCGCCATGGCACGAGGGCTGCCGTGGACCAGGCGCTCAGCCGGCTCGGGCGAGCTGGGGAGATCACACGCGCCGCTCGTGGCCTCTACTACCGGCCCAAGACCAGCCGCCTCGCCGGACCGGTCCCTCCCGAGCCCCAGGCCCTGGCCGAGGCTCTGGCCAAGAGCCGGGGCGAGTCGATCGCCGCCCATGGCGCCGAAGCCGCCCGCCGGCTCGGCCTGAGCACCCAGGCCCCGTTGTCCCCGGTGTTCCTCACCTCTGGCCGCAGCCGGACCGTCCAGTCAGGTCAGCTCAAAGTGCAGCTCCGGCACGCAGCCCCCAAAGAGCTGGTGCTGGCAGGCACCCCGGCCGGCGAGGCGCTGCGCGCACTGCGTTACCTCGGGCCCAAACAGGTGACCCCCGCGGTCATCGCTCAAGTGCGGGGCGCGCTGCCGGTCGCGGAGTTCAAGACGCTGCGTGAGGAGACCAACGCGATGCCGGCCTGGCTGAGCGACGAGTTCTACCGTTACGAGCACCCTCAGTCCGGATCTTCGGAGCGCCAGGTGGTCAGAGAGCTGGCGGATGCCTGATCAGTTCTTGCTCGAGGAGACCGACGAGCGCCGCGCTGTGTACGCCGTGGCTGCCGCTGGCACCGGTCTACCGCCCAAGATTCTCGAGAAGGACGTATGGCTCTGCTGGACCCTCGACGTGCTCTTCAGGCAGGAGGGCCGTCCGCAAATGGCCTTCAAGGGCGGCACCTCGCTCTCGAAGGTCTACGGGGTCATCGACCGGTTCTCCGAAGACATCGACCTCACGGTCGCTCTCGATCCTGACGCGAACGCCGGGCTCCCCGCATCGAGGAGTGCAGCAAAGAAGGTCCGGGAACAGCTCGGCGCCCAGCTGACGGGCTACCTCGAAGAGGTGGTGGTGCCGCTCGTCAGTTGTGCCCTCGTTCCGTACGTCGACGACCCGAGCGAATTCGTCACCATGCTCGACGACGAGACCGTCGTCCTCGACTACCCGAGCTGCTTTGACAAGGAAGGCGGCTACCTCGCCGAGCGGGTCAGAATGGAGTTCGGGGCCCGCAACCGTGTGGTTCCGAGCGAGTCCCGCGTAATCACTCCGTACGTGACCGACTTCCTCACTGCCGAGGAGGTCGAGCTTCCTCTTGCCACCGTCGACGTGCTCTCGGCTGCGCGGACATTCTGGGAGAAGGCGACCCTGGCCCATGATGAGTGCAACCGCGGGCAGTGGGACCGGGGAGCCGATCGGATCTCCCGTCACTGGTACGACCTGGCCCGGCTGTCCGAGCACGAGGTCGGGGAAGCTGCGCTCAAGGACCGCGACCTCCTCGCGGACGTTGTGGCCGTGAAGAACGTCCATTTCGCTAGGAGCACTTCGCACTACGAAGACTGCACGACCGGCAGGATCCGTCTGGTTCCCGACCAGATCGGAGTTGATGCGCTGCGGGCCGACTATGCCGAGATGGCGAACGCGGGGATGTTCCGGGCTGAGCCACCGGATTTCGATTGGGTGATGGACCGCGTGGGCGTACTCGAGGCCACGATCAACAACGGTGCTCCGGGGAACGACAGTGCGCCAACGGGGCCCACCCCTGGGTCCAACGGCTCGGAATGACATTCGAGGGCGGCCTCGGACTTGGGGACTCGCAGACCGTTGTGCTTGCCGAGCAGCCACTGGCAGGCCAAACGTTCCGCGGTCGCAATCTGCCCCCTTGCAGCGTTCTTCCTGTTCAAGATGCATGGAAGGGGTGGAAGCGAGCCCCGGCGATGGTCGGCACTTCGGATCTGAGCGGGGTGTGGTCCCGCCCTCGGCCGTGGTCGAGGTAGTTGCCGCCCACGAACGGCACATGCGGGCGTGCGCGAGCGGGCTTGAAGGCGCGCGTTCTGGGACAGTCCGCTGTCATTGACAGGGGTGCCGAACGCCGGTTCGGCGTGCGCTAGGAGCCGGTGACGCGGCCACGTGGGGCGTGATTATGCGTGGCTGCGTGTTAGGAGGTCGGCGCCGGACTTCTGCGCGCGTTCGGTGGCGCCGGGATGATCTGGCTCTCGAACCAGGATCCGAACGGGGTATGCGGGACCGTTGATCCGCGTGCCGGGAGCACCCCAGAGAGAGCGATGTTAGATGCGCACGATCTGTAAGCTCGCAAGGCAATCGACCTGGTGAAGGGCCTCGGACATGAGTGAGCGAGAGGGGTCAGTGACCGGAGCTGTCACGTGTCGACGGTGTAAATCGACGGACCAGGTGGAGCCCGTTTCGACTAGAACGGGCTGGAGGGGTCGCCTCTACATCAACAACCCGGCGCCGGTGGACGGACCGGGTGAGTGTCTGACCTGTCGGCTCGAGACTCTGAAGTTCGAACTTGGACTGGGTTGGGATGTCCATAGTCACTCTCTCGATTCCCCGTGCGGCGCCAATTGCGCTATCCGAGGACCTGCCGGCCGGGCTTGGCAGATCTCGCTGATGCGCGCGGCCGCTCTCGACCGGACCAGAGGGTTCCTGCTGACCAAGTCGATTGATGGTTTGCCGAAGGTGAACGGCTCATTTCAACTTCAGGCATTGCGGATGGGGCGCTTCCTCACACAGATCGCGAGGCTCTGGTATGAGCCAGTGCCCACGGTCCAAGACCTCGTCGCCTACCTCAAACTCGCCGCCCGGCTGGAGGCGGCCGGGGTCCCCCGGGTGGCCCGTCCCCACCTCCTGCTGATATTCCAGCTCTTCGGCGCGGCGCATACCTCGACGACCGGCCTGATCGAGTGGCCCCATGCGGGGGAACGACCACTCGATCTCCACTCGGTCGTGGCAACTGGCCTCTCAAACGATGGGAAAGCGATCGAGTTCTGGAACTCGTGGGGAAGTGGCTGGGGGGATCACGGCATCGGATCTGTAGGACTTGACTATCTCGCTGAACACTTTACTGAAGCGTGGTGCCGCTGGGACGGCCGCTGGGGTCTCAACTGGCACAAAGTAGAGCTCAGAGAGCTCAACGATGCCGCTCACCTCAGGCGAACTTGGATGATCGAGAACCCAGTTCGATCTCAGAGGATGCTCGGAACCAGAGATGGAGACACCTGGTTCGTCGAGTCATTTGGCTCCTACTCGCTGGCGACAGACTCGGGTGTGGACATCATCCAGATTCGGAATGGCTATGGGTTGAGGATGGGTTGGGCGTATCTCTGCGCGCACCGCGACACTACAGAGTCAGTCCTCATGGAGTTGTTTGTCATGCCCGTGTTTCGTGGACAGGGTCTCGGGTCAGTCTTGGAGGGGATCTCCTGCGACTTCGCTCGCTCAACCGGCTCGATAAAGATGACCGTGCTGCTTCATGAAGCAGACGGCAAGGTCCTTGCCAATCGGGGAGCTGCCCGGAAATTCCTCAAGTCACGCGGTTACACGCTCCTGTGGCGTGACGCCGCTTGTCCTCGACTGGCAGGTGTGGCCAAGAAGCAGCTGTAGGACCGATGGCGCCGGAGGCAGACCGACGCGCGCCAGAACGCTCAGGCGCATGACCCTCAGAGCTGACTTTGAGGAACGCCGAGTCGGCGTGTTGGATGGGAATGGCACCGAGCGCCCGAGCCGTCGATATGCGCTGCTGCTCGCACGCCGGATGTCGTCTTTCGGGGCGGGCGTTCGGTATTCGCGCCTGTCCAGGCACTTTCGGGGGGTGTGAATCACACTGGTGCGGTGGTTGGGGCTCTTTGGTGCAACGCCTGTTCCGAGATTGTCGTCCCACGGCGCTCTTCGAGAATGCAGCAAGGAGTGATCAGACGCCGGCCCGCTCATCGACGGGGCGGCGGCGAAGGTCCGAGCGCTGGAGAGCGGGGGGCACGTAGGCCTGGTCGAGAGTGCCGACATCGGTTCCGGGGGGGACGATCTCGTCGATCCGGTCGAGGATTTCGTCGGTGAGCGTCACGTCGAGGCCGGCGAGTAGGTCATCGAGTTGCTCCATCGTGTGCGCCCCGAGGAGAGCGCTGGTCACACCCGGATGAGAAATGGCGAACGCCATTGAGAGGTGGGTCATCGGCATACCTGCTTCTTCGGCGAGCGGAATGAGCTGTTCGACGGCGTCGAGTCGATGCTCGTTACTGATTGCCTTCATACCCAACGTTGCGCGGACGAGGTCCGTCTGCTGGCCTTTGCGCACGCGTCCGGTGAGCATTCCCTGCCCGAGCGGACCCCACACCAGTACGCCCATCCCGTAGCGTTGCGCAACCGGAAGCACCTCGGACTCGATGCTGCGGTTGAGGATCGAATAGCACGGTTGCTCGGTGTGGAACCGCTCGAGTCCGCGGCGCTCGGCAACCCATTGGGCCTCGATGATGTCAGAAGCGGGGGTCATGGACGACCCGATCGCGCGGACCTTTCCGCTGTGGATCAAGTCTGAGAGTGCGGAGAGCGTTTCCTCGATGTCAGTGGCGGGGTCGAGGCGCTGGATCTGGTAAAGGTCGATGTAGTCGGTTTGCAGGCGGCGCAGCGAGTTCTCGACCTCGGTCATGATCCAGCGCCGCGAGGTGCCCCGCCGATTGAGATCGTCACCCATCGGCAGACCGAACTTGGTCGCGAGGACGACGCTGTCACGACGCCCTTTGAGGGCTTTGCCTACAACCTCTTCGGAAGCGCCCTGGGAGTACGCGTCGGCAGTATCAATCAAGTTGATCCCCGCGTCCAGTGCTTTGTGGATGAGACGAATCGAGTCGTCGTGGTCGGGGTTGCCGATGGACGCGCCGAGCATCAGTGCGCCGAGCGCATAAGGGCTGACCTTGATGCCGGTCCGGCCGAGGGTGCGGTACTGCATGCGATGACCTCCTGGAGTCATGGTTGGAGTGGGTCGCCGTCCACGATTTCCTTTGATAAGTGGTTGTTGAGGCGTTGCGTCGCGGCCTGGAGCACCTTGACAACCGTCGCGAGCTCTGCGGCATCGACACCGTCGAATGCAAGCGCCTCAATCAGTGCGAGATCGGGTAGTTCATCCCAGAGCTTCAGCCCCGAGGCCGTGATTCGGAGCATCCGCTGCCGCTGATCAGCGGGATCGGGAGTTTGTTCGACGAGGCCCTTACGCACGAGCGCGCTCACGATCCCGCTTAGCGTTGCCCTCTCGACCTGGAGCATCCGACCGAGATCGCGTTGCATCGTTGGTCCATCGTTAGTCAGCTGGTAGAGCACGTACCACTGCGTCGATCCGATGTCATATGGCCGCAAGACCGACTCCATCACGGCCCGGCTTGCGAAGTACAACCTCTTTGCCCACGCTCCCGCGGACGAATGTCTCGGGTCCTGTAGTTCGTTAGCCACCTAACGAATATTGCTAGGTACCGAACGATTTGTCAAGCGACGGCACTCAGCTACATGGGCGGATTGAGCGAATCGGTTCAAATCACAGCGGCCTGTTCAAGATGTCATTCCCATCGGTACGACGGGTGGCCCAAAACGTTCGGTTCGCGAGCGCACAGAATGACAGCCCGAGCCGTGTCGTTGAGGAGCGCGTAATCGGCGTTCTGCGTCGTCGAGGCGGTACAGAACGCAGCGCCAGAACGACGACCATCGCCATCACGGCAGCAGCGCAGAACGGCACGTCGGGCGTGCTCGCGGGCGGCAAGCACGCCCGCCGTCGGGTGGCTTGGGCCACGTCGCGAACCGTTAGGGGCGACCCTTGCACGCCGTTGACACGGGCGCATAGGGGGCAGTTTGCGGCGGCTACTAGCGTTCAGGCCGCTCGACGGTGGACTAGCCAGACGGCCGTTCCCATCAGGAGAAGGGACAGTGCGAACAGCCAGCCGCCCTCGATCCACTGGAAGGGCCAGAACCGGCTGGCCGGCTGGTAGCTCAGGAATTGGGTGAAGCCGTGGTGGAGGAGGTACTGCGTAGGACTCATGTTTCCCAAGGCTGAGCCGGGGCTTTGGGTCACAGAGCCGCTGTTCACTGTGGCACCGGCCCTTTGCAGAACCTGGTCGATGGTCGAGGAGCTGACCGGCTTGCCGCCTCGAGTCCACCACGCGCTCATCACCCAATCAGTCGAAGGCACGTTGGGCGTACTGGTCACCAACGGCGCCTCATAGTGCGGGCGCAGGAACACTCCGGTCACAACGGCGAGCCCACTCCATGCGAACATGGTGGCGACCATTGCGGGGACGACCCGACGGATGAGGATGCCGGCGAGCACACCTATTGAGAACGCCGTCAGCGTCCATGCAGCGAACGTGACCCCATGGAGATCGAACGTATTGCCATCGAGTGGGTTCGACCCGTAGTGCCCGCCGATGAGTGGCGCATAGCACCAGGAGAAGAGGAAGCCGACCGCTCCGGCCAGGACTGTGACCGTGACGGCGAGCGGTGCGAGTGTGGCAACGGTCCACCGCGCCCTTCCGAAGCCTTGGGTCCAGGTGTACCGGAAGGTGCCGGTCTCCAGCTCCTTGGCCAGCACTGGCGCGCCGACAAACGCTCCGATCAGCGCTGGGATCACCTGGAAGAGGGCCGCCGTGAGTGTCAACGAATGGCCGGCAACCCCGCTAAACGTGCGGGCTTGCCGGCCAATGAACAGCAGGTACAGGCTCACGGCGCCGAGCACAGCGACGAGACCAGCCACTGTGAGCCGGTGCTGTCGCCAGTTGACCCAGGCCATTCTCCGCCAGGGCACTTGCCGCCGGCTGGCATCGCGTTCCGAGCGCGCGAGCATCGTCAGCGCGGTCAACGTGCCGACTCCGTCGGTTCGGCGTGCCGAGCCCTCTTCGGACCGGGAAGCGAGGCGGCTCCGGGCTCGCGCAAGTACGCCAGCGCGAGTTCTTCGAGGCTGGTTGGACGGGCCTTCCAGCCTGGCGGCACCGGCTCGGTGCTTCCGTCCGTCCTGATTAAGAGGTGAGTCTGCGCCTTGCTGTGCAAAGCGTGCACCACGTCGAGGTGCTCGACGAACCGGTTGGCTTCGGCGCCTGGACCGCTCAGCACGCAGTGGCATGCAAGAAGGTCATCGACCTCGCCAGCCACCTGAACACGGCCGCTCGAGAGAATGACGAGATAATCTGCCACCCGCTCGAGCTCGGCCAGGGCGTGCGAGGACAGCACCACCGAAACGCCGTCGTCAGCCATTGCGGCCATCACTGTGGCCATGAAGTCATGCCGAGCCAGAGGATCGAGCGACGCCATCGGTTCGTCGAGCACGAGGAGCTGCGGCCGCCGGCTCAGCGCCAAGGTAAGTGCGAGTTGTGCCTGCTGACCACCCGAAAGCTTGCCGGCCTTGCGATCGAGCGGGATGGCCAGCTCACCCAGTCGAGCTTCGGCGTAGCCCTGATCGAAGTGCAGGTTCAGGTTCCGGGTGAGGTGCAACATGTCGGCGACGGACAGGTTCTTGTGCAGCGGTGCATCCTGGGCGACGAACGCGATGCCTTCGCGCGCGGCTGGCGACCCGGCCGGTGTGCCCCCGAGCACGGTAACCGTGCCAGCACTCGGTGCCGTGAGGCCCACCGCCAGATTCAACAGAGTGGTCTTGCCGGCGCCGTTCGGTCCGACCAGCGCGACCACGTGTCCGGCGGGAATGGCTATCGAGCACTCACGTAGAGCCCAGGTGCTGCCGTAGCGCTTACCGAGGTCGGTGGCTTCGATGACGTTCATGCCACGCCTTCCGAAGCATCGCTTGCCGCGCCAGGGCGAGAGCCAGAACCGCCCTGACGCTCACGAAAATCCCGCAATACGCTCGTGAAGAGCGCGACGATCCCGTCTTCGTCCAGTCCCGCCGTATCCGCGGTAGCGAGCCAGCTGAGTAGGGAGCGCCGAAGCACGGTCAACTCGGGCAATGCCACTGGGTTCAAGGTGGACTGGATGAACGTGCCCCGGCCGGGCCGCCCAACGGTGAGACCCTTTGTCTCCAACTCCCGGTAGGCCTTGGCCACGGTGTTTGGATTAATCGCCAGCGAAGCGACCACATCTTTGACCCGGGGCAGTTGATCGCCGAGTTCGAGGGACCCGAGACGGAGCGCGTGCTCGACCTGGTGCACGAGTTGCAGATAGGTCGGCACGCCAGAGGCGGGGTCGAGCGAGAATTCGATCGACGCCATTGGAACGCTTCCTTCGAGCAGGGAAGCGCCCTCTCCGTCAGCCTTGTCGCTCTTCTCTTTTCCTAGTACCATAGTAAAAGGGTATAGCAACCGTTTCCGGTCTGTCAACGCGAGGCGAATCCGAAGTGGCAGTCGCACTTGGCTAAGGCAAACGGAACACTCAAACGCTGGTTTGAGGTAGTTGATGATGCCCTAACTTCATCGACGAGCAATTCGCCGCCGAAGTCGCGCTCGGCAGTCGTTGGGATTTAGGTGCCCCACTTCGACGCGGTCATATTCAAGTGGGACTTGCCACCGAGGATTCGGTAGGGGCGCAGCAACAGGAGCAAGCACGCAGGCCGCCGGCGCTGGCCGCAATGCACACAGAACAACTCTCGGCGGCCGGTGCTGTGGGTGCGGCCGATCGCACCCAGTCGGGCCCCGAACGTCGCGACAGAACGAGGCCTCTTTGTTGT
>PLHF01000069.1 GCA_003138855.1 Acidimicrobiaceae bacterium | reverse complement strand
CTACTACTCCCTCGAAGGTCTCTTCGAGGAGTTGTGGCTGTGCAACGCCCAGCACGTGAAGAACGTGCCCGGCAGGAAGACTGATCTCACGGATGCCGAGTGGCTGGCCGACGTGGCGGCCCACGGCATGGTGCGACCGAGCTTCATCCCACCGGCCGAGATCAGAGCCATCCGCGAGATGACCCGCTATCGGAAGACCCAGGTCGACGCCCGCACCCAGGAGATCCAGCGCCTGGAGAAGGTCCTGCAGGATGCGGGCATCAAGCTGTCTTCCGTGGCGTCGGGCGTGTGGAGCAAGTCATCCAAGGAGATCATCGAAGCGATGATCGCCGGCGAGCGGGACCCCAAGGTGCTGGCCCAAATGGCCAAAAGCCGCATGCGGGCCAAGATTCCCCAGCTCGAAGAGGCGCTCTCGGGGCATTTCGGCCCCCATCACGCAGTGGTCTGCCGCCAGGTGATCGAACACATCGACTTCCTTGACCAGACCATCGCGACACTGACTGCAGAGATCGCCAACCAGCTCGTTCCGTTTCAAACCGCCATCACCATCATCACCTCGATCACCGGCGTGTCGAGAATCACGGCCGAGATCATGGTCGCCGAGATGGGGGTGGACATGAGCCGCTTCCCGACCGCGAGCCACCTGTGTGCGTGGGCCGGGGTCGCCCCTGCCAGCCACGAGTCCGCGGGGAAGCGCAGACCCTACGGCACCCGGCACGGTTCCATCTGGCTCCAACGGGCCCTCATCGAGGCAGCCAGGGCGGCGGCACGAACCAAGGGAACCTACTTCTCGGCGCAGTACTCCCGGATTGCACGCCGACGTGGACCGAACAGAGCAGCCGTTGCCGTTGCCCACTCCATTCTCAACGTCACCTGGCATCTTCTGACGACAGGAGCGTTCTACGAAGACCCTGGCGCCGACTACTTCCTCTTGCGGCACGACCCTGCGGTGGAGGCGAAGCGGCTGCAGAAGCGCATCGAGGCGCTGGGCTTCGAAGTCACCATCGGCACCGCGGCCGCATAGTTCCGACCCACCTCCAGCCGTCTTCATCTTCAGCGGGCGCCGTGAACCAGCGCGCTCCTCGACTTGTCTCAGTAAGGGGCATTTCACCCCAGCGGGGTCCAGCGCTCGCGACAGCAAGCACTCGACGCTGCGTGGGGCAGAAAGTGCGCGCATATCCGGCAGCGAGGGGGCGCAACGCGACCGGGAGGCAGGTGAGCATTATGGGGCACTCCGGGTCGGTGCAAGTATGCAATCCGAACCGAACTGAGGATGTCCCGCATGACCTACCTATCTGGGAATCTTCTCCGGGCGGGTCTTGCGGGACGGTACCGCTGCGGCGGACGTCTGAACTGAGCCGCTCCCGGAGCGGGTTCCTTGTGTGGGCAGCCCGCCCCTTTCGGCGACCGTGCCTGGCGCCCCTACCGGCGGGCCTTGCGCCCGTCGAGCCGGAGGCTCCGGGCGTCAACTGTGTCGATGACCAGATGCGTCTCGCTCCACGGATCCCGAGCAAGAATGTCTCGAATCGTCTCTTTCGAATCGGCCTCGATGGCGAGCACGACGCGGACATCATCGAGCAGTCCACCCAAGACGATGACCCCCGCGTCCACAAGCTCATCCATGTAGTTGGCGTGCTCACGCCACTTCGACTGCTGGCCCATCGGCTGCGCGAGGTCCCACTCGGGGCCGGAGTGCCGAAGCAGTACGAGGAACATCAGCGCCAGGGTATATCAGGTCGGGAGGCGGGAGTCGTTCGTCGGCGCGAAGCTTGCACCAGCGGAGGCGTCGTGCCGCACGACGATCCCCTAACGACACTCGAACGTTCCCCGAGCTGGTCGGTGCCACTCACCGTTCGGCTTGCGGGGAGGTGTTGCTCGCTTATTTGGCGGTGAGTACCCGCCCCTTCTGCCAGTCAGCGCTCGACTGAGGCCGGTTGGAAAGCTCCCTGATGTGCCCCGCCAAGGGTCGCTACTAATACGTCATTGACAGTTACGACTTTGTGATACAAACTGAATGAAGTTTGCAGTGCAAAGTGATTGGAGGCAACCCGATGGAGTCAAAAGAATCTGAGCAGCTTGATCCCAAGGCCGCGCTGGACCTAATCGCGGATACCCGAACCAGGGCCAGGCGTGCTCTGGAGGTCAACGGCGGCTTGCTGTATGCGGCTTGGGGGTTGGCCTGGCTGATCGGTTACGGCGTTGTTTGGCTGTCGGTGCGCGGACATCCCATCTACCGCACCCCTTCGGCGTGGACGTTCGTGGTGATGGGAGCGTGTATGGCAGCAGCGCTGGCGATTTCCATCATCACCATTGGGCGAGCAATGCACGGAGTAACCGGCTCGTCGTCCACCTCGGGAAAACTCTATGGGTGGGCATGGGCGATCAGCTTTATCTGCCTCTTCTTCATCATTGGCGGACTAGGCCATGCCGGCGCGCCTGCAGCAGTGATCGGGCTGTTCGCCTCAGCTGGTCCCGCACTTGTAGTCAGCATCATGTACCTCGTGAGTGGTGCGCTCTGGAACAACCGGACGATGTTCGTCGTTGGTGCTTGGCTCGCACTGACAAGCGGGGTCGCCATGTTCTTCGGCGCCGTGACATTCGATCTGCTCATGGCCCTCGTCGGTGGCGGAGGATTTCTGGTGGCTGCCCTCTACGAGGCACGCAGGAAGCGATCATGACCGCTCCCGACTTGCCACTCGTGGAACACGAACTGGACCCGTTGATCCATGCGCCGGTTCGGCTCAAATTGGTTGTCACTCTGAGTGCTCTTGCCGAAGGGGACAGCCTGACGTTTCCGCGATTGCAGGACCTGCTCCACCTCACACCGGGCAACCTCGTCACCCACCTTCGCAAGCTCGAACAGGGAGGCTACGTCGAGACGCAGAAGACCAGCCATCGCAAAGGGCAGAGCACCTCGGTGCGACTCACCACGGCTGGCCGAGCCGCGTTGGAGACCTACACCCAGGCACTGCGTGCACTCTTGGTTCCTGCCGGGATCTCCTTGGCGATGGAACGGGATCACGCCAGCCGCACTGACTGATGTCAGGCTTCCAATGGCCAACGACCCGCGGACGCGACCCGGAGCGGGTATGGCTTTCGGGCCGGGCTGTTGACCACCGTCGACCTACCTCACAGAGATGCGATAACCGTCGTTCCGGCGCAGACCAACGCCGCACGAGGTTGTCGTTCCGTGCGAGCGTTCTGGTCGCGACCGCCTCTACCGCACTTCCGAGGCAGGTTGCGCCGACTCGGGCATGCCCGCAATGACTACAGGGGTACGGGTGGCTCAACGAGGTGCTCAACCTCGTCAATGATCGACCGAACGTCCGGATAGCGATTCCCGACGGTGAGATTGACGCACTGGTCGATGATCCTCTGCACCTCACCAGTGCATGCTCCAAGCTGCTCACGTCCCGAGAAGATGAATGAAAGGACACATCCGATCGCGTAGATCTCGTTCAGGATGTTGTATGCCTTGAAGCTCTCGATGGTGGGGTCGAGGATCGTCCCGCGCAATTCGGACTCGGTTCGGGTCAACGTCGAGTCGTGCTCCTTGAGTAGTCCGAAGTCCGAGACTTTCACCACAACGGCTCCGCCGTCGTAGGCCTTCACAAGCACGTTCTGGAGGCTCACGTCTCGGTGGAGGTGCTTCCGGCCATGGAGGTGATTGAGACCGAAGAGGAACTGAAGCGCGATACGCTTTCGAGTCCCGAACGGGAGTCGACTGTTGTACTGGCTGATGAAACCGCGAAGGGTGGCATCACAGAACTCCATCGAGTACTCGTTCTTTTCGTCGTTGTACTTGAACACCTGAAGGATGTTCGGGTGGTGGATCTCCTTTAGGAGATCGAATTCGTTCCGGAAGCGGATGAGGTCTTTCTCGTCGAGACCCATCTTTGCCCGCTTGAGGGCAAACGGGATGTCGTACAACGGGTCGTCGTAGCGGTAGACGAAGGCGAACGCGCCTTCGGCGACCAACTTCAGCTGGATGCTCGCCGCGCGGTCTGGCAGATGCACCTCGGTATCAGAGGCGCTGAAGACTGCTTCGTACTCGTCGACCACAACCGGATTGAAGTCCGGTGGGATCGCGCTTCCCCCGGACTCGTTCAGGAACTCAGCACACTGGTCAATGCAGCGTCGGTACGAGTCCTTCATGGAGACGGTGATCCCAACGAGCCGTAGATCCCTCTCGGCAGTCCGGATGTCCTCGATAAGGCTTATGAGTTCTCGGCTCTCGTTTGCGTTGTAGTGGCTGTTGCTCCTGGCCTTCTGATTCATGAACTTGAACAGTTCATTGAGGCGCATCTGGAAGTACGCGAACATCCGCCCATTCGGATCTTCTGGCCGATAGAGCCGCAGGTACCTCGGCGAGATCTCGACGTCGTCGTACCGGAGACGTAGATCTTCAATCATTAGCTCTTCCGGCGACTTCACGGGGCAATTATGGGGCTCTCCTGCTCAATC
>PLHF01000100.1 GCA_003138855.1 Acidimicrobiaceae bacterium | reverse complement strand
CTCGTAGCCGCCGGCTCGGAAGCGTGCAGCTTGTTTGGCCACCCAGGACTTCGACATGTCGAGCGACGAGGCCACCGACCGGATGGACCGGCCCTCGAGCACCACAGCGTCAACGGCATAGCGGGCACGATCCATGGACACCACCTGAGCAGGTGTCCACGATGTCCTGGGACATGGTGTCCACTAAGTCATGGAACCGGACACCGCACGGCCCACCGCACGGCCTGCCACCGCACGGCCCACCAGAGAAACCCCGGTTCAGAGACTTGCGACCGGTTCTGGCATCGCTCGTGGGGGCGCCAAGATGGGCCAAAGGTCACCTGTTGTCGACTTGACAGTGGACTCGACAGTTGACTCGCCGAGGATGTGCAGTGCCGGTTCATGCGTCACACGGCGGGCTCCGGTACCTGCATGACAATTCACGCCTGATAAGGGTCCCCCAGGTCCTTTCGGCCACCTTCGGTGCTCTGGAACGTCACGTCACCTGGCTCGTGCAGGTGGTCACCGGAATCGGCGACCGCAGCCGCTGCTGCGTCTGTGCCCGGATCGTGGCTCTGGCGATGCCTTTGTCGAGGCGATCGTCGGTACTGTCTGCATGTGTGACCCAAGTGAAGCGACTCACTTCGCCAAGCGGACGTGCTGGAGACCCGTCCCTGCTGCCTTGGTTGTGCTCTGGCGGGACGTTCGTGATGCCCGCACGCTCTGAACCGGTACGAGAGCGTCCTGCGTGACGCGCCAACCTTCTGATCGCCGCCGCCGTCGACTCGGTCGGACTGTCGTCATCGTGGCTCTGCTCCTCGCAACTGTGGTCGCGGGACTCCTCATTTCGACGTTCGGCGGCGACGTCAGGCGCTTGGCTGGCGACGTGATCCACATCGACTCAACGTCTTCGGACGGCACGCCACTGGACCCATCGGCGTTCTCGGCAGGGGCATGCATGGCATTCGCCCCCACGGCGGGCGACAACAACAAGACGGTGTTCCTCGACGCCGGTCATGGTGGGATCGACCCTGGTGGAGTGGGAACCACCGAATCCGGACAGACGATCTACGAGTCCGACGTCAATCTGGCCATCGAACTGGACACGATGGCGCTCCTGCGGGCGCGTGGCTACCGCGTCGTCGTCTCGAGGACGCAAGATTCGACCGTGGTTCGGTTGACCACCGGCGACACCTCTGACGGCGTCCTCTCGCTGCAGGGTTCTCATGACGACGTCGTTGCCAGGGATGCCTGTGCCAACCTCGCCAAGGCGGACGCCCTGGTTGGGATCTATATGGATGCCGGTGCCACTTCTCAGAACGCGGGCAGCGTGACGGTCTACGACACCGACCGACCGTTCTCGCAAGCAAATCTCCGATTGGCAGGGTTGCTGCAGAACGACGTCCTGTCGGCGATGAATGCCCAGGGCTGGCAGATCCCCAATGACGGGTCGCTCCCCGATAGTGGCTTCGGCTCCTCCGTCGGCGACCCCTCGGCCGGTGGCATCGCCGGAGAAGCAGCCGCCTACAACCACCTTCTGCTCATCGGCCCCGCCATGTCCGGTTATTTCTCCACGCCGAGCGAGATGCCGGGCGCAGTCGTCGAGCCCCTGTACCTCACCGATCCCTTCGAAGGATCGATTGCGGCCAGCTCGGCTGACCAACAGGCGATTGCCCGCGGCATGGCCACCGCCGCCGAGCAATTTCTTGCGGCGCCTGCGGGCTCCGGATAGGGCCGGATCCAAGAGGCTCCCGTTCGGCAGCGTCCGCTGCATCGCCGGCGGCAATCGAATCCACACCTCTCGAGATCCCACAACCTCTCTCGGCTACCCGAGGAACATTCCCGATCGCCGGTCGGATGCCGCCGACACCACGTCGGGGACACACCGTTGAGGCCGACGACGGCGCATTCCGGGGTCTGCCGGTGCGCTCGGAGACACCGCCGGAGGAGCGTCGGTTGTTACGCTGGACCGTGAGGGCTGGGCACGGTCAACGTGGGCGCGCGCCGAACTCGCCGCCTCGCCGAGTTCAGGGTGGCTCCTCGGCCAACGAGGACGGGTTACGAACCCTCGGCGCCCAGATGGGAGCGTTACGGGCGCCCGTCGAAGACGAGTCGGGGTCGGCGGGGACGGGGCCGAGGGGCGGTTCGGCCCACCCTGCGCGCACGGTAGAACAGGGGCATGCACACACGAACACTCGGACAAGGCCTCGTCGTCTCGGCCCAGGGACTCGGATGCATGGGGATGAGCGAGTTCTACGGTGCGGGGGACGAGGAGGAGTCGATCGCCACCATCCACCGGGCTCTCGACCTCGGCATCACTCTGCTCGATACCGCGGACATGTACGGGCCGTTCACCAACGAGCAGTTGGTGGGGCGGGCCCTGGCCGGCCGCCGCGCGCAGGTGGTCCTCGCCACCAAGTTCGGGAACGAGCGCGCCCCCGACGGCACCCGCATCGGCGTCAACGGCCGCCCCGAGTACGTGCGATCGGCCTGCGATGCCTCGCTCGGGCGGCTGGGCGTCGACCACATCGACCTCTACTACCAGCACCGAGTCGATCCCGATACCCCGATCGAGGAGACGGTGGGTGCCATGGCCGAGCTGGTGGCGGCGGGCAAGGTGCGTCACCTGGGCCTGTCCGAAGCGGCCCCCGACACGATTCGCCGGGCGCACGCCGCGCACCCGATTACCGCCTTGCAGACGGAGTGGTCGCTGTGGACCCGGGACCCTGAGACCAATGGCGTACTCGACACCGTCCGCCAGCTGGGCATCGGCTTCGTCGCCTACTCGCCGCTCGGGCGCGGCTTCCTGACCGGGGCGATCCAGAAGCCCGAAGACCTGGCCGAGGACGACTTCAGGCGGCACAACCCGCGCTTCCAGGGTGCGAACTTCGAAAGGAACCTGGAGCTGGTCGAGCGGGTGAAGGGGATCGCGGCCGCCAAGGGTGTGGCCGCGTCGCAGCTGGCCCTGGCCTGGGTGCTGGCCCAGGGAGACGACGTGGTGCCCATCCCCGGCACCAAGCGACGGAGGTACCTCGAGCAGAACGTGGCGGCTGACGGCATCGTGCTGAGCGAGGACGAACTGCGGCGCATCGACGAGGTGCTGCCTCCGGGTGCGAGCGCCGGGGACCGGTACGGCGACATGACCCCGGTGTACCGCTGAGCATCGAAGCGTGCCGGGCGCGGTTGCGGTGGTTCACTGAGCAACAAGGGGCTCTCTGCCGGCCCATACGTTGGTGGAATCGCCTGATGGGACCGGACGCCTCGCCGAGCTCGGACGGTAAGTGGCTTCCCGCTACCATCTTCGCTAGGTCGAGTGATCGCCCTGTCCACCATCCGACTGATCGGGTGTCGTGACCACCCGGGAGAACCGATGGACGATCAGCACGACCTGGAGCGCTTCGTTGCCGCCCAGGACGCCGACGACACCTACGACTGCGTGATCGAGGAGCTGCGTCGTGGTCACAAGACGAGCCACTGGATGTGGTTCGTGTTTCCACAGATCGCCGGCCTCGGACGAAGCGAACTGTCGAAGAGGTTTGCGATCTCGTCACTGAAGGAGGCGCAGGCATATCTCCACCACGCCATCCTCGGTCCTCGGTTGATCGAATGCGCACGCCTGGTCGCCGAAGGGCAGGCGGAAAGTGCGGAGCAGATCTTCGGAAGTATCGACGCTCTGAAATTGCACTCGTCGATGACGTTGTTCATGCGGGCCGCTCCCGACGAGCCACTGTTCGGGCAAGTGCTCGACCGGTACTTCGACAGCCTTCCTGACCTGGGGACCGATCAGCGGATCTGAACTCAACCGTGTCGGCCAGCTGCGACCGGGGATCTCCCAGGCCGAAACAGAACGTTGCCACGTAGTGCCCCGGCACGACCGGGCCGTCCGGGCCGTAGGCCAGAACGCCAGGGGCAGACGGGCCCTTGACGGCGCGTGAGGTGCCAACGACCGCCCAACCTGCGAGGCGGGCCCGCGCTGCTCACGGCCGGGAAACTACCTGCGGGGCCCTGCTCGAGCGGGTGGACCGAAGCCGTTGCGGGCCACGATGCGGGCGGGAGTTCGACCGCCGGCGACGGCAGGCCCGTCCCTGTGGTGCTGGTCCTGGTCGGCTGGTGCTGGTCTTAGTCGGCGCCGTAGAACGGTGCCAGGAAGGAGAAGATGCCGCCGTCCGCTCCGACCAACCAGTAGCCGCCCGTGCCCGCGTCGGCCGCCATGCCCGTGACGGGTGCATTGAGGTGTGTGCCTCCCATGGATCCGTGGAACTGGGCGTCGCCGAAGGCGAAGATGCCGCCGTCGGAGGCCACGAACCAGTAGCCCCCGCCGTCGGCCGTGGGGGCCATCCCGTTGACCGGCTGGTTGAGGGTCATGTTGCCCGTGGAACCGAAGAACGGGGCGCCGAAGGCGAAGATGCCGCCGTCCGAGGCCACCTCCCAGTAGCCACCGGTGGCGTAGTCGGAGGTGACGCCGACCACCGGCCTGTTCAGGTGTCGACCGCCCATCGATCCGTGGAACTGGGCGTCGCCGAAGGCGAAGATGCCACCGTCGGCGCCCGCCAGCCAGTACCCCTCGCCGTCCTTGGTGGGCGTGATGGACACTACGGGGGCGTTGAGGGGCCGGCCGCCCATCGACCCGTAGAACCCGGCGTCACCGAAGGCGAACGTCCCACCGTCGGCGGCCACCAGCCAGTATCCCTTGGCGTCCGGGGTGGCCACGATGTGCTCGACCGGTGCGTTGAGGGCGTGGCCGGCCATCGACCCGTAGTACGGCGCGGCGCCGTGGGCCGATACCCCGCCCTGCGTGTTGACCAGCCAGTAGCCGTCGCCTGTCGGGGTCGAGGCCATGCCGGTGACCGGGGTGGAGAGCGACGCAGGAGTGAACTCGATGGGCGCCACGAACAGGCGTCGTGCGCCCACGCAGGAGGGGTCGACGTAGGCGGTGCATCCGGGCAGCCAGGCGGCGTACGCCAGCATCCAGTTGCCGGATGCATCCTTGAAGAACGACCCACCACCCGGGCCGGCCGCCGATCCGTAGGAAGTGAGGAACGGCTCGGTCTGGCTCTGGGTGCACGGCCCGGCCGGGCCGGCACAGGTGGCGAACGCTTCGGAGTAGCCAGAGGAGTCGTAGGCACCCGCCGAGAAGAGGAGGAAGTAGGTGCCCCCCGCCTCGGCCATGTCGGGGTTCTCGACGGTGGTCTCCCAAGGGAACTGGAAGCCATTCTGAATCAGGAGCTGCGTCGGCGACCCAACCAGGGACATCCCGTCGGCACTGAGTTGCTGTGACCACAGGCGAGCCGGTCCGGTGGAGCCGCCGTCGTTCGACTTCCAGAGCAGGTAGGGAGTCCCCGTCGCCGGATCGACGAACGGGCTCGGATCGATCGCACCCCCCAGGTTCGGCTGGCAGAGCAGGGGCTGGGTGGAGTTGTCGGTGAAGACCGGACTGCTCGGCGTGAGGGTCGCCGCCGTGGCCACAGACAGGCAGTCGGATCCCGTGTCGCCCGGCTGACCGTTCGTGGCGGCGTCGTAGTACATGATCCACTTCCCGTCCCAGCGGAAGACCCCCGGCGAGGTCTGGGTGTTCGGTGTCTCCCAGGCCGGGGGGAACGGAAGGGCGGTGGAGCCCGACTCGGTGCCGGTATAGGTGTTCCATCCGTTGCCGGTGTCGACCAGCGCCTGGAGGTTGTTGCCCCGGTCGGTGCCGGTGGTGAAGGCGTAGTAGTTCGATCCGTCCCACACCACGTCAGGGTCCGGGGCATCGAAGTCGTAGACCGGCGGATCGGTCGGCTGGATGGAGATGGCCCCGTTGCCCTGGGCCCCGGCGGACCCCTCCGAGACGGCCAGGGCCGCGCCGACCGATCCGGTGACCAGCAACAGGATCGCAACTGCGCTCCTCAACCAACGTCGCACGGCCACCGCCTTGTTCATGTTCGGGGGATCGAGGGTCCCTTGCGGCTTCGGACAGGTGCCGTCCCGGGCGGGATGTGCTCCGGCAGCAGGCACCCTGCACTGGCTCCGTCTCCGTCGACACTAGCCCTGGCCACCACGCGGCGATAGGGCGCGGAGCGGGCCACCGGGGGTCTCGTGCACCTGTCGGACCGGATGGGTATCGTCACCGGCGTGCAGCTCGACGGTTTCCTCGAGGCGTCTCCGGGGCTGGGCGGCGTCCCGGGACGTCCCGTCCCCGGCCAGGTGGCCCGCCCGGGGCCTTCCTGCGAGCCGGTCGCTCCCTCGTGATTGCCCCGGGCCCGCCGGGGTCGGTGCATCGACCCGAGGATGTGACCGCCGAATGGCTGACGTCCGTCCTCGCCGAGGCGGGGGTGATCGCCGACGGCCGGATGGCGCACTCCGTCTCGACCAGCCCCGTGGGCACCGGGCAGATGGCCGACACCGTGCGGGTCTCCTACCGGCTCGAGCCCCCGGACGGCGGAGCGCACTCGGTCGTCGCCAAGTTCGCCTCGGCCGACGAGCAGAGCCGGTCGACCGGCCTGATGACCCGGGCCTACGAGATCGAAGTCGGTTTCTACACCGCGGTGGCCGGCCGGGTGGGCACCCGCATGCCCGAGTGCTATCTCAGCCACTACGAGCCCGACACCGGATGGTTCGTGATCCTCCTCGAGGACGTGATCGACGGGGTCCAGGGCGAGCAGCTCGACGGATGTGACGCGGAGGCGGCCGAGGCGGCCCTGGTCGAGATGGCCGCTCTCCACGGGCCGGCCTGGTCCGACCCCCACCTCGCCGGACTGGGGTGGCTGCAACGCGGGGGCCCCGAGGCCGACCATTTCCTCGCCGGTGTGGTGACCCCGTTGTGGCCGGAGTTCGTCGAGCGGTACGGTTCGCGTATCGATCCGGCCCACCTCGAGCTGTGCGACCACTTCATCGACGTGCTGGGTCCGTGGCTGGCGGGCCGCTCGGCTGCCACCACCGTGACCCATGGCGACTTCCGCCTCGACAATCTCCTGTTCTGCCCCGGGCAGGTGCGTCCCTACGTCGTCGATTGGCAGACGGCTGCGTGGGGCTCCGCCGCCTCGGACGTGTCGTACTTCATGGGCGCGAGCCTCACCGTCGAGGACCGTCGGTGCCACGGTGACGACCTGCTGCGTGCGTACCATGGCGCCCTGGTGGCCCACGGGGTGACCGGCTACGGCCTGGACCAACTCGAACAGGACTGCCGCCTCATGTGCTTCGGTGGGCTGCTCATGACCATCGGGGCGTCCATGCTGGTGAAGCGGACGGAGCGGGGCGACGAGATGTTCGTCACCAACCTGGGTCGCTACGCCCAACAGGCCCTCGACCTCGACGCCGGGGCGGTCCTTCCCGGGCCGGCCCGCAGATGACCCGACGACAGGAGGATCCGTGCCCGATTTGAGCAGCCACCCGGTCGACCCGGACGATGAGCAACGACACCTCCCCGGGACCGAGATGCTCTGGAACGAGTCGTACTACCTCGACTTCGTGTCCGACGACGGCGCGGTGGCCGGGTATGCCCGGATCGGCCTCTATCCCAACCTGGGAGTGACCTGGTGGACGACCATGGTCGTCGGCCCGGGACGTCCGGTGACCGCGTCGGTGGCCTACGACCTTCCGGTCGGGGAGGGCACCGGGCTGGTACTCGGGGCGCAGGGCTACGACATCACCTGCTCCGTCGAGGAGCCCCTGGACGTGATGACGCTGCGGGGGACGGCGCCCGCCGTCGGGTACGCCGAACCGACGGCGGTCTACCGGGGTGAGGCGGGTGACCCCACCAGTGTCGGGTTCGACCTCAGCTGGAGCACCGATGGCGTGCCGTACCACTACGACATCACCACCCGGTACGAGGTGCCCTGTCTGGTCGGGGGCACGGTGAGCGTGGGCGACGAGATGCTCGCCGTCGAAGGGCACGGCCAGCGTGACCATTCCTGGGGCGTCCGCGACTGGTGGGATTTCGGCTGGTGCTGGATGGCGGCCCGGCTCGACGACGGGACCAGGGTGCACGCCGCCGACATCCGGATCCCCGGGCACCCGGTGGCCTTCGGCTACCTGCAGCATCCCGATGGGGAGGTGCACCCGGTGGAGGCGGTGGAGGTGACCGAGGTCCTGGGCGATGAGGGACTGCCGAGCACCGGCTCGATCCGGATCGAGCCGGGCGGTCTCGAGCTCGGGATCCAGCCGTTGGCCTTCGGACCGCTGCTGCTGGTGGCCCCGGACGGCCGGTCCACCCGGTTCCCTCGTGCGGTCGCCCGGTTCACCTGCCGTGACGGCCGGGCCGGCACCGGGTGGATCGAGTGGAATCAGCCCGACCTTTCGGTGACCGCACGGTAGCGTCGGGTCGATGCGCCTCTCGCTCGACCCGTCGCTCGACCCGTCGGACTACCGGTTCGTGCACCGGATCCGGCCCCGCTTCGCGGAGACGGACGCCATGGGGATCATCCATCACGGCGCCTATGCCGCCTATCTCGAGGAGGCCCGTGTCGAGCTCCTGCGGGCGGCCGGCCATCCCTACGACCAGATCCGGCGACAGGGCATCGACTTCGCAGTGCTCGAGCTCTACGTGCGCTACCGCCTGGCCCTCCGGTTCGACGACGAGGTGGACGTCCACCTGGCCGTGGGCAAGCTGACCCGGACCACCTTCCAGATCGGCTACCTGCTGCAGGTGGCGGAGGAGACCCGGTCCACCGCAGTCACCGTCCACGGCGCGGTGGACAGCACCGGGAGGGCAGCCCGCATGCCGGCGTGGCTGGCCGAGCTGGCCGAGCCGGCCGGGCCGGCCGATCCGGTCGGCCCCGGCGACCGTTCGGCCTGACGGGGCTCTCGGGTGCGCGTGTCCTACGGATTGCCGACCCACCGGGTCGATCTCGACGGGGAGTTCCTCGGTCCGGGTGCCATCGGCGAGCTGGCCGCTGCCGCCGAAGCGGCCGGGTTCGGGGCCGTCTACACCACCGACCACCCCTTCCCGGGTGACGCCTGGCTGGCCCACGGCGGCCACCACGCCCTGGACCCGCTGGTGGCACTGTCCTTCGCGGCGGCGGCGACGACGTCCATCCGGCTCCATACCAATCTCTTCATCGTCGCCTACCGCAACCCGTTCGTGGCCGCCAAGGGGATCGCCTCCCTCGACGTGCTGAGCGGCGGGCGGGTGATCGTCGGCCTGGGTGCCGGCTACCTCGAGCCCGAGTTCGAGGCGCTGGGGGCGTCGTTCGCCGAGCGGAACGAACGGATGGACGAGTCCATTGCCGCCATGCGCGCCGCATGGACGGGTTCGAGCACCACCTTCGAGGGGTCGGGTTACCGGGCGACGGGGAACACCATGCTCCCCAGACCCGTCCAGCGACCCCACCCACCACTGTGGATCGGCGGCAACAGCCGACGTGCCATCCGCCGGGCCGTGGAGCTGGCCGACGGCTGGTGTCCCTTCCCCAACCCGGCCGGCCTGGCGGGACGCACCCGCACCGCTCCGCTGGAGAGGGCAGAGGATCTGGCCGCGTCCCTGGAGTATGCCCGCGAGCACGCGGTAGCGATCGGGCGCAGCGCGCCCCTGACCGTGTGCTTCATCCCCGAGGGGTTGTCGATGGGCGGCGGGTCCGAGGTCGACGAGGAGCGGGTGGTCGCCTCGATGCAGGAGCTCGGGGCGATCGGGGTCGACTGGGTGAGCGTGGCCCTCCCCGGCGAGACGAGGGACGCCCAGTTGGCCGCCATCGAGCGGTTCGGGCACGAGGTGTTGCCCGAGGTGCCGGAGCGCCATGGCCGTCGGTGATCACCCCTCCTCCGTGGAGGTAGCCTGGTTGCGGAGCGCCGGGAAGTCTGGTCGGCATTGGGTCGGCCTCGTTGGCCGCCCTCGCAGAGGAGCGCGGTGACCGAACCAGAACAGGCGAGCGTGGGACAGCGACTGCCGGACCAAGCCAGGCAGAGAAAGCTTCGCCTTCCCAGCTGGCGGCGCGAGGCGCTTCGAACGACGTTCTGGGTGGTGCCGACCCTGGCCATCGTGGTCGCCTTCCTGCTGTTCGCCATCACCTATGAAGTGGACCTGGCGGCGTCCCACCACCACCTGACGCTGCCGTGGTGGGTGAGGACCGGAAGTGCCGACGCCGGCCGCCAGGTGCTCATCGCCATCGCCGCGGCCATCATCACCACCATCGGCGTGGTGTTCTCCATCACCATCTTGGCCCTGACGCTGGCGTCGCAGCAGTTCGGGCCTCGGATGATGCGCAACTTCATCCGGGATCTGGGCAACCAGATGACGCTCGGGATCTTCGTGGGCACGTTCGTCTACTCGGTCCTGGCCCTCGGTTCGATCACCGGCCTCCCGTCAGGGGACTTCGTCCCCCACCTGTCGATCACCGTGGCCGAAGCCATGTTGCTGGTGGACCTGGTCGTGCTCATCTACTTCATTCACCACATCGCCAAGTCCATCCAGCTGCCGGAGGTCATCGCCGGAATCGCCCGCGACCTCGACAGGGCAATCGCCGCGGAATTCCCCGAGCGCCACTCTGCTCTGGGCCAAGGCCGGCATTCGCCGTCCGGGTACACCGCGGAGCTGGTGGACATGCTCGAGAAGCCGGGAGCGGAAGTCACCGCCCGGCAGAGTGGCTACCTCCAATTCGTCGGCTACGGGCAACTCGTCGAGATCGCCGAGGCCTCTGATGCGGTGATCCGCCTGGCCCATCGGCCCGGCCACTTCGTGGTGGCCCATCGCCCGTTGGCCACGGTGTGGCCGGCCGGGGCGGCGAAGCGGGTGGCTGCCGCCCTGGAACAGGCCCACGTGACCGGTCCGCATCGCACCCTCACCCAGGATCCGGTGTTCGCCATCGACCAACTCGTCGAGATCGCCATTCGGGCCCTGTCCCCAGCCGTAAACGACACGTTCACCGCGTTGACGTGCATCGACTGGCTCTCTGCCGGATTGTCGGAGATCTCGGCCAGAGTGCTCGAAGAGGGGGTCTATCGCGATCGGAGCGGACATGTCCGACTCATCGAGTTCGATCCGAGCTACGGCCGGATGGTGGATCGGGCCTTCGACAAGGTCCGTCAGGCGGCCCGCGCCATGCCCGCCGTCATCATCCGTATGATCGACGCACTCGCCCACATCACGGAGAACACGACCAGCGACCGACAACGGGCCGTTCTCCTCCGTCAGGCCGAGATGATCCTGCGCGGTGCCGAAGAGGAAGTGCCCGAACCACACGACATGGATGTCATCCGTCTGCGGTTCGATCGGCTCGTTCGGGCGGCGACGACACTGGATGACAGGCTCCTGGCATCCCCGCGCCATGTCGATTGACGCGACGGCTGTCGACGAGTGTCCCGTATGCTGGTGATCAGACCGCCGCAGCCGGGTGATCCCGAGGGGATCGCAACGGCGCGACACGGAGGACAACCATGACGATTGCCGTCGGTGACAGGATCCCGGACATCCAGGTGATGACCTACGGCCCGGACGGGCCGACCCATGTGCAGACCGGCGACGTGCTCGGTTCCGGCAAGGTGGTGCTGTTCGCCGTCCCCGGCGCCTTCACCCCGACCTGTTCGGACTACCACCTGCCCAGCTACGTCATCCGCCACGACGAGCTGAAGGCCAAGGGAGTCGACAAAATCGTCTGCATCTCGGTCAACGACCCGTTCGTGATGGAGGCCTGGGGAGAGGCCCAGAACGTCGGTGATCTGGTGGAGCTGCTGGCCGACGGGAACGGCGGGTTCGCCAAGGCGATCGGGCTCGAGCTCGACGGGAGCGGGTTCGGTCTGGGGACCCGGTCGCAGCGCTACGCCATGGTCATCGAGGACGGCGTGGTGACCACGCTCAATGTTGAGCCGGGCGCGGGACTGACGGTCAGCGCGGCCGACGCCATCCTCGAGGCACTGTAGGCAGCACAGCCGGTCCGGCGCCCCCGGGGCCGGTCAGTCCGCTCAGCCCGCCGGCTCCCAACGCCAACCGTCGACGTCGACACAGGTGATCGGGCCGTCGGCACCCTCGACGGTCTGGCCGCGCCGTGCGGCAGGGCAGTACTCGTCCGCCTGGTAGCACTTCCCCTCCGAGTCGATGAGGCACGCCGTGCCGGCCGGCCGGGGAGCAGCTCCCTGGGCCGAGGACGGCTGTGGTGTGGGTGGTGGAGCCGTGGTGGTCGCAGCCGCCGGGCCGCCGGCGAACGGTGTGGCCCCCGCGAAGTCCCCCGCCAGTGTCTGGGCGAGCGAGCCGACCACGGCGTGGTCGCCGGTGACCAGACCGAGCTCGCGATTGTCGTCGAGGCTCGACGTCGAGAAGTTCTGCGACCCGACGAAGGCGGTCGAGCCGTCCACGACGATCGCCTTGGCGTGGATGTAGAGGGCGCTCGGCGAATCGGGGTAGGTCGCGACGCGGACACCGGCGCCGGTCAGCGCGGCGAACGCGGTGTCCCATTCGGAGTTCGCCGTCATGGTCACCTCGACGAGCACTCCCCGGAGACCCGCTGCCTCCAGCGCCGACACGATCGGCGTCGAGTCCATCTCCTCGTTCTCCACGGACACCGAGCGATGGGCGGCGTCGATGAGGCCGACCAGCGCCGGCTCGGCGCCCGGGCTCCACACCAGGCCGTCGGGGGTGGCCCCGCCGGTGATCGGTCGGCCGTCCCAGTCATCGGCGAACACCGCCTCGATGGCGGCAACGGCCGCTGGGGCGCGATCCATCACCACGAAGTCGCGGGTGGTTCCGTAGTACTGCGACGTCAGGTTGCCGGACATGATGGCGGAGACCGCTCCGTCCACGGTGATGGTCTTCTGGTGGAAGATGACCCCGTCGGGCGCCCAGCGGACCGGCACCCCTGCACCCTGCAGCTGTCCGTAGGCGGACTGGTTGACCGAAGCGCCGCTGTCGGCCTGGTCGACCACCACCCGGATGGCCACCCCTCGTTGGCGGGCGGCGATCAACAGGGCCTGGGTCTGGGTATCGGCCAACTCGTACATGGTCATGTCGATCGTGTGGTGGGCCGCGGCGATCAACTGGTCGGTCGACCGGTAGTCGTCGTCGGGCTCGACGACCAGGCTGAGCGCACCGGTGCCTGCCGCGGTGGTCGACGTGCCTGCCGCGGGCGCGACCGCCGTCGGCGTGGACGTCCCTGCAGCGGTCGCGCCCGGGAGTTTCGACGTCGCGGGCGCGGAGTGACCGGCGGTCGGTGCGGACGCGCTGCACCCGGTCAGGATCAGCACGGCGACGACCAGGGGAGCGCTGCCCCGGTGGCGGACCCGGCACCAGGGCAGCAACGGGCGGCGCGTCGACCGCGGTGGCGATGGTGTGGGTGTGTCGGGGAGCGTGCCATGACGGTGCACCTCGGGGTGGGTGGTGCCGAGCGGGCCGGGAAAGGGACGGCCCGGCGGTGAGTGGGGCGCGGCTGCCCGAGGGCCCAGTCAATCAGGTGACGGATCGGGCGTCGACCGTGCACCGGGGTACCGGCGCACCGGTGGGTCGGTGCGTTCCCCGGGGTGCGCGGGCGCGGTGCAGCGCCACTACCGTCGAGGGGATGGAACTGATCGACGCACTTCGCACCACCGGGGCGGTGCGTCAGTACCGGGATGCGGCCGTCCCCGACGAGACGGTCTACCGGGTGCTGGACACCGCCCGTTTCGCGCCCAACGGGGGCAACCGCCAGGCCTGGCGGGTCATTCTGGTGAAGGACCCATCCCTCCGCAGGGCCATGCGGGACATCTACCTTCCCGGCTGGTACGAGTACCTGGCCCAGGTGGCGGCCGGCCTCACCCCGTGGGCGGTGGTCACCGACCGCGAGCTGGAGCACCGGTCGGTCGCAGGTGCCCCGGCCATCGCCCAGGCCGCAGCCGTTGGCCCGGGTGGGTTCGCCGAGCACCTCGACGAGGTCCCGGTCATGCTCGTCCTCTTGGCCGACTTCGCCAAGCTGGCCACCGTCGACCGCGATGCGGACCATTACACCCTGGTCGGTGGAGCATCGGTGTACCCGTTCGCGTGGAGCATCCTATTGGCCGCCCGGACCGAGGGCCTGGCCGGGGTCATGACCACCATGGTGGTGAGGGACGAGGCGGCGGTGAAGGAGCTGCTCGGCGTGCCCGACACCGTGACGGTGGCCGGCGTGCTGGCCCTGGGCCAACCGGTGCACCAACCGACCAGACTGCGGAGGGAGCCGGTCGAGGCCTTCGCCACCATCGACCGGTTCGACGGAACACCGCTGGCGGCGCCGTGACGGACGGGTGTGCCGGACGGCGCGGTGGTGCCCGGCTGGGGCGGCCCCGGTGAAGGTTCGCGTCGGCGTGGGCATGGGGGCCACGGCCCCGGGTGACGGGGCGGGCTTCTCGCGCCTCGTCGACGACATTGACGGGCTGGGGTTCGACTCGATCTGGCTGCCCGAGGTGCTGACCGCACCCACGCTCGACCCCCTGGCCGCCCTGGCGTTCGCCGCCGCCCACAACTCCCACCTGAAGCTGGGCACCACCCTGCTCCTTCCCGGCCGGAACCTGGTCCGGGTGGCCAAGCAGCTTTCCACGCTGGATCTCCTGTCCGGTGGTCGTCTGCTGATCACCTTCGTGCCCGGTATCCCCCGGCAACCCGAGTCGGGAGCGGTGGGGGTTGCCGGTCCGGACAAGGGGAGCATGATGGACGAGACACTCCCGGTGCTGCGGAGGCTCTGGGCGGGGGAGCGGGTCACCCACCACGGTGCGTTCGCCGACTTCGAGGAGGTGGCGGTGGCGCCCCTGCCGGTGCAGCGCCCCCTCGAGTTCTGGACGGGCGGCATGGTGCCGGCGGCGCTCCGGAGGTGTGGCCGCTTCGCCGACGGCTGGCTGCCGTCGTCGTGCACCCCCGAGGAGGTCGCCGCCGCACGGCTGGTCATCGACGAAGCCGCCGAACAGGCCGGACGCGTGATCAGCCCCGAGCACTTCGGGGTCTCCCTGGCCTATGCCCGGCGTCCCCTCGAGCCGAAGACGGTCCGGGCCCTGGCCGCAGCCCGCAAGGGTGTCGATCCGGAGCAGGTGGTGCCGGTGGGCCTCGACGGGCTGCGCTCCATGATCGAGCGATTCCTCGAGGTGGGGTTCTCCAAGTTCGTGGTGCGTCCGCTCGAGTCCCCCGGGTCGTGGCGGGCCGAGCTCGAGGCACTGGCGTCCGCCGTCCTCGACCTCCAGGCATGACCCGGGCGAGGCCGGTCGAGCTGGAGTTCGTGGCTCACGACGATCCTGAGCTGCTCGCCCGCATGGAGTCGATCAAGACCGCCGGCAGCGGGTGGATCAACGTGGAGCCGGTGATCGAGGAGGACCAGGAACCGCCGCCGCCGGGGCCCTTCGCCTTCCTGGGGGGATCGACCCACAAGGTTCCGACCGTCACCTGGATGCCCGGGAAGCGGGTGGCCGACGGGACGGTGAAACCGACGACCGTCGGACTCCAGCATGCCGCCGGCCCCCGGGTTGCCTGGAAGCTGCGCGATCTCGGCCTGCCCCTTCCCGAAGGCTGGCGGATCACCCAGGATCACCCGAGGCGCGGCCTGGTGGCCCAGGTGCCGGCCGCCGCCGACGACCACGCGGTCATCGACTGGTTGCTACGCGCCGCCCAGGCGGTGTGCGCAGTGCCTTCCACCGGCCGGTGGATCGCCTCGGTCTACCCCGGGCTCACCTAGGGTCGCGAGCGCCGGGGCATCCCCGACCATCGGAACCACCGACGAACGGAAGTCGCTGTGATCAAGGAGGTAAAGGGTTCCTGTTGCGGGGAAACCTGCTCGACCTGGCTGCGGTAGTGGCCATCGGCGCTGCGTTCACCGGAGTGGTCAACTCCTTTGTGAGCAGCCTGATCACGCCGCTGATCAAGGCCGTCTGCGGCGGCCAGACCCAGTTCAACGACGTGTACATCACGATCAACGGCTCAAAGCTGCTGTACGGCACCTTTCTCGACGCGCTGCTCAGCTTCGTCATCGTCGCCGCGGTGATCTTCTTCCTGGTGATCAAGCCGCTCAACCACCTGATGAAGCGCCTGGGCCGCACGCCCGAGGAGGACCCGGTCCGAGAGTGCCCCGAGTGCCTGTCCAAAGTGCCCGAAGCGGCCACCCGCTGTGCCTACTGCACGTCCCAGCTGACGCCGACCGGCTCGGGTATGGGCGACTGAACGAGCGACGGCCTGCTGGTTGTCGCGTGCACCGCAGCGCCCGCGTGCCCGGCCGGTTGCACCTTCCCGGGCACCGACCGCCAGATGGCGACGATCACGGCCAGGCTGAGCACGACGGTCGATGCGGCCGTCACGAACGGCAGCCAGGTGGCCAGGGCGAAGGCGGCGCCGGCGGCGGCGGCGGCAACGGCGGTGGAGGCGGTCTGGCAGGTTGCGAAGAGTCCCTGCACCCTGCCGACCTGTGCCGGTTCCGACCCTTGGGTCAACATCGACTGGCCGGCCGGTAACGCTGCAGCGAATCCGAGTGCCTCGAACGCGGCCAGCACGATCAGTGCCGGCACGCTGTGGACGAAGGGGTACGAGGCACACAGGGTGGCCGACAGGCCGATTCCGGCCACGACCAGCACCCGCCGGTCCATGTGGTCGGCCAACCAGCCGCTGGGTTTGGCGGCGATCACGAACGGGACGGCGAAGAGTGTCCACGACAGGCCGATCTCCCACCCCGACGCCCCGCGGGACACCAGCAGCAGGGTCCAGCAGATGTCGTAGACGCCGTTGGCCAGGCCCAGCGCCGAGCCCGCCACCAGTGCGCCGACCATCGACCGGTTGAAGGCGATCCGGGAGAGCGGTGCCGCCGACCCGCCTGCCCGCCGGGCGGCGGCCTCCACCCGTTCCTCGGCGATGTGGCCGGACTCGGCGATCCGCAGGGCGGGGATGCAGGCGGCGAACGAGATGATGCCCGAGCCGAGGAAGATGGCCCACATGTAGTGGACGCCGAGGAGGCTTCCCACCAGGGGGCCGACGGCCATGCCGGCGATCTCGCCGCCGAAGATCGAGGCGAACGCCCGCCCCCGGCGCTCGGCGGCCACCGATCCGGAGATCATGGCCAGCGAGGCCACGGCGGCGGCACCCGCGCCGATGCCCTGCAGGGAGCGCAGGGCGATGGCTGCCGACGGCACGATCGGTGCGAGGAACATCAGGCTGGCCGCCCCGTAGACGGCAAGACCGGCGACGAGCACGGGCCGTCGCCCCACCCGGTCGGTGATCCGCCCGATCGGGTACTGGAAGAGAACCCCGGCTGCGAAGAACGCGGCCATGACCACGCCGGCGAGGGCGTCCGAACCACCGAGCCGCCGAATGTAGACCGGGAGCATGGGAACGATGGCAGTGGCACCCATCCACTGGAGGAAGACGGTGAGGGTGAGGGTGCGGATGAGCCGGGCGGACCCGTCGGCACCGGCAGGGGTCGAGACCGGGTCGCGTCGGATCATGACGACATCGTGGACATTGCCTCGAGCTCGGCGCCCACCCGTGAACGCAGCGCAGCCGAGGGTGGCGCCAGGCCGAACAGGTCACAGAGCCACAGGCCGTCGCAGGCCAGGCGCAGTACGGTAGCCACCGTCGGGTCGAGACCGTCGCCCTCGAGGCGGGTCTGCCACCGGCCCGCGGCCTCCTGCAAGGGGAGGAGCAGCGCCGGCTCCGCGGCGGCCGCGGCGATCAGGGCCGCGCCCAGCCGGTCCTGGCGATCCGGCGTCGCCGTGCCCGGGGCCATGGTGGACCGGATGTAGGCGCGGGTGAAGGCACCGGGCCCGTCGGAGGAACACAGCTCGCGCTCGATGTCCTCCTCGAACTCCTCGATGATCTTGGTGACCATGCCGGCAACCAGGGCATCACGAGTGGGGTAGTGGTAGAGGACCCCGCCCTTGCTGAGGCCGGCCTCGGTGGCGGCGGCATCCAGGGTGAGGTGGGCCACCCCGTCCCGCAGCACGACCTCTTCGGCGGCATCGAGGATGCGGCGCTTGGTCGTGGTGCCCTGCTCCATGCTCCTACTGTACCGTCTGGACGGTACAGTAGGAGTACAGGCGCGACCGGATCAGTCCCGGCGGTTCCCGAGGTGCCACCCGCCGCAGAACCGGCACGGATAGGGATCGAGATCGGCCCCCACCTCGAGCCGCAACCGCAGTGCCGAGCGGTTGGCCTCGTCCTGGGTGGCAAACCGTGACTTCGGCGTTCCATCGGACCGCCAGTGCTCGCGCGACGTTCCTCCCGGGGCCGGGGTGGACGATGGGCGGGGACGCTTCCTTCCCCGGCGGGCCTTGGCCACGGGGCCCGGCTACCCCGAGGGGACGAGCGGCCGCTTCTCCGTGAAGGCGGCCGTTGCCTCGGTGGGGTCTCCGGTGTGCCCGGCCGGCAGACGGGTGCGGTTCTCGAGGTCGGGGGTCTCCGCCCGCAGGTGCGGATGGACCGGATCGACGGAGACGGGTGACATGGCCCCAGCCTCACCGACCGGGGCATCCGGCGCCACTCGACCCGGCGGATGGGCCATCATCGTGAGGTGCCGATCGATCCCTTCCGCGCCTTCGACCCCTACGGCGGCGCTGCCCCTCCCGAGTCGCTGACCGGGTACCTACTGGTGGCCACCCCTGGCCTGTCCGACCCCAACTTCTCGCGCCGGGTGATCCTGGTGCTCGACCATGGTGACCACGGTGCACTCGGAGTGGTCCTCGACCGACCCGGCGGTGTGGCCGTGGATCAACTGCTTCCGCAGTGGCAGTCTCTGGCCACTCCTCCCTCCGAGCTGTTCACCGGTGGACCGGTCGCCCGCAACGCCCTGATCGGCCTGGTGCGCCTCGGCTCGCGGGACGATGCAGCCGAGGCATCGGGGAACTGCCCCGCCGGCTGGAGACTGCTGGTCGATGCCGAACGACCGGTGGGCACGGTGGACCTTTCCGCCGATCCCTTGGCGATGACCGGTTCGATCTTGGGGGCGCGCCTGTTCTCGGGCTATGCAGGGTGGGACTCCGGCCAGCTCGAGGCGGAGATCGACGAGCGGTCGTGGTACGTCGTGGCCGCCGAGGCGCGCGACCCGATCTCAGCCGACCCCGAGGGGCTGTGGCGGCGGGTGCTCCGGCGCCAAGGGGGTGCCCTGGCCCTGGTGTCGGGATTCCCCCCCGATCCCGCCGTCAACTGATCCGGCCGGCGCTACCATCGCCCAATGGAGAACCGAGCCGGTCGCCCCGTGGTGCCGGTGGTGCGCCCGGTCGTCGCCGGTGACGTCCCGGCGCTCGCCGCCATGCTGGTCCGCTCGTTCGTCGACGACCCGGTGGCGAACTTCATGTTCGCCGGCGACCGCCGCCGCCGCTTGGGCCTGCACTCCTTCTTCACCGCACAGCTTCGACGGCAGTACCTGCCCGCCGGCCACGTGTATGCGACCCGGGGCTTGGGCGGGGTGGCCCTGTGGGGCCCGCCCGATCGGGTCCGGCGCCCACTGGCGGAGCTGGCGCACCTGTTGCCCACGGCGCCCTTCCTGGTGAGCTCGCGGGTCCACCGTGCACTGCAACTGCTCTTCGAGGTGGACGGCCTCCACCCCAAGGAGCCGCACTGGTACCTGGCCACTCTGGGAACCGAGCCGTCGCAGCAGGGGAAGGGCATCGGTTCCGCGCTGCTGGCCTCGATGCTCGCCACCGTCGACGAGGAGGGGTACCCGGCCTATCTGGAGTCATCCAAGGAGCGGAACCTGCCGCTGTATGCGCGCTTCGGGTTCGAGGTGATCGACGAGTTCCGCTCCAAGGTCGGCAGCCCGCCCATCTGGCGCATGTGGCGCGAGCCGCGGGTCCCCGACCTCTGACTGGGGAAGTGGAGCCGTCGACTACGTTCCGTCCGGAACGCCGGGCAGGGTCGGCACCAGCCCGATGGCCGGACCCTGGGCGTCTGCCCGGCTCAGGGCCTGACGTGGACGCCTTGGGGCCGGCGAGCGGGTGAAGCCACCACGGCCTGCACCAATTCGAGCAGGGCCCGGGTGGGGGCCGAGGGGAGCCCCCTGCTGCGCTGGGCCACACCGACCTGTCGGCGGGGGAGTCCCTCGACCGCCACCGGGAAGAACCGGGAGCGCAGGACGGTGGGAATGGCCGTTGCCGGCAGGATGGCCGGTCCGTACCCGTCGAAGGTCAGCGAGGCGATGAGCCGGAGGCCGTCGATCTCGGCGGCGGGAAGCAGGCTGATCCCCAGTGGACGGGTGACGGAATCGAGCTCGTCACGGAAGGCGGTGCCCGGCAGGGGCAGCAGGAGCTCCAGGTCGGCCAGGTCCTCCAGGGTGAGGGGGCGGTCGGGAGTGGCCATGGGGTGGCCCTCGGGCACCACCAGCATCAGATCCTCTTCGAAGAGCAGGCTGGCCACCAGGTCGCGGCCGACCGGCAGGTTGAGCACGGCCAGGTCGAGCTGGCCCGAGGCCAGTTGGGGTTCCATGCTGGTGGTGGTGCCCTCTACTATCACCAGCCGCAGCTTGGGGTGGCGTTGGTGGGCGGCGTCCATCACCTGGGGGACCAGCCACCGAGCGGTGGTCCCGATGATGCCCACCCGGACGGTGCCGGTCACCTCGTCCCGGCAGGCGGCCACATCGGAGACGAGCGCGTCGAGCTCGGAGAGGATCCGGCGGGCCCGGGCCACCACCACCAGGCCTTCCTCGGTGAGGTGGCCGTCCGAGCGGTCGATCATCGGGGCGCCCAGCTCGCGCTCGAGGCGGGCGATATGGGCAGAGACATTGGACTGGACGGTGCCCAGGTGCTCGGCCGCGGCAGAGAAGGTGCGGTGGTCGCTGATGGCGGTCAGTGCCTGGAGGTGCCGTAGTTCCATCACTAAAGAAGATAGCAGCTATCGAAATAAGCTGTTTGACTGATTGCTCGCGAGTGTTATACGCTTTCAATACGACCGCAGGAGCATAAGGAATCCCCCTCCTTTCCTGTTTGTGTCAGTGCGAAGGGATCGCCTACCCCCCCTGGCGGTCCCTTCGCCGCGTCCGGGGGCAGATCGTGGCCAAGGTGGCGGCAACGGACTTGCGGGTTCGGCCCCCCTATGGTCTCCCGCTCCGTGCGGGTGGGCGGTAGCGTGAGCCCATGTCCGAAACCCAAGGAGCCGTGTTCGTCGATCTGGACCGGACCCTGATCCGGTCGGCCAGTGGGCCGGTGTTCCACGAGGCGATGGTGGCCGAGGGCGTCCTGCCTGCCGGGCGCCATCTTCCCGGTGACCGGTACATGTACCGGTTCTACGACCTGTTCGGCGAGTCGGTGCCGTTCATGGGGTTGGCCCGGGCCGCTGCCCCCCTGATGCGCAACCGCTCGGCCGATGCCGTGCGCCGGGCCGGGAAGCGGTCGGTCGAGCCCCTGGTCGAGCTGGTCCAACCGTTGGCCCTCGAGACCCTGGCCGCCCACCGGGCCGAGGGGCTGCCACTGGTGCTGGCCACCACGTCCCCGGTGGACCTGGTGTTGCCCCTGGCTGATGCGCTCGGCTTCGACGGGGTGATCGCCACCCGCTATGCCGAGGTCGACGGTCACTACACGGGCAAGCTCGAGGGTGGGTTCGTCTGGGGCGTGGGCAAGCGGACCGCGGCCAGGCAGTGGGCGGCCGACCACGGCGTCGACCTCGGCGCCTCGCACCTCTACACGGACAGCTTCTTCGACCTCCCTCTGCTGCATGAGGTCGGACATCCCCACCCGTTGAACGCAGACCCGCGGCTGGCGGCGGTGGCCATGGCCCGGAGGTGGCCCCTCGAGTACTGGGACCATTCCTCGGGTGTGCCGACGGTGGGGGGGCTGGAGCCCTACCACCTGATGCGTCTGTTCTTCCGGCCCGAGGCGTTCCCCTATGCGCGCTTCAAGGTGACCGGCGTCGGGCACATCCCGAAGACCGGCCCGGTGCTGCTGGTGTCGAACCACCGGAGTTACTTCGACGTCGCGGCAATCGGGCTGGTCGCATCCGAACTGCGTCGACCGGTGCGCTTCATGGGAAAGCAGGAGGTGTTCGACGCACCGGTGGTCGGGCAGTTGGCCCGCGCCCTCGGGGGCATCCCGGTGGACCGGGGGAGCCATGCGTCGGAGCCGATGCACCGTGCCGCGGCCGCACTGCGTGCGGGCGAAGTGGTCATCGTCCTGCCCCAGGGGACCATCCCGCGGGGTGAGGCGTTCTTCGACCCGGTCCTGAAGGGCCACACCGGGGCAGCCCGCCTGGCCGCCGAGACCGGGGCTCCGGTCATCCCCATCGGGGTCTGGGGGACGGAGAAGGTCTGGCCGCGGTCGTCCAAGGTGCCCAACATGGCGCACCTGCAGCATCCGCCCAGGGTGACCGTGAGGGTGGGGAGGGCTGTGGAGCTCGGGCTCGAGGATGCAGTGGCGGACACCGCCGCGCTGATGTCGGCGATCGCCGACCTGCTGCCGGCGGAGTCCCGCATCGAGCACGTCCCGACGAAAGAGGAACTCGCCCGCAGCCGACCTTCGGCGTGACCATCGACGCTGGCGCGCCGACGGTCACCCTGTCGGCCCGCGCCTCGGTTGCCGTCGGGGTGGTCAAGGTGGCCAACCGGCTGTCGAGGGTGCTCGGACGCGGGAGCGGCACGGTGGTCGGGGGTCGTGCCGGGCTGGTCGTCGACCCCACCCTGCTGGCAACGCTGGCCCGCGACAGGGACGTGGTCCTGGTCACCGGCACCAACGGGAAGACCACCACCACCCGCATGCTGGTGGCAGCCCTCTCGGGTGCGGCGGGGCCCGCGATCGCCTCCAACGATACGGGCGCCAACATGCCCGCCGGCCATGTGGCCGCCATGGTCGAATCGCCCCGGGCGACTGCTGCGGTGCTCGAGGTGGACGAGAGCTATCTCGGCCGGCTGATCGAGGAGACCCGTCCGCGTGTGGTGGTCCTGCTCAACCTGTCGCGGGACCAGCTCGATCGTATCGCCGAGGTGAGGATGCTGGTCGACCGGTGGCGGGCGGCACTGGCCGGCCTTTCGGGAGCCTCCGACCCCGGCGGAAGGGGCACGGTCGTGGTGGCAAATGCCGACGATCCCATGGTGGTATGGGCGGCCCTGGCGGCGCCGGACGTCCGCTGGGTGGGCGCCGGCCAGGTGTGGCACGACGATGCCGTCGGCTGCCCGGCCTGCGGTGGCCGGATCGAGTTCGGCGCCGGAGGGGCCTGGGCATGTGACCGGTGCGACTTCGCCCGGCCCGTGCGGGACGCCTGGCTGGAGGGTGCCGACCTGGTGATGGCCGACGGTACCCGGCAGGTGCTCTTTCTGGGGCTCCCCGGACAGTTCAATCGAGCCAACGCGGCCATGGCCGCTCTGGCTGCCACCGAGATGCCGGCGAGCGAGACACCGGGAGGGGCACCGCGGTCCACGCCGCTGCTACCCGGTCTCCTGGCCCGCCTCGCCTCCGTCGACCAGGTCGCCGGCCGCTTCTCGTCCACCGTGCGGAGGGGCCGGCCGGTCCGGCTGCTACTGGCCAAGAACCCTGCCGGGTGGACCGCCATTTTCGACCTGTTGGACGAGGCCGGGACCTGTGGCGCCCCGGTCGTGCTGTCGGTCAATGCCCGGGTCGCCGACGGCCTCGACACCAGTTGGCTGTGGGACGTTCCCTTCGAGCGCCTGGCCGGACGGTCGGTGGTCGCCACCGGCGACCGGCGCCTCGATCTGGCGGTGCGGCTGCGGTATGCCGAGGTCACCCATGCCGTGGTCGACGGTCCCCTGGCCGCGCTCGACCTGGCGTTGGACCTGACCGATCTGGGAACCGTCGGCCCGGACCGGGGCGCGGGAACCGTCGAGTTCCTTGGCAACTACACCGCGTTCGCCGACCTGAGGAGGCAGTTGTGAGTGCGCCCACCGGTGGCTCGGCGCTCACCGTCGCCGTGGTATTTCCCGACCTACTCGGCACGTATGGGGACGGCGGGAACGGCCTGGTCCTGGCGCGCCGGGCATCGTGGCGCGGCATCTACGCCCAGCTGATCCAGGCGGACTCGGGGCGTCCCCTCCCCACCGCCGATCTCTACTGCATCGGGGGCGGGGAGGACGGTCCGCAGGTCCGCGCCGCCACCGCGCTCCGAGAGGACGGGACCCTGCTCCGGGCCGCGGATCGCGGTGCGGTCGTCTTCGGCGTCTGCGCCGGCTTCCAACTGCTCGGACGGTTCTTCCCCGACAGCTCGGACCGCCCCCAGGAGGGTCTCGGACTTCTCGACGTCACGACCCGCAAGGGCACCGGCCCACGGGCCGTGGGCGAGCTGGTGGCCACCGCGGCTCCGGACGGGCCCCGTCCGGGCGGTGGCGGATCGCTGCCCCGTCTGACCGGCTTCGAGAACCACGGCGGTGTGACCTCGGTGGGCCCCGGGGCGCGGGCTCTGGCCCACGTGGTCAGCGGGGTGGGAAACGGAAGCGGCGACGGGTCGGAGGGTGCCTGGTCGGGCCGGGTGCTCGGGACCTACCTGCACGGACCGGTGCTGGCCCGTAACACCGCGCTCGCCGACCTCCTGTTGAGCTGGGCACTGGCCGGCCCCGGGGAGCCGGAGCCGCCGCTCGACCCGCTGGACGACTCCGAGGAGCTGGCGCTGCGCAACGAGCGCCTGGCCGCCGTAGACCGTTCAGGCCGCGCCCACCTCGTGCACCGGCTCATCCGTCACCGCGGCTGAGTGCTCCTGCTTCCACAGGGCACTCGGCCACCACCATGCCGGTCCGGCATCCATGACAAGGGCCGGCACCAGCACCGACCGCACCACGAATGTGTCGAGGAGGACCCCGAAGGCCACGATGAACCCGATCTCGGCCAGGGTGACCAGGGGCAGCACCCCGAGCACGGCAAAAGTGCCGGCCAGGATCAGCCCGGCCGAGGTGATGACACCGCCGGTGGCGGAGAGGCCGCGACGGGTGCCCTCGCGCGTTCCGTGTTCGAGGGCCTCCTCCCGCACCCGTGCCATGAGGAAGATGTTGTAGTCGCACCCGAGGGCCACCAGGAAGATGAAACCGAACAAGGGGAGGCTGGGGCTGGTGGCGGCGAATCCGAACACCGAGGTGTTGGCCACCGCGGCCACTCCGAGGGAGGCCAGGTAGGAGAGCAGGACGGTCAGCACCAGCAGGATCGGGCCGAGCACGGCACGCAGCAGGATCATCAGCACCACCAGCACCACTGCCAGCACCAGGGGGATGATCACCTTCTCGTCGTGCACCGTGGCCTGGCGCACGTCGAGGTCGGTTGCGCTGGGCCCACCGACCAGTGCGCCGGGCCCGATCTTCGACGCCAGCTGTCCCCGCAGGTCGTTGATGGTGGCGTCGGCGGCCGGCGTCGAGTCGGCCGACGTGCCGATGGCCACCACCTGGGCCAGTTCGCCGGCGACCTGGGGAGGAGCAACCTCGGCGATGCCCTTGACGCCGCTGGCGATCTGCTTGGCATCGGCAGCGCGGTCGGACGGCACCACGATGAGCAAGGGCGCGGTGGTGCCCGAGGGGAAGCCGTGCTCGAGAAGGGTCTGGCCGGCCACCGAGTCGACCGTCCTGGTGAACCCCTCGGCGTTGGTCAGATTGGTGTCGAGGCGGAACAGGCCGAGGGCCATCAACCCGAGCAGGAGGGCGGTGATGATCCAGATGGGCCGGGCCCGGCCGGTGATCAGTCCCCCGAGCCACACCCACAGCCGCTTCTGGGTGACAGCGTGGTTTGCTTCGACCGAGGCGTCGTAGCGGGGGACGAAGGGCCAGAACACGCCGCGGCCTACGATCAACAGCAGCATGGGCAGTGCGGTGAGCATCGCGAACACCACCACCACCACCCCGATGGCGCACACCGGGCCGAGCCCCTTGTCGGAGTTGAGCGACGCGGTCAGCAGGCAGAGGAGGCTGAGGGTCACCGTGCCGCCGGACGCGAGGATGGTCGGCCCCACCCTCCGGAGTGCGGCGGCCATCGCTTCGTGGCGGTCCTCGTGGCGGACCAGCTCCTCCCGGTAGCGGGCCACGATGAGCAGGGCGTAGTCGGTCCCGACCCCGAAGATGAGGACGGTGAGGATGCCGCCGCTCTGGCCGTTGACGGTGAGCCCGTGCCGGGCCAGCTCGTAGATGAGGGCCTCGGCGGCCTGGTACGCGAATCCCACGGCGAGCAGGGGGAGCAGCCACAGGAAGGGGCTGCGGTAGATGATGAGGAGCAGGACGGCGACCAACAGCCCGGCGGCGATGAGGAGCGTGCCGTCCAGACCCTTGAAGGCCCCGACCGAGTCGACCAGGGACGCGGCCTGACCGGTGACCTTCACATCCAGGCCACCCGACCCCTCGCCGACCACGGCACGGAGGTGGTGCACTCCGTCAGTGGTGGCGTTGATGTCCACGGACGACGAGAGGGGGACGGAGAAGTACGCGGTGGCCCGGTCGGGGGAGACCACCGGGGCCCGGGCCGGCTGCTCCCCGGCGGCCTTGTCGGGGGAGGCGTCGATCCGCTGCCGGTCCGAGGCGATGGTGGCGAGGTCGGCCGCGGTCAGGCCGCCCTCCCGGTGGTAGACGACGGTGGCCAGTTGGGTCTGCCCGCCGGGGAATCTGGCTGCCAGGTTCTGGACCTGGGTGGATTGGGCATTGGGCGGGAGGAAGGAGATGGCGTCGTTCTTCTCCACCGACATCAACTTGGTGGAGGCCCCGCCGGCCAGTCCCATGATCACCACCCACACCACGAGGACCACCCACTTGGAGCGCTTGCCACAGATGAAGCCGATCACTGTCGAGGCGCTCCTTCCGCGTGGTCGGTGGGTGGTCGGTGCCCGGGAACGTCTCCTGGGTGATGCGATCGTCCGATGGGCTACCCGCTCGGCGCCCGGCACGAAACGCGGGCGGGGCCGGAAGCGTCAGTGAGACCGCTTGGGCCACTCCACACCGTCATCGGTGTCACGGTGGCCCGGGGCGGTCGGCAGCATCCACGACCGCCGCCAGGCCGCCGCATCGGGGCCCCGCAGCGAGGGGGTGGCTCCCGAGGCGGCCCTCTTGCGGGCCGTCCACCAGTCGGAGGAGGCCTCCTCGGCCAGGGTGGCGATCGCAGCCTCGATGCGCGCCGCGAAGCGCCGTGCGTCCTCGCCCTCCTCGGGCCGGAGCGGGGTGCCGTAGGCGACCGTGGTCCGTGTCCGGCGCACGGTGTTCCGGCCCTTGGGCAGGACGTGACGGGTGCCGTCGAGGTGGACCGGGACCACTGGCCGGCCGGTGCGTGAGGCCAGATAGGCGGCACCCCCCCGGAAGGTCTGCGCCCACCCGTCCGGGGAGCGGCCTCCCTCGGGGAAGATCATCAAGTTCCACCCGTCGGCCAGCAGCTCGGCGGCCAGCTCGGCCGAACGGCGGTTGACCTTGGTCCGCTCGATGGGAATGGCACCCAGCACGAACGACCAGGCATCGGCCTTCCACCGCCGGTCGAAGAAGTAGTCGGCGGCGGCGGCGACTACGGTGCGATGCCGGAAGCGAAGGGGCAGGCAGCTCAGGAGCAAGGGGGTGTCGACGTGGCTGGCATGGTTGGCGGCGAAGATGACCGGCGCCTCGAGATCGGTGAGGGCCTCCTCGCCCCGGACCAAGGGAGAGGCGAGCACCCGGACCACCGGCCGGGTCACGTTGTCCAACACCATGGCGCGGGCCAGGCGCACCGGGTATTTGCGGGCCCAGGCCGTGTCGTAGTGCACGCCGAGGTCGGAGGTCGGCGCCGGCCGCGGGATCGACTCGGGCCAACTCGGGGCCGCCAGCGGAAACCTGCTCCTGCCCGCACGGGCGGCCAACGCGGGAGGAGCCAGCCTGCGCAGGGTGCCGCGCAGTCCGCCCGAGCCCCCCTCGGTCTCGCTCGTTCCCAAGGTGGCATCGGTGCGCACCGCTCGGCGGGAGCGCAGGGAGTTGGAGGAACCGGCCCGGACGCTCATTGCACGTCGGCCATGAGGATCGGGGGGGCGTGGAGATGGGTCAGCGATGGCGAGGTGCCGACCACGTCTCTCGCCATCTCGAGGGCGTCGGCGAGGGTGGATGCGGCCCGGAACCCGAGACGGTGGACCGCGGCCTGCTCGCCACCGACGATGATCACCGCGCCGAGATGTTGGAGCGCGTGGGCGCACCAGTACCACATGTAGAAGGGATGGACGCCGTGGTAGGCGTGCCCCGTGCGGTAGAGGTGGATGTACCACGGGTCGGTGGCGAACCCCTCCTCGAAGCGGTCTGCCACCTCGATCGGGTCGGTCGTCTCGCTCAGCACCTGTTCGAAGAAGTCGATGTAGCTCGGGTGGTGCACCGGGTTGAACTCCCACGGGGTGGGATGGGTCATGATCAGGACGCCGCCCTCGCGGACCAGAGGCCTGCCCCGGTAGAGGTTGAAGAAGTACCCGAGACCGAGGCAGGCCACCAGGATGGGGTTGAGGATGGAGTTGACGTTGTAGGGGCTGATGTAGGGCAGGCCCATGGTCAAGATGTCGGTCTGGCCCTCGACGACCACCCCTTGCTGTTCCCACACGTGCTCGGTGGTGATGGCGTGGACGGCCTCCACCTCCCCGGCCTGGACCGAGGTCATCCGGTGAGGGGCCTTGACCGAGTGGAAGATCTTGCGGGCGTACCGCGGCGGGGTCCGGTCGAGGGCCTTGGACGCCGCCAGGTAGCCCAGGCGGTCCTTCGCCCCCCACTCCCACTCGCGCTTCTGTAGGAAGGTGAAGGCCGGGGGGAAGGTGTCGTTGTTGAGGGTGGTCTCGATCTGGAAGACCTTGACCCCGGCCGCGGCGATGAGGCGGCCCATGCGCCAGTTGGCCGAGTGCAGCTCGGACCGTTGCTGGTCCATGAACGACCGGCTCTTCTGCATGGTCTGCGGATTGTGGTGGTGGCGCAGGCTCTTGTAGCTGGCCAGCCCGGTGGCGACGCTCTTGTGGCCACCGTCCATGGCCACCAGGTTGATGTTGACGTAGATCAGGAGGTCGCTCTCCGCGGCACGTCTGTTGATCTCGACGTCCTCGCCCTGATCGGTCAGGCCCAGGTGGACCAGGGCGTCGGGGTCCTCGGCGTCGTGCTGGGTCAGCAGCCCGTTCGGAGCGAAGGCGTCGTAGATCCTGTCCCCGATGGCATGGCGCAGCTCCGGCTCGGTCATCCTCCGGTGGAGGGCGAGGGCCACGATGAGGGCGACGTCGTCGACGCCGGCATCGGCGGCCATGTCGAGGACCTGCTCGATGACCAACTGGCGGATGTCGGGCCGCTCCATGGGGGGGAGCGGCAGGGAGATGTCGTCGAAGGCGATGGTGAGCTTCATGCCCGCCCGCAGCAGAGCCGGCAGTGGGTCGCTGTCACCGACCGGATGGCGGAGCGCCGACCGGATGGCGGAGGAGGGGTCCGCCACCGGGTCGATCGACTCGGGCGCGTAGATCACCCGGCTCCCCTCGGGCAGTCGCTCGAGGCTGAAGCGCTCGCCGTGCCAGAAGAGGGTGGGCGGGGTCGAGCGGTCGACGTCGAGCACGAATCCGGGCCTGGGGCTCATCGGGTGCTTCCTTTCCGGTTGCGAAGATCGAAGGCCACCTTCACCGCGCCCCGGCGTCCGGCGGCCCCGGCGTGGGCGATGGCCTCCTCGTAGCGTTCGAGGGGGTAGGTGGCCGACACCAGCGAGCCGAGCCCGGCGGCGGACACGAGGTCGAGGGCCAACTCGAAGCTGCGACGTGTCGGTGCGGCGGCCGGTTCCCCCGCCAGAAGCGGGGCCTCGGTGCCGTAGGCGTAGGCGCCGACCAGGGTCAGCTCGCGGTGCCAGAGCGGGGCCAGGTCGACCGACACCTTGCCCGGCATCCCGACCAGGACCACCCGGCCGCGGGGCCGGACCATGGCCAGCGCCTGGGTCAACGATTCGGCGGTGCCCACACAGTCGAACACGACGTCGGCGCCGTTGGTCAGCCGACCGGCCAGCACCAGCGAGCCCACGCGCCGGCGCACGGCCCGGGCCAACTGCTCGGGCGCGACCACAGCGTCGGCACCGAGGTCGTCGGCCAGGACTTGTTGGTGGGCGTGCTTGGCACCGACCAGGACGGTGCAGTCGGTGCTCGGCCGCACGACCCGGTGCAGCGCGGCCACGGTGGCCAGTCCGAGCGTGCCCGCCCCGATGACAGCCACGACGTCGTCGCCCTCGACACCGGCGGAGAGCGCCGCATGCACCGCACACGCGGTGGGCTCGACGATGACCGCGTCCTCGTCGGAAAAGGCGTCGGGGACGGCGTGCACCTGCGAGGAGTGGGCCACCAGGCCGGCGGTGGACCATCCACCACCCGTGTCGGCGCAGAAGCCGGTCTGCAGCCCGGGGGCAAGGTCGCCGAAGGCGATGTTGCCGCACAGGCCGGTGTGGCCCCGCGCGCACTGGGGGCAGAGGGGGTGGATGTGACGCGGGGCACAGCCCAGGACCGGTTCGATCACGGCGCGGGTGCCCGGAGCGAGCGCACGCCCCGCGTGGTCGATCCCGCCGTCGTCGAGGATGCCCGTCACCTCGTGGCCGGGTATGAACGGGAAGCTCACCATGTCCTCGAAGTAGCGGGAGCTCCGGCCGTCCAGGGTGGCCAGGTCGGAGCCGCAGATGCCCGACAACAGGGGTCGTAGGTGGAACCAACCCCCGGCCGGCAGATCGGGTGGCTCGCAGTCGAGCAGCTGCAGCGGGCCGATGCCGGCGCCCCGCCCCGAACCGAAGATCGACGCCACCCGCGAGGCGGCATAGCGGGGGAGGTTCCGTTCGAAGACCAGCGCCTTCAACGGTCGCCCCCGCCGGTGGTCCGCCGGACCGCACCGGCCAGAGCCGCCGCGCTGGTGCGTCCCCGCTGGAGCGAGCCCCGCCGGTCGATGGGGCCGAGGGGGAGCAGCGGCTGTGCCCCGCCCTTTGCCTGGTGCCAGTGCTCCACGTGCCATCCCCGGCGCCTGGCGATGGCCGCCAGCTTGGCCTCGGGGTTCACCGCCACCGGGAAGCCCACCGCCTCGAGCATGGGCAGGTCGCTGGCCGAGTCGGCGTAGGCCATCGACTCTTCGAGCTTGAGACCCTCGGCCTCCGCATAGTCGGCGAGCACGAGGGCCCGGGCCTCGCCGATGGGCGGCAGGTCATCGAGTCGCCCGGTGAACTTGCCGTCGGCCTCGCCCAGGCGGGCACAGACGATGTCGTCGAAGAGCGGGCGGAGGGGTTCCACCACCAGATCGAGGGCCCCGGTGATGAGGATGGTGCGGTGCCCGAGTGCCCGATGCTCCCGGACCCTGGCGATGCCGGCAGGGAACGACTTGGCCAGCAGAAGATGGTGGAAGAGTTCCCATCCGTCGTCGCGCAGCCGGTCGACCGGTGCTCCTTCGTAGCGCCGGTAGAAGGAGCGCAGGAAGTCCCCGCGGTCGCGGCGGTCGAGTGCGAGCAGGGAGGGTGCCTCCCGCATCAGATCGGCCACGAACGCGGCCCGCTCGCCGGCAGGGAGGTGGCGAGACGCCAGCCAGGCATACGAGTCGACCACGTTGGAGGCGATGAGCGTGTTCTCGAGGTCGAACGCCGCCAGGTGCCGGTCCGTGGAGAGGATGGCCTTGCGGGCCCGGTCGGCCCGGTTGGGCTTGATCGACTTTCCGGGCGTGGTGCGCACCCGGGCGTGCTCGACGATCGACGGCAGGTGGATGTCGCGGACATAGGTCTCCCAGTCCACGGCGGCGGGATCGAGGCAGAAGGACTGGCGGTCGTCGTCGTCCATCCGGTCCCACAGCGCCAGCAGGCGGTCCACGCGGTAGAGGGCCTCGGTCTCGGTGTAGGCGCCGTAGAGCTCGACATAGCCGAGGGCGCGGTCCGCCAGGAGGTGCTGTTCCTCGAGGGCGGCCATCCACTCGGCCTGGCGCCCGCGGATGGGCAGGGAGCCGACCACTCTCTCGGCCAGGTCCATGGCCCGGCTGGCCCGGGTGAGCTGGCGCTGCACCCGGCCCCGACCGGGGAACGACCACGCCGGCACCACGATGGGCTGGCCGTCACTGTCGTAGAGGGGGTGCTCGGTGAACCACGCCGTGACCAGCTCGACCAGGTGCCCGTAGCGGAACGGGTTCCGGACCCCGGAGGCGACGTGGTACACCGTCGGGCCCTGGTAGCGCTCGGGTGGGTCGATGAGGCTCTCCCCGGCGACGGCGATGATGGCGGCCACCACCAGGTCGACCGGGATGACGTCGGTGATCCCTTCGGGCACGCCGGGGAACTCCCGCAGCAGGCCCCGGGCGTAGGAGATGATGATCGGCTCCGCCATGCGGAAGCCTCTGATCCAGCCCGGGCGGGGCTCGGCGAGCGCCGACTCGATGATCGACGGCCGGACGATGGTCATGGGGAGGGCGTCGCCGAACTGCGAGACGAGTGCCCGCTCTCCCAGTGCCTTCGTATAGGGATAGGCGTCGGGCCACCCGAGCGATTGGGCTCGGGCCTTGCCCATCTCGACCATCTGCTTCTTGACCCAGTCCTCCCGGAGTCGTTCCGCCCGCTCGGCCAGCAGATGCAGGCCGGCGCCGCCCAGTTCCCCTCGGGCCTCCTTGTTGAACCGGGCCAGGCGATCGGGGCGGCGGGACTCGGCCTCGGAGTCGCCGCGCTGGCGGCGGGCGGCCCCGACCTCGGTACGCCAGTCCACCTCCACGCTGAAGGGGTTGGCGTCCAGCAGCTCCTCTTTGGCCTCACCCTGGTGGGTTCCGGCCACGTAAGCGGTGGAGACCGGGATGAAGTGGACCGGGCCCCGGCGGCCTTCCTGTTGGGCGAGCTGCCTGGCCGCCACCGTGGCCGCCGCCACCCGCGAGGGCCCGAGGAGGTTGACCTCGACGGCAGCGTCGAGTGGCGAGTCGAAGCTGACCGATGCCGCCGAGTGGATCACGATGTCGCAATCCGAGAGCTTCTTGAGCCCGTCGCCGTCGAGGCCGAGGCCGTCGGTTCCCACGTCGCCGGCGATCGCCGATACCCGCGAGACCACGTCGGCATCGAACCGCTCCCCGTACTCCTGGCGGAGCCGGTCGAAGCAGTCGTTCTTCACGATCTCCTTGGTGGCCCGTTGCATGGGGGTGGCACGGCGGCCGGGTCGGATGAGGAGCACGACCTCACTGTCGGGGATGGACCGCAGGAGGCGCTCGACCAGGGCAGTCCCCAAGAAGCCGGTGGAACCGGTGATGAAGAAGCGCTTGCCGGCCAGGGCGTCGCGGACGCGGGTCACCGGATCTGTCTACCATATGGTAAGTGACCGAGTCGAACATGGCAGAACCAGCGTCGGGAGGGCGTGACCGGACTCGGCCACGCCCGGTGCGGCCGGCCGGCCGGCCGGTGGCCGACGGCGCCAGCACGTCCGAACGGATTCTCGACGCAGCACTCACCTCGTTCGCCACCCGCGGCTACGAGGCATCGTCGCTCGACGCACTGGCCCAGGGCCTCGAAGTCCGCAAGCAGACCATCCTCTACTGGTTTCCGTCCAAGGAGGTCCTCCTCGAAGCGGTCATCGATCACAGTGCCGTCGAATTGTCGGCCGCGTTGGAGGCATCGCTGGCTACTGCCGGCAGCGGCTGGGCACGGGTGGAGGCGGTGGTCCGCTCCGTGTTCCGACTTGCGGCCAGGCGACCCGAGCTGCTCGGGCTGGTGCGCGAGATGGGCCGGTTGGGAACTCCGGCGGCCACCCGCTTCGTCACAGCGGTCGAACCGCTGGTCACGCGCGCCTCGGAGTTCCTCGAGGCGGAGATGGACGCGGGGCACATGCGCCGGCACGAGCCGCGACTGCTGCTGCTGGCCATCTACTCCACGGTGATCGGCATGCTGACCGAGGTGGAGGTGCTCCGTGCGTTCGGGGAGGAGCCGACCGCCCGCTCGCTGGTGCGCCGTCGCAACGAGATCCTCGAGTTGTTGCGCTCCGCCCTGGTCACCGACGCGGGCTGACAAGTGGTCAGTCGCCGGCCTTGGCCGCTCTGCGCTCGCGCCACGACGGTTTGGGCGGCGGCGGTGCAGGGGGAGCGGGACGCTTGGGCGTGTAGCGCTTGTTGGCTTCCGGCGTGACCGGTCCCTTCTTGGCGCGCCCCTTCGTCTCGACCTTGCCGGTGGACCTCGCCGCCGGTGACCGGGTGGACGAGGCGCTGCCTGCGGATCCACTGGCCTTGGCGGCCCGGACGTTGGCGGCCGCCTCCTTTTGGACCTTGTAGGAGCGGAAGAGGAGCCAGACCGCTAGGGCGACGAACGGGAGCCCGAGGACGAGGGCGGAGTTGCCGAAGGCCAGGAAGGTGAACAGCGCGACGAAGCCGACCAGCGCACGCCTGCCGATCAGCGTGGTGCCCAGCAGCATCGCTGCCGCCACCAGGCTCACTACCAGGGTGGTGAGCGGCGCAAACTGGCCCTTGACCGGGTGGAAATGGGCGTTGCTGGTCTCGGTGAAGTAGAGGATCGTTCCGAACAGCGCGGCCGCTCCGGCGGCGGCGAAGGAGAAGCGCTTCTCGCGTTCGTCGAGCCGGTCGATGGCCCACTTGGTTGGGACCCCCGCCTTGCCGGGCTCGCCGCCCCGGTCCCGATCTTCAGGTCGATTGGCCATTCCGGCAAGGCTACCGGTCCTGACGGTGGGCTCCGGAGCCGGGCCCGGTGTGGTGGCTCTCCACGTCCCGGCGGCGGGTCAGGCCGGCGCGAGCACCAGGCCGAGGCCCGAATTGTCCTCGGGTGCGAGCTCCCAGAGGTCGACGGGAGTGCCGCGTCTGCCCATGAGGGCGAGCGGCGAACTGGCAGGCCGGACACCGGGCACCCCTGCGGGGTCCTCGACGGTGAGCTCGAGATGGTGGATGCGACCGCTTCGTCCGCCCAACCAGGCGTGGAGGGGCCCCGTGGCACCATCGGCGGGTGCGATCAGCCGCAGTCCGAGCGGGCCTGCCCACTGCAGGTCCACCCAGCGCTGGTCGGGGAGCATTCCCTCGTCGACGACGCTGCCGCCGAGCAGGCCGACGAAAAGCCCGGCAGCCGCCTCGAGGTCGGCGACGACATGGGCCACCCATCGGAGGGATGCCGGCGGAGCCGGTCCGGAGCCATCGGGCCGACGACGGCGCTCGGTCGGGTAGTCGTCCGGTGGGGGACTGGCCCAGGGGATCCGCTGCTCGGCCAGTTGGACCACCACCCCGGTGGCCCGCTTCGGATGGATGAACGCCTCCATCCATTCCGGATCGCTCACGTCGACGCCGATGGGCTCGAATCCGGCTTCCACCACGCGTTCGATCGCCGCCTGGAGGTCGGGGACCTTGAAGGTGAGGTGGTGAGGCCCCGGGCCGTTGCCGGTGATGAACCGGTCGAGGAAGTCGTTGACCTCGACGCGGTGGGGCATCAGGACCTCGACCCGTGCGCCGTTTCCGAACCGCAGCTGGGCCGGGGCGAAGCCGGGTCCGGGGCCGCCCGAGTTCCACTCCGCCCCGAGGTCGACGGCGTAGCGGGTCCAGACGTCCTGCCACCGGACCACGGCGTGGGCGACATGGTCGAACGCGGTTCCGGCGATGGTCGCTCCACTCGTGGAGACAGGCGGGCTCATGGGCACAGACTGCTTCCCGCCAGCTCGGGTTGTCGAAACGGGGATGTCCGACGCCGGCGCGAAGCGGTTGTGACCGGACAGCCGGACCGGTACGGTCGAGAACATGGACTTTCGCCGCGAGTCGGTCGTGGGCCTGGCCGAGCAGGTGCGCAGCGGCCAGCTGTCCGCCGGCGAATTGGTCGGGCACGCCCTCTCGCGCATCGCCGAGGACAATCCGCGGGTCAATGCCTTCGTGGCGGTCGACGAGGAGCGGGCGCGGGCGGAGGCCGCGGCGGTCGATGCCACGGTGGCCGCCGGAAAGGACCCGGGTCCGTTGGCCGGCATCCCCATCGGGGTCAAGGACCTCGAGGACGCAGCCGGCTACATCACCACGCACGGCTCCCTGGCCTTCGCAGACGCCCCGCGCGCAACGGCCGACTCGCCACTGGTGGCCCGCCTGGTGTCCGCCGGGTGCGTGGTGGTGGGGAAGACCAATACCCCCGAACTCGGATGGAAGCCGGACACCGACAACCCGGTGTTCGGCCCGACGCTCAATCCGTGGAACCTCGACCACACGCCGGGGGGCTCCTCAGGCGGGAGCGCGGCGGCCATCGCCGCCGGCATGGTCCCCCTGGCCACCGGTTCGGACGGTGGTGGCTCGATCCGGATCCCGTCGTCGTGCTGCGGCCTTTCGGGGATGAAGGCCTCGCTTGGCCGGGTTCCGAGCGGGGGGGCCGAGCCGCCCGACTGGCAGCATCTGTCGACCAGGGGTCCGATGGCCCGGAGGCTGTCCGACGTGGTGGCCGCCCTGGATGTCGTCGTCGGGCCGGATCCCTGCGACCTGCGATCGCTGCCCCGCCCGGAGGCGTCGTGGATTGCCGCCCTCGAGGGCCCGAGGCCGCCCCGTCGGGTGGCCTGGTCGCCGACGCTCGGTTACGCGGAGGTCGACGCAGAGGTATTGGACATCTGCCGGAGGGCGGTGGAGGTGATGGCCACCCTGGGCACCGAGGTGGTCGAGGTGGACGCTGTGTTCGACGCCGACCCGCTCGACGAGTGGCTGACCCTGTCCGGCGTGTACAACCTCAGGACCCACGCCCGGCTCCGGGGCACCCCCGCTTGGGAACGGGTCGATCCGGTGCTGGCCATGATCATCGACGGAGCGGCGTCGACCAGTGCTCTGGACCTGGTCCGGGCCGAGGACGCGTGCCACCTGCTCAACCTGCGGCTGGTGGACGTGTTCCACCACGTGCGCCTGCTGATCACCCCCACCATGGCGGCCGCCCCTCCGCCCCGCTCGCTCGGTGGCTCGGGGATGATCAACGGCACGGCCGACTTCAACTGGGTCAAGCTGACCTATCCGTTCAACATGACCCGCTCGCCGGCTGCCACGATCTGTGCAGGGTTCACCGCGGAGGGCCTGCCGGTCGGCCTGCAACTGATCGGGCCCCAGCACGGCGATCTGGTGGTGTTGCGATCGGCGGCGGCGTTGGAAGAGGCGCTCGGCCTCGACACCGTGGCTCCGTTCCCTGTCGGTTCGACCGGCTGAGGGACATCCTCGGGCAGGCTGCGTACCGCCGGGCCGAGGATGCCCGCCCGGGCCTGGACTGCCCTCCCCGGTGCCGGGCTACCATGTCCATCTGCTCGGCCACGGTGACCATGCCGCGGCCGTCGTCCGGGCGCTTAGCTCAGTTGGTTAGAGCGCAGCCTTCACACGGCTGAGGTC
>PLHF01000065.1 GCA_003138855.1 Acidimicrobiaceae bacterium | reverse complement strand
CGGGATGGGGATGGTGGGTGAAGAGAGTGGACATGGGCCGATAGTGGCACCGCCGCCGGCGCAATTCGGCGATGATGGGGTGGTGGACGAGTTCGGGCTCCCGCGCATCCCCGCCTCCGCCGGCGCCCTGATCCACGACGACGTGGGCCGGATCCTGATCCTGAAGCCGAACTACAAGGCCGGGTGGACCATACCCGGGGGGCAGGTCGAGGCCGACGGGGAGTCACCGTGGGAGGCGTGCCGGCGGGAGGTGCGCGAAGAGACCGGCCTGACGGTGACCTCGGGCCGACTGGTCTGCGTGGACTTCCTGCACCCGAAGTCGGACCGACCGGGAGGCATGCGCTTCGTGTTCGACTGCGGTCCGATCGACGACCTCGCGCACGGGGACATCGTGTTGCAGGCCGAGGAGATCGAGGACTGCCGGTGGGTCGGGCCCGACGAGGCCGCCAGCCTGTTGAGCGGGCCGGTGGGGCGCCGGGTGGGCCAGGTGCTCGGGGGGACCGGGTTGACCTATCTCGAGGACGGCCGCCCGGTGGGTGGTGTGACCGGGTAGTGGTCATGCTGGGGGGATGACCGACGCGCGCTACACCCACGGGCACCACGACAGTGTCCTGCGGTCCCACCGGTGGCGCACCGCCGAGAACTCGGCCGGGTACCTGCTGGCCTACCTGCAGCCGGGCCGGTCCCTGCTCGACGTCGGGTGCGGACCGGGCACCATCACGATCGATCTGGCCCGCCGGGTGGCGCCGGGCCGGGCGGTCGGCATCGATGCCGCCGCCGCGGTGGTGGCCCTGGCCCGTGACGCGTCGGTCGACGCCGGTCTGCCGTCGCTGTCGTTCGAGGTCGGCGACGCCCTCCACCTGCCCTTCGCGGACGGGGCGTTCGACGTGGTCCACGCCCACCAGGTGCTCCAGCACCTGGGCGACCCGGTGGCTGCGCTCAGGGAGATGCGGCGGGTGTGCAGACCGGGTGGACAGGTGGCCGCCCGCGACTCGGACTACCCGGTGATGACCTTCTTCCCCGACGACCCGGAGCTCCGGCGCGCCTTGGCCGCCTACGGCGAACTGACCCGCGACAACGGGGCGAATTGGGATGCCGGGCGCCGATTGCTCCACTGGGCCTACCGTGCCGGGTTCACCGAGGTGGTGGCGTCCGCGTCCGCCTGGTGCTTCGCCACGCCGGAGGACCGCGGGTGGTGGGGCGGCCTGTGGGCCGACCGGTTCACCCAGTCGGCGTTGGCCGAGCAGCTGCTCGCCCACCGGATCGCCACGGACGAGGATCTGGTGTCGTTCGCCGCGGCCTGGCGCCGTTGGGCTTCGTCACCGGACGGCTGGTTCGCCGTGCTCCACGGCGAGGTCGTCGCCACCGCATAGGTCTGGCGGCACCGGTGCGCCGGCCCCTCTCAGCGGGACGCGGGCGCCAGGGCGTCGAGGAACCGGTCGGGAGCTTCGATCATCGGATAGTGGCCGACCCGGTCCAACAGGTGGAGCCCGGTGTCGGGCCGGGCCCGGAGCAGGCGGCCGGTCATGGCCACCACCGCGATCGGGTCGTCGTCGCCCCACACCACCGTGAGCGGAGAGGGATGTTCCTCGATCGCTGTCGTGAACCGAGCCTCGTTGTGTCTGCGCTCCTCGATGTATCGGATGGTCCGGGGGAGCAGGCGATGTCCCTCGAGGTGGGCGATCATCTCCCACTGGGCGCCGGCCTCGTCGTCGTCGACCGCGGCTCCGGGGCCGAGGGTGGCGGCCAGGCCGGCCAGCACGGTCGACCGGTCGACCAGGGCATCATCGTCGAGGCGCCGGTCGGGCAGGTCGAGCAGGAACACCTGGCCGGCACTCAGGTGGGCCAGTTCGATGTAGATGCTCCCATTGGCCAGCACGCGGTCGGTGATCTCCACGTCCCAGCGGCCCTCCATCTGGCGGGCCAGGAGCTCGCCGCCCACCGTGTCGCCGATGTCGTGGGTGAGCAGGCCCAGCCGGTCGATCTCGAGGGAGGCGGTGAGTGCGACGGCGAGGTCCGCCTGCGCTGCCAGCCGGTAGGCGACATCCGGTTTCTCGGACAGGCCGAAGCCGAGCATGTCGAACAGGATCACCCTGCGGTGGGCAGCCAACCCTCCCACCACCCGGTGGAAGTCGAAGGACGAGGTGGGGAAGCCGTGGAGGACCAGCAACGGCGGGAGGAGCGCGGTGCCCTGCGCCGGGAGGTCGACGGTGAAGATCTGCCGGTCGCACAGCCTCACCACCCGGCCGCGCCCCCGCCAGGCCTCGGCCAGCGGGTTCATCCGCCCAGGCGTTTCGCGAAGAACTCGAGCACCTGGTCGAGGGCGGCGCGGGTCGGTGTGCCGGGCCGGTCGTCGAGGTCCTCGGTGAGCACCGAATGGGCGGTCTTCCGATGTCCATGGGGATTGCCGGGTGACGAGTCGAGCTCGACGGCGACGAAGGCGTCGCCGAGCAGCTCGCGGAGGTGCTCGAACCGCTCCGGTGGGCTCAGCTTGTCCCCGGTGAAGCGGAGCCCGAGGACGCAGGTGCCCGCCAGAGCCCGTTCCTGGATCCGCCTGGTATCGGCCTCGGAGACGCCGATGGAGCGCCGATGGGCCTTGCTGACCGGAAAGGGGAGCGACGGCTGGCTGAGCACGGGGGCCAGCACCACGTCGTCCACCATCATGGCCAGGGCGAACCCCCCGGTGAAGCACATCCCGACCGCACCCACGCCCGGGCCGCCGCACCGGCCGTGCTCGTGGGCGGCCAGCGCCCGCAGCCACGTGGTGATGGGGCTGGTCTTGCCCAAGGCCAGGACGGTGAACTCGCGGGAGATGCACGCCCGGGCGAGCGAACCGGCAGCGTACCCGTTGGACACGGCGCGCCCGTCGTCGCCGAACACATGGGGCATCACCGCGGTGAAGCCCGCATCGGCCACGAAGCGGGCGAACCGGGCCACGTTGGGGGTGATGCCCGGTATTTCGCTGATCACGATGACGGCGGGCCCCGACCCGGTCCGGTAGACGGCCCGGGAGTCTCCTTCGGCGGTGAAGGTGGTGTGTTCGAATCCCTGCAGGGCGTCGGTCATGGCCCGACGCTACCCCGACGTGGAGACGTTGTTCCTGCCCGGCCTAGGAAAGTGCGAGCCGCACCACCACCGGCCGATGGTCGGATCCCGACCGGGTGGCGACCCGGGCGCTGTCGACCGACAGGGCCTCGGTGATCAGCACGTGGTCGAGCTGGCTGTGGGGCCGGTGAGCGGGCCAGGTGCGCCCGGTGACGGCCCGGCGCCACGCCGGAAAGAACGAATTGACCGGCGGTCCCCACAGGTTCATGTCGCCGGCCAGAACCGCCGCCCGGTCGGGGGCAGGCAGCTTCTTGCCCAGCAGCCGGTACTGGGCGGGTGACCAGTGGGTGAGGTGCGACATATGGGTGCCGTACACCGAGACCTCGCGGCCTCCGAGATCGGTGGTGCAGGTGAGCACGGCCCGCCGGGCCGGATCGCGACGCAACCGGCCGAGGCGGATCACCCCGACGTCGCGCACGGGGACGCGTGCCAACAGGGCCAGGCCCCACTCCCCGGCGACGCAGGCACGGTCATTCGGGCCGGCGGTCGTCCGAAAGCGCTCCCTGTCGAGACGGAGCGTCTTGCGGAGCTGGCCGAACCGCGGGGACCAGCGCCGGCTGGTGGTCGGGATCGGGGCGAACAGGCGCCCGTGGGCCAGGCCCTCCTCGACCACCGTCGGGTAGTCGAGCTGCTGCGCCACCGACGAGGCGGTGCTCGGTCCCCCGTGGTCGGGTGCCCACGACTCCTGCATGATCAGGATGTCGGCGTCGAGGGCGGCGCACTCCGCCACCACATCGAACGGGCTTCCCCACCCGTCGACGCCCATGTGGACGTTGAAGGTGGCGAGGGTGAGTGTCGGCCGGACCGAGTGGTCGACCACCAAGGTCAGTGGCGGCCGATGGTGGCGGCCACCGCGGCCAGCTCGTCCCGGAAGTCGGGATGGGCGAGGCCGATCATGGCCTCCGCCCGCTCGCGCTCGGTGAGGCCGGAGAGGTCGGCGCTCCCGTACTCGGTCACGATGACGGCCACGTGGTGGCGCGGCGTGGAGACCACCGATCCCTCCGGTAGGAGCGGGACGATCCTCGAGCGGGCGGCGTCCTTGGACACCGCCGTCGAGCGCAGGCAGATCAGCGAGTGGTCGTCGAGGCGCATCTCGGCGCCGGCCACGAAGTCCTCGTGGCCACCGACACCGGAGATCTGCTTGCCGTCGATGTGATCGGCCACCACCTGCCCGTACAGATCGACGCTCAGCCCGCCGTTGATCGACACCAAGGCGTTGTTCTTGGCGATCTCCGTGGGGTCGTTGACGACTTCGACGGGCAGGAAGGCGACCTGCTCGTTGCCGTCGAGCCAGGCATAGAGCTCCGCCGAGCCGAGGGCAAAGGTGGTGACCGACACCCCGTCGAACAGGCCCTTGGCATCGTTGGTGACCTTGCCGGCCTGGTGCAGCTTCATCAGGCCGTCGGTGAACATCTCGCTGTGGACGCCGTACCCGCCGCCGGGGCTCTCGGCCAGTTTGGAGGCCACCATGTTGGGGACGGCCCCGATGCCGATCTGCAGGGTGGCGCCGTTGGTGATGTACGCGCGGGCCTGGGTGGCGATGGCGTCGTCGATCTCGTCGGTCGGAGCCTCGGGCAGGGTGAAGGGCTGTGCGTCGTTCTCGATCACCACGTCGACCAGGTCGAGGGGGAGGGTGTTGGTGTACTCGGGCGGAAGCGATGAGGTGCGGGGCAGGTGGGGATTGACCTCGATGACCAGCAGGCGTTCGGGATCCTGTCCGGCCATGATCAGCTCTTTCATGGACCCACCCACGGCCAGCGAGAGGTTGACCATACCGTCGGCGTCGGGCGCCGCCGCCTGGGCGGTCATCACCCGCGGCGCGTAACGTCGCAGGATGGGGCCCATCTGGCGGAACCCTCCCGGGACCAGGTCGATGTTGGCCCCCTGGGCCAGCATCATCCGCTCGGCCGGCCCGAAGAAGCCGCACCGATAGGTCACGTTGGGGTGGGCCAGTACCGGGTAGAACCCGAGGAGGAGCGCACCGCCGAACAGCAGGTCCTCCCAGTCGTCGCGCCGCCCCAGGGCGGTGAAGAAGGCATCGGGATTGGCCGGGCCCAAGCCGAAGCCGATGGTGTCCCGCGTGCGGATCAGCGCAGCGGCTTCGTCTGGGGTGCAGTAGATCGGTGACATGCCCCACAGTGTGTCACTGTGGTGGACCCGGTCGCGTTCCGAGAGCGCCGGGTGCCGGCGAGTGGCAGCATGTGGCCGTGGCCGCCTCCCCAAGCGTACCTTGCCCCGGACCTGACGGGGCGGGTCCCGTAGCCGGCCGATGAGGATCGACACCATGCTGTCGGGCCTCGAGGAGGCGGCCGACCACGCCCGCCGGCTCGAGGCCCTCGGGGTGGACGGGGCCTTCACCTTCGAGGGCCCCCACGACGTGTTCACCCCGCTGGTGCTGGCCGCGCAGGCCACCACCTCCCTCGAGTTGGCGACCAATGTCGCCATCGCCTTCCCGCGCAACCCGGTGCAGCTGGCCCATCAGGCCTACGACCTCCAGCTCCTGTCGAAGGGGCGGTTCACCCTGGGGCTTGGCTCGCAGATCCGGGCCCAGGTGGAGAAGCGCTACGGGGCCGGGTTCGAACGCCCGGTGGCCCGGATGCGTGAGGTCGTCGGGGCGCTGCGTGCCATCTTCGCCGCCTGGGAGACGGGCGAACAGCTGGACTTCCGGGGTGAGTTCACCTCCCACACCCTGATGCCGCCCATGTTCAACCCCGGGCCGAATCCCTTCGGTCTGCCGCCCATCGCCCTGGGCGGGCTGGGCCCCCAGATGGTGCGCCTGGCCGCCGAGGTGGCCGACGGGGTCCTGGTCATGCCCTTCAACACCGCCGCCCACTTCCGGCAGCGGACCCTCCCCGCCATCGCCGAGGGCCTCGCCAGGGGCGGCCGGGCCCGGCGCGACCTCACGGTGACCGGCGAGGTCATCGTGTGCTGCGGGCGGGACGAGGCCGAGCTGGAGACGGCCCGCCGGGCCGGGCGCTGGCTGCTGTCGTTCTACGCGTCCACTCCCGCCTATCGGCCGGTGCTCGAGGTGGAAGGGTGGGAGGACCTGCAAGCCGAGCTCAATGCGCTCTCGAAGTCGGACCGGTGGGAGGAGATGCCCGGGAGGATCGACGATGCCATGCTGGTCACCCTCGCCGCGGTGGGTTCGCCCAAGGAGGTGGCCGCGGAGATCGTGGCGCGGTTCGGCGGGCTGGTGGACCGGGTGGGCTTCTACACGCCCTACCTGGTGGCCGAGGACACCCTCGGCGAACTGGTGTCGGCATTGGGTCATGCGTCGAAGGAGGAACCTGGATGAGCGCCGACGGTGCGAGCAGTAGGGGACCCGCGGACTATGACGAGTTCTCGCTGTTCCACGAGAACGGGGAAGAGGCCGGGCTCGAATGGACGGGCCCACCCACGGTCCGACGAGAGTTCGTCGAGGTGGCCCCCGGCCGTCGGGTGAGCGCGCTGGTGTGGGGTGAGCAACCGCCCGAGCTGGTGTTCCTGCACGGCGGGGGGCAGAACGCCCACACCTGGGACACGGTGGCTCTGGCCCTCGGCCAGCCCCTGGTGGCCGTCGACCTGCCCGGTCACGGCCACTCCGACTGGCCCGGGGACTCGGCCTTCCTCGACCCCGCCTCGATGGCCGACGATGTCGCCGTCACCATCGGTGTGCTGGCCGGGCACGCCGACATGGTCATCGGCATGTCCCTCGGGGGAGCGACGTCGATCGCCCTGGCCGACCGCCACCCCCACCTGGTGCGCAGACTGTTGCTGGTCGACATCACCCCCGGGGTCGACCGCGACAAGGCATCGGACATCGCCGCCTTCCTGGCGGGCCCGGAGACGTTTGCCTCCTTCGACGAGATCCTCGAGCGGACCATCCGGTTCAACCCCACCCGGTCCGTCTCCTCCCTCCGCCGGGGCGTGCTCCACAACGCCGTCCGGCGCGAGGACGGCACATGGACGTGGCGGCATCAGATGGGCCGTCCCGCCTCCACGACCGGGCTCCACGTGGAGCGGGTCGACTTCGGATGGCAGTGGGACGTCCTCGAGCGGATCGGGGTGCCCGTGCTGCTGGCGCGGGGGAGCCTCTCGCCGGTGGTGGACGACGCCGACGTGGCCGAGTTCCGCCGCCGCCGGCCGTCCGACGAGGTGGTGGTGGTCGACGGCGCCGGCCACAGCATCCAGGGTGATCGACCGCTCGAGCTGGCCCGGATCATCACCGGGTTCCTCGGCGGGTCGTAGGGCCCGGCGGGGAGGCGAACCGGATCAGGCGGCCAGCCGTCCCCCCGAGGGAGTGTCCGACCGAGCGGTCGCGGCCGGGGCCAGGGCGGCGTCGAGCACCTCCCCGATGTCCGAGGCGAGAGGGAACGTCATCTCGCTGCGCACCGCCTCGGGGACGTCCTCGAGGTCGGGGCCGTTGCGGACCGGCAGCACCACGGTGGTCAGCCCGGCGCGGTGGGCGGCCAGCACCTTCTGGCGCACGCCGCCGATGGGCAGCACCCGGCCCTGCAGGGTGACCTCCCCGGTCATGCCCACCACCGAGGCCACCGGCTCGCCCCGGAGCAGGCTGACCAGGGCGGTGGTCATGGTGACTCCCGCCGACGGCCCGTCCTTGGGGATGGCGCCCGCTGGCACATGGAGGTGGAACCGCTTGCCGGCGAAGGCGGCCGGGTCGATGCCGAGCTGCTCGGCGTGCGACCGCACGTAGGACAGGGCGATCTCCGCCGACTCCTTCATCACGTCGCCCAGCTGCCCGGTCAGGGTCAGCCCCTCCGGCCCGTCCATCATCGACGCCTCCACGTAGAGGACGTCCCCGCCGGTGCCGGTCACGGCCAGGCCGGTGGCAACCCCGGGAACGGCCGTGCGGTCGGCGGCCTCGAAGAAGAAGCGCGGCCGGCCGAGCCAGTCGCGGACGTCCGCAGTGTCGATGCTGAGCGTCAGGGTGGTGTCGCCTCCGGCGATGCGCGCCGCCACCTTGCGCAGGAGCCTGCCGAGCTCCCGCTCGAGCGAGCGCACCCCTGCCTCGCGGGTGTAGTCGGCCACGATGGTCCGCAGGGCGTCGTCGGTGACGACCACCTCGTCCTCGGCCAGGGCGGCGCGTTGGAGCTGGCGCCCGATCAGGTGGTTGCGGGCGATGGAGACCTTCTCGTCCTCGGTGTACCCGTCGAGCCGGATGATCTCCATCCGGTCGAGCAGGGGCCCGGGGATGGTGTCGACCATGTTGGCAGTGGCCAGGAACAGCACCTTGGAGAGGTCGAGCTCGACCTCGAGGTAGTGGTCGCGGAAGGTGTGGTTCTGCGCCGGATCGAGGACCTCCAGCAGGGCTGACGACGGATCGCCCCGGTAGTCGGCCCCCAGCTTGTCGACCTCGTCGAGGAGGATGACCGGGTTCATCGTGCCGGCCTCGCGCAGGGCGCGCACCAGCCGGCCCGGCTGGGCGCCCACGTAGGTGCGGCGGTGGCCGCGGATCTCCGCCTCGTCGCGCACGCCGCCCAGTGCGACCCGGACGAACGAGCGCCCCAGGGCCCGGGCCACCGACTCGCCCAGCGAGGTCTTCCCCACCCCCGGGGGCCCCACCAGTGCCAGGATGGCTCCGGCCCCGCGTCCGCCGACCGGCGCCAGGCCGCGCTCGGCCTGCAGCTTGCGGACCGCCAGGTGCTCGAGGATGCGGTCCTTGACGTCGGCCAGCCCGTCATGGTCCTCGTCGAGGATGCGTGACGCCTCGGCGATGTCCAACCGGTCCTCGGACTCCTCGCCCCAGGGCAGCTCGAGGACGGTGTCGAGCCAGGTCCGGATCCAGCCGTGCTCGGGGTTCTGCTCGCTCATCCGCTCCAGCCTGTCGACCTCCCGGTCGACCGCCTTGCGCACAGCGTCGGGCAGGTCACGGGCCTCGACCTTGGCGCGGTAGTCGTCCGGCGCCTCCTCGTCGTCCGAGCCGATCTGGCCCAGCTCCTTGCGGATGGACTCCAGCTGGCGGCGCAGCAGGAACTCGCGCTGCGTCTTCTCCATGCCCTCCTCCACATCCGTCTTGATCCGCTCGCGCAGGGTGAGATCGGCCAGTACCTCACGGGCCCAGGCGATCACCAGGCGCAGTCGCGCCGCGACGTCGACGGTCTCCAGGACCTCGACCTTCTGGGCGAGCGACAAGTCCGGCGAGTAGCCGGACATGTCGGCCATCCGGCCCGGCTCGGTCACGTCGGCCAGGCGCTCGGCCAGCCGGCCCGCGCCCCTCGACAGCAGGATGTTCTCCAGCACGGCGCGGTACTCGCGGGCCAGTTCGTGGGCCTCGTCGGGGGCGGACGGCTCGTCGACGACCTCGACTTCCACCCACAGGGCCTGGCCCGTACCCGGCACCGCCGTGCCCAGCCGGGCACGCTCGATCCCGCGCACGGCCACCGCGGAGAGGCCGCCGGGGAGCTCACCGCTTTCCATCAGCTCGGCGACGACCCCGACACTGGCGTACCGCCCGTCGATGAACGGGACGATCACCAGCCTGCCTCCGGCCGCCTCGGCCGCCTCGGCCGCGGCGCGGGCCTCGTCCGACTCGAGGGCCATGGTGAACACCATGCCCGGGAGCATCACCCCCGAGGTCAGGGGCAAGAGCGGCAGGTTCTCGTTCGCTGGGTCCATCGTTCCTCCATGGTCGAATCCGGTGTTACACGCTGCGGAGAGAACAACAGGAGAATCGAACGTGTATTCCCCTCCGACACCGTGGCGCAATGCAACCCCTGGTCAATAGCCCGATCGGTAGCGCTGTCCCACTCGCGTCACGGGCCGGCGAGTTCATCGCAAGAGCACCTGATGTTCGCACCTCGTTCACCGCAGATTGTCCCGGCGTTCACCTCCGGTGGATACGGTCGGAGGTGGACGCGTCGTGCGCCCCCGAGCCAGGTCGATACACGTACCCGGGCACGGCGAACATGGAGGTCAGAGCACCAGTGGACGTTGGAACACCCGGACAGACGACGACACGACCGCAGCGGAGGGCAGCGCCTCTGCTGGCTGTCGGCCTGGTTGCACTGGGCGTACTGCTGGCGGCATGCAGTTCATCCTCCACCACCTCGACCACCACCACCGCCCCTCCCGGGGGCACCATCAGCGCCGGCAACGCTGCCTACCTCGCCGCCGACCTGAAGGCCCCGGCCGGCACCCTCAACGCCTCGGGCTCGACCTTCGTCCAGCCGTTCTTCACCAAGGCCTTCTACACCTACACCTCGAAGAACCAGGGCCTGCAGGTCAACTACCAGGGCGTGGGCAGCGGCGCCGGCATCACCGCCTTCGAGGCCGGAACGGTCAACTTCGCCGCCTCCGACGTCCCCATGGCCGCCTCGGACCTGGCCAAGGTGCCCGCCTCGGCCGGACCGGTCATCCAGGTCCCCGACATCCTCGGCGGCGTCTCGATCTCCTACAACATCCCCGGGGTCACCAATCGCCTCCGGCTGGACGGCCCCACCCTCGCCGGCATCTTCGACGGGACCATCACCACGTGGAACGCCTCGCAGATCACCGCCCTCAACCAGGGCGTCAGCCTCCCGTCCAACGCCATCGTCCCCGTAGTGCGGGCCGACAGCTCGGGCACCACCTACATCTTCAGTGACTACCTGAAGTCGGCCAACCCGACCACGTGGACCCTGGGCGCCTCCAAGACCATCGCCTGGCCGTCGTCGGCCGTGCAGTCGCCGAAGAACTCGGGCGTGGCCGCAAGCATCAAGTCGACGCCGTACTCCATCGGGTACGTGGAGCTGGCCTACGCCATCCAGAACAACTTCACCTATGCCTCCGTCAAGAACGCAGCCGGTGTCTTCGTGACCCCGACGCTGGCCTCGGTGGCTGCGGACGCCGACCAGAAGGTCAACGTGTCGCCGACCGACTTCTCGATCGTCAACGAGCCGGGTGCGGCCAGCTATCCCATCTCGGGCTACAGCTGGGCCATCCTGCTGCAGAAGCAGACCAGCGCCACCACCGGCGCCCAGGCGGTGAAGGTGCTCGACTGGACCACCCACACCGGCGGTGGCCAGGACCTGGCCGCGAGCCTCAGCTACGTGGCGCTTCCGCCGGCCGTGCAGAACCAGAACCGTGCGCAGCTGCTGACGGTGACCGGGCCGACCGGGCAGGTCCTGCTCACCAAGTGAGCAGGCCCGCCCACATCCGATCTGCGATGAGGGGCTGACAGGTTCGCTGTGACCACTCTCGAGACGCCACCGCCGGGAAGAGCGAAGCGGGGCAACCGCTTCGCTCTTCCCAACGGCGCCTACCGCGGGTTGCTCGCCGCCATGGGGGCCATCTTCGTGGGCCTCGTGGCCTGGTTCATCATCTCGATGATCGTCCAGGCCAGGCCGGCCTTCTCCACCCTCGGCTTCTCGTGGATCATCCAGAAGACGTGGGATCCGACCCACAACAAGTACGGCCTGCTCCCGTTCATCCTCGGGACCGTCGAGACCACGGCCATCGCCATGGTGCTCGCCCTGCCCATCGGGCTCGGCACCGCGCTGGCCCTCGCCTACCTGGTGCCCCACCGGGTGCGCCAGGGACTGTCGTCTGCGGTCGAGCTGCTCGCCGCGGTGCCCAGCGTGGTCTACGGCCTGTGGGGGCTGATCGTGCTCGCCCCGTTGTTCCGCGAGGACGTCGAGCCCTTCCTCACCTCGATCCTCGGGTGGACCGGACTGTTCAACGGTCCCAATGAGGGGGTCGGGCTGCTGTTGGCCGGTATCATCCTCTTCGTGATGGTGCTACCCACCATGGTGGCCATCTCGAGGGACGTGCTGGCGGTGGTGCCCTCCGAGCAGGTCGAAGGGGCGATGGCCCTCGGCGCCACCCGTTGGCAGGTGCTGCGCAAGGTGGTCGTGCCCGGTGCCCGTACCGGCATCCTCGGCGCGTTCACCCTGGCCACCGGCCGTGCCCTCGGCGAGACGGTGGCGGTGGCCCTGGTCATCGGCAACTCGCCCTATATCGCCCACTCGGTCAAATCGACGGCATCAACCCTTCCGGCCCTGATCGTCAACAATTTCGGCGAGGCCACCGGCACCGAGCTCAGCGCCCTGTTCGGCGCCGGCCTGGTCTTATTGTTGATCGGCGTGACCGTCAATGCCGTGGCCCGCGTGCTGGTCCGCTCCGCGGCCCGTTCCGGTGCCGCGTCGATGGCAGTGGCATGACCACCCTCAACTTCGACGCCTCGACCGACCCGATCCTCGAGCGGCGCCGGGCCATCCAGAACGCTGCCGCAACCTCGTTGGGCCGGCGCAAGATCTCCTCGAGGATCGCCATCGGGATCTGCTGGGCCTTCTTGGCCATCGCCATCGTTCCGCTGGTGGCGGTGATCGCCTACGTGGTGGTCAAAGGACTCCCGGCCTGGAACACCGACTTCTTCACCCAGTCGACCGTTCCCGAGGGCATCCCGGGGGGAGGGGTGTGGAACGCCATCGTCGGCACCGCAGAGATCGGCTTCTTCGCCACCGCGGTGACCGTGCCGATCGGGTTGCTGTGCGGGCTGACGTTGGCCGAATCGGACGGGAACATCGCTGCCGCCGTCCGCTTCACCGCCGACGTCATGACCGGCATGCCCTCGATCACCATCGGGATCTTCGGCTACATCGCCATCGTGAAGACCACCGGCAAGTACAGCGGGTTGGCGGGCGCCTTCGCCATCGGGTTCATCATGCTGCCGGTCATCATGCGGGCCGGCGAGACCGCCATCCGCGGGGTGCCGCGTGATCTGAGCGAAGCAGCCCTGGCCCTCGGTGCCCGTAGGGCCACCATCGCCCACCGGGTGCTGGTCCCCGCTGCCCTCCCCGGCATCACCACCGGGGTGCTCCTGGCCGTGGCCAGGGGCCTGGGGGAGACCGCACCGTTGCTCCTGACCATCTTCGGCAACCAGTATCTACAGTGGAATCCCACCAAGCCGATGGAAGCCCTGCCCCTGGTCATCTACAACAACAGCAGCCAGCCCTATGCCAATCTGCTCCAGATCGCGTGGGGTGCGGCGCTGCTGTTGATGGTGGTCGTCCTGGTGCTCAGTGTCGGGAGCCGCGTGCTCGCGGTGGTTCTGCAGAGGGAGAGACGATGATCGATCCGACGCCGACGCCGGAGGTGGCCGAAGGCCTCGGATCGGGCACCGACGAGCCGCCCGCCGACGAGCCGGTCATGAGGTTGCAGGACGTGGCCGTGGCCTTCTCCGGCCGCACCGCGGTGCGCTCCGTGAGCTTCGACGTGTATCCGGGCGAGATCACCGCCCTCATCGGCCCCTCCGGCTCGGGCAAGACGACCCTGCTCCGTGCCCTCAACCGGCTGCACGACACCGAGCGGTCGGCATCGGTCACCGGAACCATCCTGCTGGGCGACACCGATGTCAATGCGGACTCCACCGACCCGACCCTCCTGCGGACGCGGGTGGGCATGGTGTTCCAGCGGCCCAACCCCTTCCCCACCATGAGCATCTACGAGAACGCGGTGGCCGGGCTCCGGTTCAACGGGGTGCGGAAGAAGGCGCTCCTGGACGAGGCGGCCGAATCGGCGCTGATCGCGGCCGCCCTGTGGGACAGTGTGCGTGACCGCCTGAAGGCCCATGCCAGCACGCTGTCGGGTGGCGAGCAGCAGCGGCTGTGCATCGCCCGGGCGCTGGCCGTCGAGCCCGAGGTGCTGTTGATGGACGAGCCCACCTCGGCCCTCGACCCGATCGCCACCAAGCGCATCGAGGAGCTGATCGGCGAGCTCAAGCACCGGGTGACCATCATCATCGTCACCCACAACATGCAGCAGGCCATGCGGGTGTCCGACCGGTGCGCCTTCCTGTTGATGGGCGAAGACAAGGCAGGCGAGCTCATCGAGGTCGGTCCGACGGCCAGGCTGTTCAGCGAGCCGTCGGACCCCCGCACCCTCGACTACGTCAACGGCCGCTTCGGCTGAACCGGGCGGGCCGGCTGCGGTGACTAGGCGCTGAGAGGCTCGCGGCGAAACGTCGGCGCCGTCGCCGCGACGGCGCCGACCGCCTGGCGCGAGGGCGGGGCGACCCGTGTCCCGTCGGGGTCGATCCGGAAGCCGACGCCCCGCACGGTCACGATGTACCGGGGGTCGGCCGGGTCGGGCTCGAGCTTGGTGCGTAGGCGGTGGACGTGGGTGTCGAGCGTGCGGCTGTCCGACAGGTCCCGGTCCGGCCAGAGCAGGTCGATCAGCTCGTCGCGGGTGCGGACCCGGCGGGCCGGGGTGAGCAGCACCGCCAGCAGGTCGAATTCGCGTCGAGACAGGTGGGTCCGGTGGCCGTCGACGGTCACCTCGCGGCGGACGAAGTCGACGGCGACGGATCCGAAGGCGGCCTCGGGGCGCTGCTCGTCGGGGACAACCCCGTGGACGACCGCCGGGTGGTCCACCGCAATCACCTCCGAGGGGTCGACGCGCGGGGACACGCGACGGAGGATGGCGTGCATGCGGGCCACCAGCTCACGCAGCCGGAACGGCTTGGTGACGTAGCCGGCCGCCCCCAGCTCGAAGCCGAGGACCACGTCGAGCTCGCTGTCGACGGCACTGAGCACGACGATGGGGACCGGGGCGATGGCGCGCATCCGGCGGCAGACCTCGATACCGTGCATCCCGGGGAGGAGCATGTCGAGGAGGACGATGTCCGGTGGGTGGTCGGTGAACAGGCGCAGTCCCTCGGCGCCGTCGGGTGCCGTCTCCACGGCGAACCCCTCGCGGCCGAGGCCCGAGGCGAGTCCCAGGCGGTAGGACTCCTCGTCTTCGATTACCAGCACCCTGATGCACTCACCGACGGCGGCCATGAAGTCACTACCTCCTTGTCAGACAGTAGGAAGCCCAGGTGAACGGGGACCGACGCTCCGGCGAACACCGGGTGATCGTTCCGTAAACGTTTCGGGGTCGGGTGGATCACAGCCCTGCGCCGGTGGAGGCGGGCCGGGGCGGCGGCGGGTGCACCGGTGTTTCAAGCCGTAGGGGTCCGCCCGCACGCCGGACGTCGACCAATGGGGGAGGACATGGGCGAGGGGGCGCCGGGCGGACTCCTACGGCTTGAAGCGGTAGCCGATCCCTCGGACGGTCAGGATGTGCTCGGGATCGGCGGGATTGGACTCGACCTTCTTGCGGAGGCGCTTGACGTGGGTGTCGAGGGTGCGGCTGTCACCAGCCTTGCGGTCGCGCCAGATGCGGTCCATGCACTGCTGTCGGGTCACGACGTGGCCTGCCTCGGAGATCAACAGGGCGAGAAGGTCGAACTCCTTGCGGGAGAGCTCGACCGGTCGTTGGCGGACCGTGGTCTCCCGGAGCGAGAGGTCGATGCAGACCGGTCCGAGCGTGTAGGTGGAAACCGGAACGGCGGGGGCCTCGGAGCAGGCCGGACGACCCACCCGACGGAGCACCGCCCGGATACGGGCGGTCAGCTCCCGCGGCCGCGGCGGTTTGGTGACGTGGTCGGCCGCTCCGGCCTCGAGCGCCAGCACTGCGTCCAGCTCGTCGTCCCGGACGGTGACCATGATCACCGGTAACCCCGGCGAGAGGGCGTTGATCTGCCGGAACACGCTGAGGCCCCGGGAGTCGGCGAGCTGCATGTCGAGCAGGACCAGCGACGGGTGCGCCGACACGAGCAGGGCGACCCCCTCGTCTCCGCCGTCGGCGGTGACCACGTCGAACCCCTCGACCGACAACATGGCGGCGAACGAGTCCCGCGAGGCCCGATCGTCGTCGATGATCAGGATGGTCGGGTGCGTCGCGGGGGGGAGCGTCCCTTCTTCGACTTCGCGGAAAGCGAGGGTCACGAGCGGCCCCCCGCTCTCCGGAACAGGGCGCAGGTCCTCGGCGCGTTGTTGCGTCTACGCGCACGGGCCGCCACGCCGCTGCTGGGTTGCCTCACCGGTGGAGCCGGATGCGGTGCTGTTGCCGTGAGAGGCAGGGGAGGCCAGGCCTCCGGACGGAGCCACCCGACCAACCCCGATGCGACACACCGTCCGCCCGACCGGGCGAGGTGGCTGCAGTGGGACCTGGGATGCGCTGCCATCAGGACTCACCCTACGGAGGGCAGGTGAACAAAGAGCGATCGCCAGGTCACTGGAAGGTGATCAATGGGTAATCTTCTTCCTCGCCCCGGTGCATCCTGTCTAAGGTCGTTGGTGCCGCGACGGCGACCACGGCGACCACGGCGATGAAAAGGAATCGAGGGACCATGGATCTCAACGGTGATGTGGTGGACGTACCCGGTACCGAGGAGTGGCAACGGCTGTCCGACCACTTCGAGGTGATCCGTGGGGTGCACCTGCGCGAGCTCTTCGCCGGCGACCCCGGGCGGGGTACGCGGATGACGGTGACGGCCGGGGATCTCTCGCTCGACTACTCGAAGCACCGGGTCACCGACGACGCCCTGGCTGGCCTGATGGCGGTGGCCCGCCGTGCCGGGGTCGAAGAGCGGCGGGATGCCATGTTCTCGGGCCGCCACATCAACACCACCGAGGACCGTGCCGTGTTGCACGTGGCGCTGCGCATGCCGCGCGGTACCACGCTCGAGGTCGACGGGCAGGACGTGGTCGCCGACGTGCACCGGGTGCTCGACCGGATGGGGGACGTGGCCGACCGCATCCGGTCCGGCGAGTGGACCGGGCAGACCGGCAAGCGGATCACCGCGGTGGTCAACATCGGTATCGGAGGGTCCGACCTGGGCCCGGCCATGGCCTACGAGGCACTGCGCGACTACGCCACCCCGGACATCGAGTGCCGGTTCGTGTCCAATATCGACCCGGTCGACCTCTACGCCAAGACCCACGACCTGGACCCGGCCGAGACGCTCTTCGTCGTGAGTTCGAAGACCTTCACCACCCTCGAGACGCTGACCAATGCCACCGCGGCCCGCCGCTGGCTGCTCGAGGGAGTGGGCGGCGGGGAGGAGGCGGTGGCCCGCCACTTCGTGGCCGTGTCCACCAACGAGGAGGGCGTTACCCGGTTCGGCATCGACCCGGCCAACATGTTCGGCTTCTGGGACTGGGTGGGCGGGCGGTACTCCTACGACTCGGCCATCGGGTTCTCGCTCATGGTGGCCATCGGTCCCGATGCGTTCACCGACATGCTGGCCGGCTTCCACGCCATCGACGAGCACTTCCTCACCGCACCGCTGGAGGCCAACCTGCCGGTCATCCAGGGCATGCTCAACGTCTGGTACGGCAACTTCTTCGGGGCGGAGACCCACGCGGTGCTCCCCTACAGCCAGCGGCTCGCCCGGTTTCCGGCCTACCTGCAGCAGTTGACCATGGAGTCCAACGGCAAGTCGGTCCGACGCGACGGGTCGCCCGTGTGGGGCCAGACCGGGGAGATCTTCTGGGGCGAGCCGGGCACCAACGGCCAGCACGCCTTCTACCAATTGCTCCACCAGGGGACGAAGCTCGTGCCGGTCGACTTCATCGGGTTCGCCGAGTCGACCCATGAGGACGGTCAGCAACAGGACCTGCTCATGGCCAACTGCTTCGCCCAGGCCAAGGCACTGGCGTTCGGCCGCACAGCAGACGAGGTCGTCGCGGAGGGCACGGCACCGGAGGTGGTGGCCCACAAGGTGATGCCGGGCAACCACCCCAGCTCGACCATCCTCGCCCCCCGGCTGACCCCGTCGGTGCTCGGGCAGCTCGTCGCGCTCTACGAGCACACCGTCTTCACCGAGGGTGCGGTCTGGGGGATCGACTCGTTCGACCAGTGGGGTGTGGAGCTGGGCAAGGTGATGGCGGTGCAGCTGGCTCCGGCCCTGACGGGCACCGACCCGCCAGACCTGCGCGACCAGGACAGTTCGACGGCCGCCCTCGTCGCTCGCTACCGGGCCTTGCGCGGCCGCCGGGTCTGAGGCTCGGCCGGGGTCCCGCCGGGGCGGGTCGGTCGGAAGGGTCAGGCGGCCGCCAGCGCCTTCCACAACGAGCGATAGTTGGGATAGGTCAGCTCCCCGGTGACATAGCCGGCCCGCTCGAGCTCGGCGTGGAACTTGGGGAGGTTGCGCCACGGGATGCCCATGTCGACATGGTGGGCCAGGTGCCAACCCGTGTTGTACGGCACGAACCAGAACCGGGCCAGCCATCCCTGTGCCACGTTGTGGGTGGTCACCCGGCGGTCCGGATCGGCCTCGAGGCCTCCGTGCTCGGCGATGGCGCGGAGACGGTTGATCACCCGCCACTGGGTCATCCAGGGGAGCCACCACAGGAGCGGGTAGATCCACCACCGGCCGGTGGTCACCCACAGGACGGCCCACAGAACGGCCTGCACCCCGAGGATGGAGAGCGAGATGCGCCGGTACGTCTTGCTCTTCAGCGCCCGGAAGAGGGGGGTGAAGTTCTTCCAGCCCGAGATGCCCACCGCGTCGCGCACCAGCCGCCGTGCCAGCGCGCGCCGGTCGCAGGGGTAGCCGCGGTAGAAGGCGATGTCGGGCTCGTTGGGGCCGAACTCCTGCTTGTGATGGGCGAAGTGGCCACGCCGGTAGACGGAGATGGGGGTCCAGGTCGGATAGGCGATGAGCCAGGTGCCCACCCAGTCGTTCCACCTCTTGTTGGTGAAGAGGAGCTTGTGGGCCGCTTCGTGCATCAAGATGGCGAACCGGGCGTACACGGGGCCCATCAGGACGAAGGCGGCCAGGTAGGCGAGGGGATTGTCGATCCACACGGCGCCCCCGATCAGCAAGGCCACCCAGAACCACACCGAGCCGACGGTGAGGGCATTGCGTACATTGTCGATGCGACGCAGATCGTGGCGGAGCTCGGGCCGGCACATGCCGTTCTCACGCAGCCGGTCGGTTGGGAGGACCTGTGGCCGGGCGACCTGTTCGGGCACCATGGTGGACGCCATGGTCGGGATATTACAGTTGGGAAACAAGTGACGCAAGAGCGTAAGATCGGGGGCGCCGCCGTGCAGGGGATCAGGCAGCCGTTCACCGCGCGGTCGGTGCTGGCCAGTGCCCTGCTTGGCGAAGAGCCGCCGGAGCTGGCCGTGGCCCACCTGGTGCAACTGGTCGGCCTGTTCGGCATCAACGAGAACCGGGCCCGGGTGGCCCTCAGCCGCATGGCCGCCGCCGGGGAGGTGACCACCGACGGAAGTGGCCGGTACCGACTGGCCGGCCGCCTGCTCGAGCGCCAGGAGCGCCAGGGCGCGAGCCGACTGGGCCGAACCCGCCCGTGGCACGGGAGGTGGCACATGGTGGTGGTGACCGCCTCGGGCAGCCCTGCCGAAGACCGCGCCGCCCGGCGGAAGCGCCTGGTGCTCGCCCGCCTGGCCGAGCAGCGTGAGGGGTTCTGGCTCCGTCCCGACAACATCGTCCTGCGACCGGACCCGGCGTCCGACGCCGATCTGGCCCGCTACTCGGGGGTGCCCGACGCCGATCCGGTCGGTCTTGCCGCCGCCCTGTGGGACCTCGAGGGCTGGGCCGGGCGCGCCGGGGAACTGTGTACCCGGCTGGACCGGCTTCTCCCCAAGGACCCGTCCGACCTGGCCCCGGGGTTCGAGCTGTCCGCCGCGGTGCTCCGCCACCTGCAGGCGGATCCCCTACTGCCGGCCGAACTGCTCCCCTCGATCTGGCCGGGCCCGACGCTCCGTGAGTCCTACACGCACTGGGACCGTCGCTATCGCCAGGTCCTCAGGGCCTGGGCCCGGGCCGGCCTGAGCCCGTAGGATCGGGTCCCCGGGGCACCCGCCCCGGTGCCAGGACCCACGTGCTCCGCCGGAGGTGCGATGACCGAGACGAGTGACCAGACGCCGCTGGCCGGCAAGGTGGCGGTCATCACCGGAGGGGCACGCGGCCAGGGCCGCAGCCATGCCGTCGAACTGGCCCGGCTGGGTGCCGACATCGCGGTGTGCGACCTGTGCCGCGACGTGGCCAGCGTCGGCTATCCCCTGGCCACCGGGGAGGACCTGGGCGAGACGGCCCGCCTGGTCGCCGACCAGGGCCGCCGGTGCATCCCGACCGTGGCGGACGTACGGGATCTCGACGCCATGGTCGCCTTCGTCGACGGGGTCCGGGCCGAGCTGGGCTCGGTGGACATCCTGGTGGCCAACGCCGGGGTGTCCACCCTGGGGTCGATCTGCACCATGGGGGCTGCCGAGTGGAGCGAGACCATCGACATCAACCTCACCGGCGTGTTCAACGCCATGCGGGCGGCGGCACCGCACATGCGGCGCCAGCGCTGGGGCCGGATCATCGGGATCTCCTCGATGATGGGCCGCTCGGCCAACCCGGGCATCCCCGCCTACACGGCCTCCAAATGGGGGGTGATCGGCCTGTGCAAGTCGGTGGCCCTGGAGCTGGCCGGCGACGGGGTGACGGTGAACGCCGTCGCCCCGGGCAACGTCTCCACCCCGATGATCCACAACGAGGCCCTCTACCGCCTGATGCGGCCCGACCTCGACCATCCCGCACGGGAGGATGTGGCCCCGGCCATGGCCGGTCTCCATGTGCAGCCGGTTCCGTGGATCGAGCCCGAGGAGATCACCGCCGCGGTGGTCTTCCTGGTCTCCGAGGGCGCGCGCCACATCACCGGCTCGGTGATCGACGTGGATGCGGGGGCCTCGGCCCGCTTCACCGGCTGAGGCTCTGTGACCGGGCACGCCCGGCGGGTGGCGCCGGCGCGGCGGCCGGGCGGCTCACTGGCGGGACATGGCGGCGCGTTCGTCGGCTCCGGCCTGGTCGGCCTCGCCGGCGCCACGCAGCAGGTCGATGTCGATGCGATGGAGCCGGCCCTCGAACGGGAACTGACCCCGGTAGCGCTCGCTGACCGGCGAGCCGTGGTCGTAGGCGACGCTGGGACCCACACTCGAGATGATGGTCATGGCGAAGGGGACCGTGACGGTGCCGCTGGGCGCGCCATCGATGACCAGGGTGGCCTCACCACCGGCGCCGGTCCGGCGGAACCGCACGCCGACCGTCGAGTCACCCACCGGCACCGCTGCCTCGGACTCCACCAGGTGGTGGTCGCCGAAGCAGTTGTAGTCGAAGACGAGCCGGTCGTCCTGGACGAACAGGCTGAGCCCGGAGTTTTCCGTCCCCGAGGCGTAGAGCACCCCGGCGGCCCCTTCGGGTCGCCCGATGGTGGCCACCATGTCCCAGCCCCGTGCACCGAGGGCCGGCGCCACCTGGGCGGGCAGGGGTGACATGGGGGGGAAGTAGGAGTAGTGGCGGTCGACCGGGTGGGGGGAGTGGTCGCGGTAGCGGGTGAAGAACAGCTCGATGGTCCGGTCGTCCAAGGGGAGGACGCCGTACTCCTCGGCCTCCCTCCACCACAGATTGATCAGCCCGGCCACCTTGTCGGGCATCTCCGCGGCCAGGTTGTGGCACTCGGAGCGGTCCTCGGTGAGGTGGTAGAGCTCCCAGTCGTCGTCCTCGAACGGGACGCCCGGCTGATGGCGGGTGACCGCCTTCCACCCGTCGGCATAGATCCCCCGGTGGCCCATCATCTCGAAGTACTGGACGTGCTTGTTGGTGGGGGCATCGGCCTGGGCTGCGTCGAAGGTGTACGCCAGGGGCACCCCCGAAAGGGGGATCTGTTCCAGGCCCCGGTAGGTGGCGGGTGCCTCGATGCCGAGGGTCTCGTAGATGGTGGGGGCGATGTCGTCGACGTGGTGGAACTGGTCACGCAGGGCGCCGGCATCCACGATGCGCTCGGGCCAGTGGACGATCAGCGGCACGTGCACCCCGCCCTCGTGGGTGTTCTGCTTGTACCACTTGAACGGGGTGTTGCCGGCCTGGGCCCAGCCCCACGGGTAGTTGGCGTGGCTGTGGGGACCCCCGATGTCGTCGATGCGTTCGACCGCCTCGTCGGGCATCTCGACCAGGAAGTTGAAGTACTTCATCTCGTGCATGACGCCGAAGGGCCCGCCCTCCTGGCTGGCGCCGTTGTCCGACAGCAGGATGAGCAAGGTGTTGTCCAGCTCTCCCAGCTGGTCGAGGGAGTCGACGAAGCGGCCGATCTGGGCGTCCGTGTGCTCGAGGAAGGCGGCGAAGGCCTCCTGCAGCCGGGCGGCCAGGCGCTTTTGGTTCTCGGGCAGGAAGTCCCAGGGCTCCACCCCTGGGTTGCGCGGGGCGAGCTCGGTGTCGGGCGGCAGCAGCCCCGTCTCGATCTGCCGGGCGAACCAGTTGTCGCGCGCCGCGTCCCAGCCGTCGTCGAAGCGTCCGCGGTACTTCTCGAGGTAGGGGGCCGGAGCCTGGTGGGGGGCGTGCGTGGCTCCGAAGGCCAGGTAGGTGAAGAACGGGCGGTCGGGCCTGACCGACTTCGTGTCGTGGATGAAGCCGATGGCATGGTCGACCAGGTCCTCGCTCAGGTGGTAGCCCTCTTCGGGGGTGGCCGGGGGCTCGACGGCGTGGTTGTCGTAGACCAGCTCGGGATGGAACTGGTCGGTCTCGCCCTCGAGGAAGCCGTAGAAGCGGTCGAAGCCGCGTTGGCAGGGCCACTGGTCGTACGGCCCGGCGGCCGAGGCGTTCTCCATGGCGCACAGGTGCCACTTGCCCGCAGCGAAGGTGGCATACCCCTCGTCCCTCAGCACCTCGGCCACGGTGGTGGCGTGGTTGGTGATGTGACCGCGCATGTGGGGGTAGCCGCTGTCGAAGTTGGAGATGGAGCGCATCCCCACGGTGTGGTGGTTGCGTCCGGTGAGAAGCGAGGCCCGGGTGGGCGAGCACAGCGGGGTCACGTGGAAGTTGGTGTAGCGCAGCCCGGCGGCGGCCAGGCGGTCGATGTTCGGGGTGGCGAGGTCGGAGCCGTAACAGCCGAAGTGGGAGAAGCCAGTGTCGTCGAGGAGGATCACCACCACGTTGGGGGCGGCCTCGCCGGGGTGGGGCGGCGTGGGCCACCATGGCTCCGACTCGGTCTGTGTCCGATTGATCACGCCGTCGAACCGCTCGTAGCTCTTCATGGGTGCATCCTCGCATCGGCCGGGGGCGGTGCCACCGGAACGGGGAGCTCCGCTGACCGGAGTATCTGTCAACTTGCCTGACGATAGATTCACATCCGCCTCGTGTCCACCGGCCGGGTCTGCCTTTCCGGGGTGCGTTTTCGCCATTGGGGTCGGATCGGCCCATGATCGGGCGATGGAACCTTCCGGCGAAGCCGGCGACGCAAGGGGGGGGTCGGGTCCAGATCGATGGATGGGCCGCGGCAATCGAAGCGGAGCCGCGAGGAGCTCGATGTCCTGCTGATCGATGCCGGCCTGCGACTCAGCAACGCCTCGGTCATCCGGCTGGTGTGGGAGGACCAGGCCGAGTTCCAGGCCGATGTCCTCGTTGCCGTCGCCCACGGACGGGACCACCCCGAAATCGAGCGCATGATCGCAGCGCTCTGCGCCGTCTTCGACGGACTCGACTTCTCGACCGTCGAGTCCCGGGCCCGCGCCGACGAGCGCCTGAAACCCCACGTGCCCTGGCCGGTGTCTCACGACACCCACCAGAGCACGTTCGGGACCCGCCGCCCTTGTGTCTGTCAGTATGCCCGCCAATCACCGGCATTGCAACTGGGAGTTGCGATCGTTGCGGCTGCAAGCACGGAGAGGCCGTACTCCATTGGCCCGGAGGCCCGACGGGGCGGATGTCGGGGTGTTCGAGCGAGACGGCGGGATACCGATATCCGCCTGACCAACGCCTCGGTGATCCGCCGGGCGTGGGATCCGACCACGGGGGGTGCCCGGAGGAGCCAGCCCACAGCTGCTCGCCGCGACGACGGACTACCATGCGGTGGCCGGCGCGAAGATGATCCAATGGGTGCACGCCGGGACGTTGTGATCAACGGCCCTGTTCGCCAGAGCGCGGGCAATCGAGGGTGTCCGCGGTAGACAAGGAGGCCCAATGGCGTCACGCAGCACCCGTAGGCAGCGCTTCGACGTCATCTGCGTGGGCGACGTCGCCACCGACGTGTTCATCACCCTCTCCCCCGACCAGGTCGAGGTGCGAGGGGAAGCAGGCGAGCCCACACTGGTCATTCCCTTCGGGGCCAAGCTTCCCTATGAGTCCGTCGCCACGGTGCCTGCCGGCGGCAACGCCGCCAATGCCGCCGTCGCATGCGCGCGGCTGGGCCTGCACGTCGCACTCGCCGCGTTCGTCGGGGCCGACCAACTCGGGCGCGACGCGGTCGCTGCGCTCAACGCCGAGGGCGTCGACACCTCGTTGGTGCACCTGGACCAGCAGACTCCGACCAACAGCGACTTCGTCCTGCGCCTCGGCCAGGAGCGGACGATCCTGGTGCGCCACGCGCAGCACGACTACCACTGGCCGCACCTGCGGCCGTCGGAGGTACCCGCCTGGCTCTACCTCTCCTCCGTAGGTCGGGAGGCGCAAGCCTACGAGGACCAGATCGCCGACTGGCTCGAGGAGACGCCGTCGGTCGAGCTGGCGTTCGAACCGGGCACCTACCAGATCGCCCAAGGGTCCCAACGCCTCGCCCGTCTCTACCGGCGGGCCGGCCTGATGATCTGCAACCGCGAAGAGGCGGAGGCCATCTGCGGGTGCCCGCCCGCCGAGGACATGGACACGCTGCTGGCCGCCATGCTGGCCCTCGGCCCACGCCGGGTCGTCATCACCGACGCCGCCGCCGGGGCGTTCGGGGCGATGGGTGACGAGCGCTACTGGGTGCCGATCTATCCGGACCGCGAGCCCGTGATCGACCGCACCGGTGCCGGCGATGCCTTCGCCGCCACGCTGTTGGCCTGCATCGTCCGTGGGCTGTCCCTGGAGGAGGCGATGCTGAGGGCCCCGGTGAACTCGATGAGCGTGGTGCACGCCATCGGCACCCAGGCGGGCCTGCTCACCACCGACGAGATCGCCGCCCACCTCGAGGGGTCATCGGACGGGTTCGCGGTGGAGTCCCACCTGGTGGCAGGCGAACCGGCCGGCCGGGCCAGCCCGTCGCTCTGACGCGGGACGCCGGCTCTGCCCGGCGCGGTGACCCGGTAGCTTGCGATGGGGACCCTCCGACATGACTCCCTCCGTCCGACGATGTGGGCCAGGTGGTGCGCCGTTGCGAGTTCGAGGCCTGTGGGCTGCCGTCATCGGGGTGACGCTCCTGGCGGCCTGCACGGCCGGTTGTGGATCGGCCACGTCGGCGAGGGCGACCGCCTCGGCGAAGAAGGTTGCGCCTGCCGGCGTGGGCCCCTCATCGACGACGTCGATCCCCCGTCTGGTGCGCGGGTTGGCGGTCTCGATGCGCGAGCTGCTGCTCGTCGACACCAGCCGGCCGGTGGTCGGCGACGGGCACATCCTCGCTCGGCAGCGGAGTCTCCCGACCTATGTGTGGACTCCCGCCGGGGCCGGACCGTATCCCCTCGTCGTCTTCGTGCACGGGTTCGACGTGGGCCCCCTCACCTACCAGCGCTTCTGCTCCACCCTGGCCTCGTCCGGCTATGTGGTGGCCGCCCCGTCGTTTCCCCAGGAGGACCCGTCGAGTGGGTTCGCACTCGAACGCGGTGAGCTGCCCGAAGAGGCGACCGACGTGTCCTTCGTCATCGGGGCCCTCGAGCAGGGTCCCGAGGGCAAGGATCTCGACGGGGCGCAGATCGCGGTGGTCGGACACTCGGACGGCGCCGATGTCGCACTGATGGTCGGTTATCAACAGGGCACGGTCGATCCGAGGGTGCGTGCGATCGTGGCCGATGCCCCCGACCCGATGACCGGCGTCGTCGTGCCGTCGTCGGCACCGTTGCTGCTGGTCCAGGGCACCGCCGACTCCGTGGTGCCCTACGCGGACAGCCGGATCGTGTTCGACCAGGTGAGTGCTCCGAAGTACTACGTGTCGCTGATCGGCGCCGACCACCTGCCGCCGATCGAGGGTGGCACTGTGTGGACACCGGTCCTCGACAACGCGGTCGCCGACTTCCTCGATGCGACGGTGGTCGGTCGGGGGCCTGGGCTGCCGGCCCTCGCCGGTGAGCTCGGAGCGTCCCCGCTGGTGCGCCTCGAGACGGGGTGATCGCCCGCAGGTCGACCGGGTCGCACCGCCCGGGGGTGTGTCGCGACCGGACCGTCCTCCTACATCTGTTCGAGCAGTTCCTGGGTGCCGGCCAGAGAGGTCCTGATGACACGCGTGGCCACTTCGAGGAGTTCGAAGAGCCGCGGGTCGCCGACCGAGTAATAGACGTTCGATCCGACCTTGCGGGCCTGGATGAGGTTGGCCCGGCGCATCACACCAAGCCGCTGGGAGAGGTGCGAGGGCTCGATACCGACCTCGGGGATCAGCTCGCTCACCGGCCGCTCGCCGTCCCGCAGGACCTCGAGGACGCGGATCCGGCCCGGGTGCCCGAGGGTCTTGAGGAACTCAGCCTCGACCTGGTAGCTGGGTGTCGTCATCGGTGCGCCGGCTCCTCGTGCGGGCAGGCCGGATCGGGGCATGGTGCAGGTCGCATTGCGTCTCCTGACATGAGAGGTCGTTTCCCGCGTAGAACAGGTTGAAGCCCTTGTTGGCGAGCGGGAAGTCCGGAACCATCGTGTCGGCCAGGGACACGGGCAGGGCAGGCCAGTTGAGGAACGAGGGATCGACCACCTTCACCCGGGCGAGGCGCCCGTCGTCGTCGAGCTCCGCCCGATGGACGATCGTCCCCCGCCAGGCCGCGACGATCCCGACCCCCCCCGTCGGACGGGGTCGGTGGCGCATGGCCGACGGCGGTGTCCCCGGAGATGCGCTCGGCGATCTTCGCCGGGGGAGCCGCCGCGTCCTGCCGCATCGGGTACCAGCCGGCGGGCCAGTGCTGGTGGAGGACCAGGCGGCGTGGCTGGGGGTGGTCGCGTGGCTTGACACCGAAGAGGTAGACGACGCGAAGGTGCTTTCCGTCGTCGTGACCCGACACGAGCGTGAGGTGCAGCCCGCTCAGGGGTCGATGAGCACGCCGGGGTTGAGGATGGCGCCCGGGTCCACCGCCCGCTTCGCGGCGCGCAACTGGGCGGCGAAGAGATCGGGGCGCTGGCGGTCGTAGCCGGGTCGGTGGTCGCGACCGACCGCGTGGTGATGGGTCACGGTACCCCCTCCTGCGACGAGGGCCTCCATCACCGACTCTTTGACCTCGGCCCACTGTTCGAGGCGCCCGGAGCGCTTCCCCGGGGCGATGACGGTGAAGTACGGGGCCGCGCCGTCGGGGTAGACGTGGGTGAGCCGGCAGGTCACCAGGCCGGGCCAGGCACCGACCGACCGCAGGGCGTCCTCCGTCACGGACCTGATGCCGGCGACGAAGGCGTCGAAGCGGTCCCAGGTGATGGCCGTCTCGAACGTCTCGTTGATCAGCCCGAGGCCGACGAGGCTGTCCCGGATGTAGGGCGCCCGGAGGAACGTCGCCTTCCATCGATCCGCGGCATCGGCCTCCTGGCCCACCTCCTCGGCGCGCCTGGGCGCGGCGGGCTCGACGGTCCCCCCGTGGTCGGCCACCAGTACCGCGGCCCTGGCCAGGGCGGCATCGACCGGGTGGTCGGCCGATTCGAAGGCGATGAGCAGGAGGTGCGCGCTCCCGTCACCCGCGCCGGTGATCAACGCCTCGGTGGCATCGAGCAGCCGGCAGTTCGACGGCCAGAGCCCGGACTGGGCCAGCACCCTGGCCGCGGTCGCTCCGGCCTCGAAGGTGGGGAAGCGGGCGACCCCGGAGGCCCGGAATCGCGGTCGGTCCTGGAGCCGCATCCAGGCCTCGGTGATGACCCCGAAGATCCCTTCCGATCCGAGGAGCAGCCGGTCCGGCGAGGGCCCCGCCCCGGAACCGGGCAGACGGCGGGACTCCCAGGGACCCCGCGGGGTCACGGCGCGGATCGACTCGACGAAGTCGTCGACATGGGTGTGCAGCGTGGCGAAATGGCCCCCGGATCGGGTGGCCAGCCAGCCCCCGAGGGAGGAGACCTCGAAGCTCTGCGGGAAGTGCCGGAACGTCAGGTCGTGCGGCCGCAGCTGCGCCTCGAGCGCAGGACCGAGCACGCCAGCCNNGCCACACCCGCCTCGTCGGGTGGGGCGATGACGACGTCCGGTGGCCGGTCCCACCTGCGGTCGAGGGCCCTGACCACGTCCCGGAAGGACTTGCCGTAGGTGTGCCCGGCGCGGGCGACGTCGTCGTGACGGCACCATTCCGCCAGTGCCCGCGGGGGCACCAGCCTCGGTGGGGTGAGGTCGAGCTCAGCGGGTGTCGGTGGGTCGATCGGATCGAGTGCCTCGCCGCCGACGACCGGTCGGACCAGCTCGGCCAGTTCGAGCTGCTGCGCCGGGGTCAGCCCCTCGCCGGTGAAGCCCCACCCCCAGAAGCACCGCTCCATCGCCACGCTGGCGGATGCTAGGTCCTCGGTCGCCGCTTTGCCGACAGCCAGCAGGCTCGGCTGGTTAGGCTGGCGTCGGTACATCGAGCATGAGCAACGGCCTCCCCCCAGACGAAGATGAACCCGATGTCCGGTTCACCTACGCCAACGAGCGCACCTTCCTGGCGTGGAATCGGACCGCACTGGCCCTGATCGCGACGGGGGTCGCCGCCACCCAGCTCCTCCCGGAGCTCCATGTGTCGGGCGGCCGCCGCATCCTCGGCCTGCCGATGATCGCACTGGGTGCCCTCGTCGCCGTCACCAGCTTCCTCCACTGGAAGGCCAACCAGCGCGCGATGAGGCGCGGCCAGGCACTGCCCCGCTCACCGATGCCATTGGTGCTGTCGGCCGGCATCGGGCTGGTAGCGGTCATCGCCGTGGTTCTCGCCGTCCTCGGTCCCAAGTAGGGCCGGGTGGCCGGCGTGGGGGAAGGAGGCGTCGCCGACGGGGAGGGCGTGCGCGACCCCGGCCTCGCCGCCGAGCGCACCGACCTCGCCTGGAACCGCTCGGGCCTGGCGGTGGTGGTTGTCGTGGCCATCATGCTGCGCCGGCTCTGGCCCCTGGAGGGCTACAAGTCGGTGATCGCCCTCATGCTCATCGCCGCGGGGGCCATCGCCTGGGCCGTGGGCATGCGCCTGGCCCGACGCGGGCGGCCCGTGACCGGGGGCGTGTTGGGGGTGTCCACCTGCCGGATGTTGACCGTCGGGACCGTGGTCCTCGCCGCCGCCGGTTTCCTCCTCGGGCTCTTCCCGCCGGGATGATGCAGGCCGTCCCCCACGCCCTGCTCAGGCCGACGCCCGGGTCCGCTGTGCCCGGGCGGTGAGGGCGCGCCGGGCCTCGTGGCGGCCTGCTCGCATGAACTCCGGCCAGTCCGTCGTGTTGAGGAACTGGCGGTAGAACCCGGATCCGCGGACCTTCACGTAAGGGACGGGCTCGATCATCATCACGTCGGTCTCCTGCTGGAGCCGCTTGAGATTGGTCCTGGCCAGCTCCAGCTGCTGGCAGGTGCGGACCTGGCTGGCGATGTAGAAGATGCTGTTTCGCCGGTCCTGCCAGCCCGAGGCGTCCTCGCCGGCGAACCCCGGCGGGTAGAAGCCGTTGATGGCCAGCGCCACCTCGGGCGGCTCCCCGAAGTCGAGAACCGGCCGCACCGGGAAGATGTCGACGATGCCGCCGTCGCACCAGTGGCCGCCGGCGAGCTCCACCGGCTCGATGAACAACGGCAGCGCGATGGCCATGTGGATGGCCCGGGCGACCGGCAGGTCCGGGTGGGTGCGGGGGCCGATGTACTCGAGGCGGTTCTCCTCGATGTTCCAGATCGGAGCATAGGCGGGGATCGGCATCTCGCCGAGGGTCATGTCGCCCAGCAGCCTGCGGTACAGGGTCTCGATGCGCTCGCCCCGGATGACGCCACCGAAGCCTTTGGCCGCCCGTGGAAGCACGGAGGCCAGCATCCGCCAGTCGATGTCGACGTACTCCTCGGGGCGGATTCCGAGGGTGAAGGCCGCAACCTCCTCGGCAGGAATGCCGGCGGCGATGGGGAACCCGAACAGGGAGGACCCCGAGCAGAGGGAGATCACCGAAGGACGCACTCCTGCCTCCTCGAGCGCTCGGGCGGCTCCGACCACCGAGGCAAGGGCCCCGCTGCCCCCGGTCGCCACCAGGGCGAGGCGGCGCCCCTGCAGGTCGGCTATCCGGAGGGGCTGCACCGGTGGGAACGGGTGGAGGTCGGGCTGCCGTCGGTGCTCGAGGGGGAAGGTCACCAGGGCGCGCCGGGCGTCGTCGATCAACCCGGCGTCCTCGCGGACGCCTTCGACGAACTCCCTGGCCCGGGTGATCACGTTGAAGTACTGGCGGACCCTGAACACATCGATCACGGTGTCGAGCATGGGTCCCATTGTCGGCCGGAATCGCCCACCGGGCTAGGGTCCAACGGCCCGATCAGGCCAGAATTCTCGTCCAGCCCTCGGCGACCGGAGCCATGAACAAGGTGGTGAGTCTCATCGACCGGTGGAGCCAGATCCCCTCGGTGCGGGCGTACTCGTCGTCCTCGAACCCACACATCCAGTAGGACGTGCCGTCGGGGCGGCGGCACGGGCAGAGGAGGTCCCAGCGGCCCCGTGCCCGGTCGCCGTCCACCTCGATACGCGGTTTCACGAACAGGTGGCGCGAGAAGGAGAGTGTCGAAGCACGGAGCCGGGCGGCGATGGCGGGTCGCCCGGTCGCACGCCCCAGCCCGGGCCCGCCGTCCCAGACGCCGTCGACGGAGAACAGGGTGGCTGCCTCGTCGGCGATGCGCTGCAATTCGGAGTCGCCGACCACGCCTTCGGCCGAGAACCGGCCGTCCAGCAGCTCTCCGTAGCGCGCCTTCAGCGCGTGTATCCCGAGCACGCTCTCGCTGGCGTCGACACGCCGGCGCAGTTCCGCCACCTCGGCGGCCAGCTCTTCGATGGTGGTCATGGCCTCTCCTTGCCGACGTCGAGTGGTCCGCACAGTATGGGCGACGCACTTCACCGGACGGCCTGGGTGCCGTCCGGCCGTCAGCGGACCCCTTCGTCAACCATCGGCCCGGTGCGCCGGGGCCGATGGTTGACGCCGAGGCACTGAGCCGTTAACTTCCCGAACCAAGCGAGGAAGATGGACTTTCGAGCGGGAACGAGGTGACCGTGATGTCAACCGATCCGCAAGCCACTACCGAGCCGGCGGGTACCGGCCACAGGATCGTGGTCGGAGTGGACGGCTCAGAGGACGCGGAGCGGGCACTGGAATGGGCGGCGGCCCAGGCCGACCGCACCGGGTCCGTACTCGACATCCAGACCGCCTACGAGCCCGGTTACACCTTCATCACCCATGACGAGGTGGAGCGGACCATGGAGCGCCGCGTCGACGAGGCGGCGGCGTACGTGGCCAAGGTGGCACCCAGGGTGGTGACGAAGAGCGCCACGCACGAAGAGGGACCGGCAGCGGCGCTCATCGAGGCGAGCGAAGGTGCCGACCTGCTTGTCGTCGGGTCGCGGGGGCTGGGTGGGTTCGCGGGCCTCCTGCTCGGCTCCGTCGGCCTGCAGTGCAGCCTTCACGCCCACTGCCCGGTGACCATCATCCGCTAGCGGTACCCCGGCCGGACCGGCGGAAACGAGGGCGGCCGGCGGCCGGGGCCGCGTCGGGCGATAGCGCCCGACCCCGACCCCGACCCCGTCGACCGGCGGATCAGTAGCCGCCGCCGCAACCATGCTGGTCCGGAGCGGCGTCGGGGTTACCCCAATAGCGGGCTGCAAATGCGACTGCGACCCGGATCTGCTGCTCTGGCGTTGCGTCGGCAGCACTGGCCGGGTAGCCGAAGGAGTTGAACTGGCTCCAGTTGGCGTTGGAGAATCCGAGGCCACCGCTGAAGAGCGACCCGCGCACATCCCATCTCCCACCCTGCTCGCAGATGTTCACCCGGTCCCATGCAGCGCGCTGGTAGTCGGTCAACCCGTCAGCACTCGTGGTCGTGCCGGATCCCGACGACGAGCTGAGCGTGCTCCCGCCCAGGGAGCCGTAGAACCCGGCCCCACCGAAGGAGAAGATCCCGCCGTCGGATGCGACCGTCACGTAGCCGTCCTCGATCGCTGACATTCCGATGACGGGCCTGTTGAGGGGTAGGCCGCCGGTCGAACCGTAGAACCCGGCCCCACCGAAGGCATAGACCGCCCCGTCGGAGGCAGCCAATCGATAGCCCGTGCCGCTGGCACTGATCCCGACGACGGGCTGTCCGGACGGTGCCCGGCCGGCGAATCCGGCGTCGCCGAACGCGAACACGGCGCCGTTGGATGCAGCCTCCCAGTACCCGCCGCCGTCGGGGGTCGAAGCGACACCGACGATCGGGCTGCCCGGGGACAGGCCGCTGGCCGACCCGTGGAAGCCGGCATCACCGAAGGCGAACACCCCGCCGTCGGATGCCACGACCCAGTAGCCCTGCCCGTCCGGGGTGGACGCCATGCCGACGATCGGGCTGCCCGGCGACAGGCCGCTGGCCGACCCGTAGAAGCCGGCATCACCGAAGGCGAAGATCCCGCCGTCACTGCCCACCTCCCGGTAGCCGCGTCCGTCCGGGGTGGAGGTCATCCCGACGATCGACTGGTCGAGGTGGAGCGTTCCGGTCGACCCGTAGAAGCCGGCGTCGCCGAAGGCGAAGACACCCCCGTCAGAGGCGCCCTCCCAGTAGCCGTCACCGCCAGGAGTGGAGGCGACGTCCACGATCGGCGCATTGAGCACCAGACCGTCCCCGGTGGGAAGGGCGGCCGGGGCAGCTCCTACCGGCGCGGTGAGAGCGGTGAGCGCCCATGCGGCCGCCGCGGCGGACGTGGCAACCCCGACCATGGCCCAGCGGCGGGTCCGCGGGGCCCGTGAGCCTGCCACGGAGTCGGAGGGAGATGCATTGGAACAAGTGGAATTGCGAACAGGGGTAGTTGAAAACATGGTGGGTGACCTTTCCTCGGTCGGTCAGAGCCGCTTCGTCCGACGAAGCTGCTCTGACTCTCTTTTGGTTGGGTGGACCCCACATCGGTGCATTCAACGCCCCAGCCGAGCACCGGGAAGGGTGGTTCGGCCTGGCTACAAGAGCCGGGTGTGCTAGCGGGTGTTTACGTCCGTTTGTTGATTGACGGTTGTTTCGCTGTCTCCTGGTCGGTCGGTCCGCGCCGAATGCCACGGGGCATTTCGAGAGGAATTGCTCACGCCTGGGCGGCGGGCGGGCCGGCGGACGCCGTGGCGTTCCGAGAGACAAGTGTACCGGGTCGGAGCGGCGGCGGGTCATCGGAACGCCACGCTGCGACGGATCCGCCCGGGTTGCAATCGCGGGTTGCAGCATCGGGATGCCCGCCGCAGGGCGTTCCCGCACGCACCAATAGTTCCACAAAGTCCCTAGTCACGAGCTCGCGGCCTCCATGCATTCGGCCGGCTTCGACGGAGGGACCGGCACCGGGGGTCCCTCCGTAGCGGGAGCTCGCGCCCTGCGAATCCGCGAGCCGGCTTCGGCTACCGTCTGCACGAACGAGGAGGGCCCGTGATCGAGCAAGTGGTCGAACGATGGCATGCGTATCTTCGGGGCCGGCTTCCCGGCGGGCTCGACGAGCTGCTCGACGACGAGGTCGTCTTCTATTCGCCGATCGTCTACACGCCCCAGAAGGGCAAGGCGATCACCGCGTCCTACCTTCAGGCCGCGAGCCAGACGTTTCCGGGCGATCAGGGGACGTCGCCCCCGGGGGAAGGCACTCCTCCTAACGGAGGCTTCCACTACACGAAGACCGTGCTGGCCGAGGACACCGCGGTGCTCGAGTTCGAGACCACCATCGAGGGCAAGTACGTCAACGGCGTCGACATCATCCGCTGCAACGAGGAGGGACGCATCGTCGAGTTCCGGGTGATGATCCGACCATTGCAGGCGGTCAACCTGGTGCACCGGCAGATGGCGGCAAGGCTCGAACAGATGAAGGCGACCGGGTGACACCCGTCGAAGGCACGAGGCCGGAGGTCGATCCTGGTCCGTTCAGCCTGGGCTTCCACTCTCCGTGCGCTTGCGCAGGGTGCGGGCCTGCGTCAGGCACCGGTCGACGCCGGCGATCAGCGCCGGACGCCATCGGAGGGGAACGAGTTGGAACGGCGATTGCAGAGGCCACAGGCCACGCCGTTCGAGTTCGACCAGCTCGAGGGTGACCTCACGGTCGGCGATTCCGTACTTGTGGGCCTGGCCCCCGATGCCGAGGTCGTACTCCGCGTAGCCACGGGACGCGGCGAATTCGATGCCGGCGAACAGGGTGCAGATGCCCGGGGCGAAGCGGGACCAGGTTTCGTCGAAGCCAGCGATCCAGCCGGTCGCCACCTTGCCGGCCGCCACGCTCAGCCCGACGCCCATGCACTCCCCGTCGCGTTCGATGGTCGTGAGCAAGACGCGCCCCTGGTCGGAGAGCGCGATCACGGACTCGTGCAGCATCTCCAAGACGCGTTCGTCGAAGACAGCGCCACCGTCCTGGCGGGCCTTTCGTCTGCTGTTGTACTGCAGCACGACCTCGGGGAGCCGGGCGGTGATCCCGGCGGCGTCGTCGTGGGCGGTGATCACGAATCCCTCCTCGGCAATACGGCGTTGCCGGCGGCGCACTCCCCGGGGTACCTGCCGGCTCCACGGCATTCAACACTGCCGAACCGGCAATCTCGTATCGGGCCAGGTTGAAGCGCCGCTTGAACAGGGTCATGGGCAGCACGCCCACCAGCTCGCTGCCTTCCCACGCCGTCAGCACCCTCGGCGACGTCCACGGAGCCGCGAGGTGCCGATACCAGGGCATCACGAGGGCCGGTGCGGAGCGGGGCCGTTCGCCCGCGACCACGAGCCGGTCCCACTGTGGAAGGAGTTCCCCCAGCTCGTCGAGATCGGAGTGGACCTCGACGTCTAGCTGTAGCACACCGCACCTCGACGGCGGACTCCGCGGAGCACCGGCTCCGCCCGGAACGAAGCGCCTCGGCTGCACCAGTGGTCGCGGATCATCCCAACATGCAAAGTCGTGCGATCCACGGGACGGGAGGAGAGCCGAATACGGGGGACCGTCCCACGACGTCCACGACGGGGGAGCCGACCGGCCGCCCGGACGACCAGGGAGGGTTCCGCCGCGGAACCCGAGGTTCCGAGAGGCCCGCACTGACCGGCCCGGCCACCGGCCCTACAATGGACCCATGTACTTCGGGCACGGTTCGTGGGTCGTCCTCGTGGTCTTCGGTGCCATGTTCGCCATGCGGGCCCTCTCTTCGCAACGGCGCCGGGGGGGCAGCCGCGGGGCACCGGCCTCGAGGAGCGCCTTTACCGGCAACCGCCCCCGGGGCAGCGCGGGGGGGCCGGCTTCCGGGTCGCCGGCTCCCGGAGATACGACGTTCACCGGCATCGCTCCGGGCTGGCTCACGGACCCCTTCTGCAGGCACGAACAGCGGTACTGGTCGGGGAGCGAATGGACCGAGCACGTGACCGACGGCGGCGTCCCCGGCGCCGACCCACCGACGCCTCGCTAGCCTCGACCCTGCAGTCGACCGCCGGCGCACCGCATCTCTCGCAGTTGGGGCTAGCCGTTGCGCGGTCGCGCGTTCTGACACCCTTGGCGGACACGGTCCTGAACCGCCCCGCGGGCGCAGTGGCGACGATCACCGGCAACGCCCGCAGGCTCCCGAGGCAGGAGCCGAACCGTCCAGGACCTGCGCCCTGGCAGACTTCTCCCGTGCCAATGGAGAATGCGTGCGTGGATGAGTCAAAGGGATCGGATCGGACGTCCCACCGGCCGGCGAGGTTCTGACCGTGCCCGACCCGGTCCGACCTTCCGTCCGTCGCGGCCGAGGAAGTGCTCTGGCTTGGGACAATACCTTCGAGGCGATCGTGTTCGACTGGGACGGCACCGCCGTTCCGGATCGCCAGGCCGATGCCTCCAACGTGCGGGAGCGCATCGAGGAGATCTGCGCCGCGGGTGTCCACGTGATCGTCGTGACGGGAACCCACGTCGGCAACGTCGACGGCCAGTTGCGGGCCCGGCCGCACGGGAGAGGGCAGCTGTACCTGTGCTGCAATCGGGGGTCGGAGGTCTTCGCGGTGACCAGTGAGGGACCAGGGCTCGTGTTCCGGCGCACGGCCAGCGTTGCAGAGGACCGCTTCTTGGATCTGGCAGCCGAGGTCACCGTCAAACGCCTCCGGGAGCGCGGTGTCGAGGCGGAAGTGGTTTCCGAGCGGTTCAACCGGCGCAGGATCGATCTCATCCCCGTCCCTGCGTGGGCCGATCCGAAGAAGGCCGAGATCGGCGCCCTGGGTAAGGCGGTGGCCGGGCGGCTCGTATCGGCAGGGATGTCCGGTCTGGCCGAGGTCGTGCAACTAGCGGCCGACGTTTCCCGGGGTGTCGGTCTGGCCGACCCCCGGATCACCAGCGACGTGAAGCACGTGGAGATCGGGTTGACGGACAAGTCCGATTCGGCACGGTGGGCGGCGCAGTGGTTGGCCCAACGGGGGATCAACGGCGGCCTGGTGCTGATCGGGGGCGACGAGTTCGGGCCCATCGGCGGCGTGGCAGGCAGTGACTCGATGATGATGGTGGAGGAGTTCGCCCGCGGAGTGGTCGTGTCGTTCGGGGTCGAGCCCGAGGGCGTTCCCGCCGGAGTGGTGCACCGGGGAAGCGGACCGGACGGGTTCCTCGAGCTGCTCGACGGGCAGCTGGCTCGGCGATCGGCTCGCCGGGTGCCGGCCATCGACCTCGATCCGACCTGGGTCGTCCCGTTGGCCTCGACACGTGCCATGGAGCAGGTCGCCGAGTCGCTCGGCACGCTCGGCAACGGTTTCGCCGGCACCCGTAGCTCCTGGGAGGAGGACGACCGGGTCGGAGGCCCCCTCTTCCTGGTGAATGGTATCTATACCAACGAGGGCCAGCTTCTCCCGGGACCGCTCTGGACCTGTCTCGACCGGCCCGGCATCACCCGTCGGTACACGGAGAAGCGCATGCTCGATCTGCGCGGTGGCACGCTCGTCCGTCTCGGCAACGAGCGCCTCGGCGGTCGCTCCCTGCGATTCGTCTCCATGGCCATGCCGCACGCCATGGCACTGCGGGCCGAAGCTCCCGAGTCCCATCTCGAGCCTGGCGACCCACTTCGACCACCGAGGGAGGACGTGCACTTCGAGTGCGAGTACCAGGGTCGGAGGTGGGGCGCCAGGACGGCGGCGGGTGCCAAGCAGGCGGCGGGTGCCGGCATCGCGGTGGCGGCTCGCGATCGCGTGGAGACGGTGGCGGGGCGTCGAACGGTCGAGCGCCTGGCCACATGGGCTGCCGACCCCACGGCGGCGGCGGACCTCGACGACGCCTACCGCGAGCTTGCCGACGTGGAAGCGCTCGGCTTCGACGGACTGCTGGCCGACCACCGAGAGGCGTGGGCGCAGCTCTGGGCGGACGCTGACGTGGTGATCGAGGGGGACCCCGATGCGGAGCTGGCCGCCCGCTTCGCCGTCTTCCACCTGCTGTCGGAGGTGGCGGATACCGGAGAGGCTGCGGTCGGCGCCCGCGGATTGACGGGTGCCGGCTACGCAGGCCACGTCTTCTGGGATGCGGACGTGTTCGTCCTCCCCGTTCTGGCGGCGATCCGGCCCGAAGCGGCGCGGGCGATGCTCGAGTACCGGATCCGGCGCCTCCCGGCGGCGCGTGCCCACGCCCGGGCCCACGGCCGAGAGGGCGCACGCTTCCCTTGGGAGTCGGCGGCCGACGGGACCGACGTGACGCCACGGCTGTTCCGGAGGAGCAGTGGGGAGGTCATTCCGATCGCCACCGGCGCCCACGAGGAGCACATCGTGGCCGACGTGGCCTGGGCGGCGGCGCACTACGCGGACTGGACCGGCGATGCCGCATTCCTCGAGGGGCCGGGCCACGGGTTGCTGGTCGAGTCCGCCCGGTACTGGGCCAGCCGCATCCGGGTCGATGCCGACGGCCACGGACACCTCTACGGAGTCGAGGGCCCCGACGAGTACCACTCGGTCGTCGACGACAACACGTATACCAACGTCATGGCCCGCTGGAACCTGCGTCGGGGCGCCGACCTCCTGAGCGGATCGGGCGACACGGGCGAGGCGGATGCATGGCGTGCACTCGCCGACGGCCTGGTGGACGGGTGGAGCCCCGAGCAGGGCATCTATGAGCAGTTCGCCGGCTACTTCGCCCTGGAGCCGCTCGTCATGTCCGGGGTCGCCCCGCCGCCGACCCTCGCCGACGCCGTGCTGGGTTCGCAGCGGGTGGCCGGGTCCCAGATCATCAAGCAGGCCGACGTGCTCATGCTCCACCATCTCCTCCCCGAGGAGATGAAGGATGGGTCGCTCACGGCATGCCTCGCCTTCTACGAGCCCCGGACCTCCCACGGCAGCTCGCTGTCACCGGCCGTCTCCGCATCGCTTCTGGCCCGGGCCGGAGACCCGGAGCGGGCCCTCGCGATGTTCCGCCTGGCCGCTCGCCTCGACTTCGACGACCTCACCGGGACGACGGCGTTGGGACTGCACATGGCCACATTCGGAGGGGTATGGCAGGCCCTCGCTTTCGGCTTCCTCGGACTGGGCGCCGAAGGGCGCGTCCTCTCCATCGACCCCTGCCTCCCGCAGACATGGACCGCGCTCGGTCTCACCTTTCGTTTCGCCGGCCGGCGCGTCAGCGTGCGCGCCGAGCACGACCTGGTCACGGTCACCAGCGACGCCCCTCTCCTCGTGCGGGTCGGGGGACACGGGCCGAAGCGGTGTGAGCCCGGCGCCAGCACGATCCCGGTGGACCCGTCCGCCGCCGGCCGGAGTCGGCGGTGAGGATGGCCCGCCGACAACCGTAAAGCAGCCGCTTGACCGATCGCCGAGCCGTCCTTATGCTCAAGTAAGTGCTTGACCGAACTGTCTCCCTCGATCGGGTGTTCCAGGCGCTCACGGATTCGAACCGAAGGGTCATGGTGGAGCAGCTGAGCGTGGGGCCGGCCACGGTCAGCGAGCTCGCCAGACCGCTCGCCATCTCGCTTGCGGCGGTGGTCCAACACGTACAGGTACTGGAGGCGTGCGGGCTCGTCCGCACGGAGAAGAAGGGCCGGACCCGTACGTGCCGAATCGAGCCGGCGACCCTGGCAGGGGCCGAGCGGTGGATTGCCGAACGGCGCAGCGCATGGGAGCGCCATCTCGACCGGCTCGGCGAGTACCTCGCCGAGCACAGCGGAGAACCAGAGCAGAGGAGTTGATCATGACCGAACGGTCTGTGGCCCACGCGACATTCGTCATCGAACGCACCTACGACGCTCCTCCCTCGCGGGTGTTCGAAGCGTTCGCGTCCAGAGAGGCCGAGGGCCGGTAGTTCATCGGTCCCGACGACTGGCTGCGGTCCGACCACGAGCTCGACTTCCGGGTCGGGGGCCGCGAACACGTCAGTGGCGGCCCGCCGGGCGGCCCGGTCCACTCGTTCGACGCGCAGTTCCGGGACATCGTGGCGGATCAGCGCATCGTGACGACCTACGAGATGCACATGGACGACGTGCGGATCTCGGTGTCGGTGGCGACGATCGAGCTCCTGGCGGAGGGATCGGGAACACTGCTGATCTACACGGAACAGGGAGCGTTCCTGGACCGTCACGATCTGCCCGCATCGCGCGAGGAGGGGACGATCGATCTGTTGGACAAGCTCGGAGCCGAACTGCGCTGACAGGGCCTGAGGGCCGCACTTGGAACGGGACCGCCGGTCCGCATAGGGTCGCTGGTCATGGCCACGTGGACCACAGAGGACATCCCCCGGCTGGCCGACCGCACCGCCGTGGTGACGGGGGCGAACAGCGGCCTGGGCTTCGAGACGGCCCTGGCACTGGCCGGAGCCGGGGCCCGCGTCGTCCTGGCCTGCCGCGACCAGGCCAAGGGAGGCGACGCACTCGAGCGCATCCGCCGGAAGGTGCCCGACGCCGACGTGCAGCTCGGTCGGCTCGACCTCGCCGATCTGGGGTCGGTGCGGTCGTTCGCCACCGAGTTCGCGAGCGGGCACGACGGCCTGGACATCCTGGTCAACAACGCCGGGGTGATGGCCATCCCCCGCCGCGAGACCGCCGACGGCTTCGAGATGCAGTTCGGGACCAACCACCTGGGCCACTTCGCCCTCACCGGCCTGCTGCTGGACAGCCTGGTCGCGCGGCCGGGTGCGCGGGTCGTCACGGTCAGCAGCATGGTGGCCAAAATGGGTCGTATCAGGTTCGACGATCTCCAGGGTGCGCGCCGTTACGGCAAATGGACTGCCTACGCCCAGGCCAAGCTGGCCAACCAGCTGTTCACGGTCGAGCTCGGCCGACGGGTGACCAGCCGATCCCTGGACCTTGTCAGCGCGGCCGCCCACCCGGGCTACGCCGCCACCAACCTCCAGACGGTCGGGCCCAGGATGAGTGGCTCCGGTCTCCAGGAGAGGCTCAGCGCCCTGGGGAACTCGGTGTTCGCCCAGACCGCTGCCGCCGGGGCGCTCCCGAGCCTCTACGCCGCCACGTCACCCGACGCCCTCGGCGGCCGGTTCTACGGCCCCGACGGTCTGTTCGGCATGCACGGGCACCCGACGTCGGTTCCGTTCGAGCGGGCGGCCCGAGACCCCGACACCGCCCGGCGACTGTGGGAGGTTTCCGAGGAACTCACCGGCGTCGGGTTCGGCGACCTCGACGGGCGGAGCTGAGAGTGCCCACCGGGCAGATCGCCGCCATCGAGGGACGAGCGCGCCCTGGCGCCAATGCCGCCCTGGCCCCGAGCCGGCGTACTCGGTAGAGTCGACTTGGCCGTCGCGACTAGGGGAGGGACCGCATGCCTGACCAACTGGTTGCCCTGACCACCGGGGCCAATTCGGGCATCGGACTTGCCACCGTCCTGGAGCTTTCCCGTCGCGGTGTGCGTTCGGTGGGGACGGTGCGTTCTCGCTCGAAGGCCCGAGCCGTCACGGAAGCAGCCGCCGAAGCGGGCGTCGAGGTGGAGACGGCGATCATGGACGTCACCGACGCCGCCTCCTGCGAGCGGGTGGTCCGCAGGTACCGGCCGACGGTGGTCGTCAACAATGCCGGGTTCTCGATTACCGGGGCGGTCGAGGACATCGGCGACGAGGAACTGCGCACCGCGCTCGAGACGATGGTCATCGGACCGGTGCGCCTGGCCCGACTGGCGCTCCCTCACATGCGCGAGGTCCATTACGGCCGCATCGTCAACGTATCCTCCATCTACGGGCGCACGTCGACTCCGCTGACCGGGTGGTACCAGGCCTGCAAGCACGCGCTCGAGGGTGTATCGGATGCCCTGCGGACCGAGGTCGCCGCCGACGGCGTCAAGGTCATACTCGTCGAGCCGGGGCTCTTCCGCACCGGCATCTGGCAGGAGGCCGACGACGAGCTGAGTGGCAGACCCGAGTCGCGGTTCGCTTCGTCCTACGAACGGTTGCTGGCCGTCACCCGGCTCGCCGGGCCGATCATGGGCGAGCCCTCCCATGTCGCCGATGTCATCGCCGGCGCCGTCACGTCGCGCAATCCGCGGTCGAGATACCTCGTGGGCCACGACGCCCAGGCATTCGCCGCGCTGCAGTCGATCGTGCCCACGCGGATCAAGGATGGTGTGACCCGCTTCATCCTGGGCCTCTGATCGGTGAGCGCGGGCGGGGTGATCGCCCGCTCCGCGTCGTGGGCCTCTCGGGAGGGCAACTGGTAGCGTGCGGTTTCCTGATCGAGGGTTGCCAGGGTGAATTCGAGTGCCGCCCGGGGCGGATGGGGGCCAGCATGTTCAAGGTGATCGTTGTGGGCACGGACGGCTCGGACCGGGCGGCGGTCGCCGTCAGGCACGCGTTCGAACTGGCCCGGACGTCCGGAGCCAAGGTCTACGGCGTCCACGTCGTGCGCCCGGCGATGATGCTGGGTACCGAGCAGATCGATGCCGCCGCGGTGGCGGCAGTGAACGCCGGCCGGCAGGAGGAAAGCGAGCGCATCGGCAAGCAGCTGCGTTCCGAGGCCGAGAAGTTCGGGGTCGGAGTCGAGGTGCTGACGTTCGATGGTGACCCCGCGGATGCGCTGGTCAAGGTGGCCGAGACGGAGAACGCCGACCTCGTGGTCGTCGGCAACCGGGGCATGGCCGGGATCAAGCGCTTCGCGCTGGGGAGCGTCCCCAACAAGGTGTCGCACCACTGCCACTGCAGCCTGCTGATCGTCGACACGGATCGGGCCTCGGCGACTTGAGGCGACCTCCGGTCGCGGGCGGGGCAACGTGGGCCGACCTGTGACCGCCGCAGCAGCGAGAGGGGAGGGCGCGTTGCCCCATGTGCAGATCCAGTTCGCGATCGACGACGCCGGAGTGGCCGACGCAATCGTCGACCTGCTCTTGGCCGAGCGCCTGGTGGCCTGCGGGCAGCGCACCGGCCCGGTGGTCAGTCAGTACTGGTGGAAGGGCTCACGTGAGCACGCGCAGGAGTGGCTGGTGCTGCTCAAGACGCGATCCGAGCTCGCTCCCCAGGTGGTCGACGCAATCCGTAGCCGACATCCCTACGAAACGCCGGAAGTCGTCGTTCTCGAGCTCGTCGGAGGTGCGCCCGACTACTTCGAGTGGATCGATGACGTCACCACGGGGGGCCCTCGGTGAACTGGTTCGGCCCGCTCTCGGGGCGTCGGTCCCGCCTTGTCCCGGCTGCTGCCGGTGGGTAACAAAAAACCGGCAGATGACCGGCGGATTCTTCATTCCGGCGGTACGTGTCGCACGCTGTAACGTGCTCCTGAAAGGAGCTACGGCAATGACCGAACCGGATCGCCTTCTGATTCCGCCACCGAGTCCGCGGGACCCTGCGAGCGGGCTGTTCCGGTGGTCAGGCGGCGCCATCCGTCCGGAGGTCCCGTCTGGCCCTGCCGTAGGGGAGAGCGCCCTGGGCGCGAGCGGACCCGAAAGCAGCGGGTGTACGGATCCTGCCTCCGGAGGCCGTCTGTCTCAATTGGTCGGGCGGCAAGGTGATCCACCGGCCGGGCCGCCGCGGTCGAGGGCCACCGAGCCCGACGTCGAGGTGGCGCTGTTGGATCGCGTCGGTGTCATCGTCGCGGTGAACGCCGCATGGGATGCGTTCTGCAACGCCAACGGGGGCGACCCGACCCGGATGGGCGTCGGTTCGTCGTATCTGGAGGCCTGCGCAGCCGCCGTCGGCGACCCGGTCGCCGACCAGGTCGCCGGGGCCATCCGCACCGCCGTGCAGGGCGACCTCCCTGCGCCGATGAGAGTCGAGGTCCCCTGCCACAGTCCGGACACGTCACGCTGGTTCGACACGTTGATCTCCTCCCGCCTCGACGACGAAGGTCGTTGCCTCGGCGCAACCGTCACACTCTCGCTTGCCGGTTCGGTGACCGTGGCTTCTGGCTCCCGCAACGGCTCCCGGTCAGACGAGCTCCCGCCGCTCGGTGAAGTCTGGTCGAGTACCGGAGTGCGCACATCCGGGCCGTCGGTGGCGGCGTTCTACCCCGACCACTCCGAGCGCCTCGGTGACGGGTTCGCCCTGATGTGTCTGGAGCTGGTTCCGCAAGGGATCCTCGTCAGCGACGACGACGGGCTGATTGTCCGGGCCAACCGGCAGGCCGAGGAGCTCTTCGGGTTCGGCGGGGACGAGCTGGTGGGCATGCCCGTGGAATGGCTGCTGCCAAAGGCGGTGCCCCCGGGTGGCGGCGAGCTGCTCACCGGGTCCGCCGGCCGCCGGTCGTCCCCATCGGCCCGCTTCGGACTCGACGTCATCGGCATCCATGCCGACGGCTCCCGGCTGCCGGTGCAGATCAGCCTGGGTCTGGTTGCCTTGAGCCGGGGCACGGGTACCGTCGTCCTGATCAGGGAAGAGCGCCGTTCCCGGGACCAGGGCATGGCGAAGCAGGTGGAGGCGCTGACCGACGGGATGGTACGCGTCACCGACGACCTCGACGAGGTGATCCGCAACCTGTTCGCCTGCGGGCTGACCGTCGCCAGCATTCTCGGGAGCTCGCACGCGGAGGATCGCATGGCAGGACGGCTCCACGACGTACTGGGCAACCTGGACGGTGCGGTCAGGGACATCCGTCGGACCATCTTCACGCACCTCCCGGGCGATCAGACCCTGGACGATCAGTTCGACTGACCGTCTCCGACGGTGCCTGGCGTAGCGCATGCGCCGAGAGATCGCCCCGCAGGCCAGAGCTGCGTAGGAGCACTCGGCGATGTGAACCCGTCTGCACCGGGCCTGGCCAGGACGATCTCCACCTTCAGGTCGGCCAACTCGAAGACGGCGATGTGCCCGTTGCCCGACAGGAGCGGTGGTCAACAGGTCGCCACGACGTAGGGACCAGCGACCAGGATGCCGCGGCGCAGGCCGACGGTGTGGGCGAGATGGTCGCTCAGATGTCGGCAGGGAGTTGGCGACCGGCGGCGTAGGTGAGCCAGCGCCCGGCGTCGAAATCGTAGAGCTTGCAGGCCCGCGAGTTGGTCACGAAGTCCCGGAAGCGCATCGGCCGGTCGATCACCGAACCCGGGAAGGCGGCCTCGATGGCGGCGGCGGCCTCCTCGAGGTGGTACATCGGCACGCGCATATCCACATGGTGGGGCACGTGGACCATGATCCAGTGGATGAAGAAGTTGAGGCCCTTGGGCGCCCGGAGCACGGTGGTGCCCTGCATCTGGGCTTTGAACTTCGTCCACTCCTCCTTCTTCCACCAGCGGATCTCGGGCGAGATGTGGTGGATGTGGACGACAGATCCGATCACGTACGAGAAGCCGAGGAACGGCAGCACGACTGTCCGGACGTCGAGCCAGAGCAGGCCGGCCGGCGAGTCTCCGGCGGCGATCCCGACAGCGCTGAAGAGGGCGAGCATCCCGGCGATGAAGCCGGTGACGACCCACCGGTCCCGACGGATGGTTTTGGCCCAGCGTGCCGGGTTCTGGCCGACCATCATCTTCTTCCACCACACCTGGTGGAGGTAGTAGAGCCCCATCCCCACCCACGACCACTCGGCTTTGTGCAGTGACCGGCGCCACCATCCCATGGCGGCGTACTCGTGGGGAGTGGTGGGGTGCCAGACGAAGTCGTAGCCCTGTCGCACGGCGTAGGGATGGTGGACGCGGTTGTGGCCGAGCACCCAACCCTCGTAGACGTGCCAGCTCGGGAGCATCGCCAGGTGGCCGACGACCGAGTTCATCCGCTTGGTCTTGAACAACGCACCATGGGCGGCATCGTGGGCGACGACGAACAGGCCGGAGATGACGAGTGCCATGCCCACTTCGAGTGCGGCCACGGCGAAGACGTTGCTCACCACGACAAGTGCCGCGAGCAGGGCAGCGTACATGGCCAGGTCGCGGATGAAGTAGGTCATCCCTCGCCCGGTCGGGTTGTCGTAGACCGAGTCGGGGAGGATGTCGAGGACCGGTTTGAGGCTACCGGTGGAAGCCGGGGCCGGCTCCGTCGCTGGGGCGGTGCCGAGTGAGGGCAATGGCAAAGTGACTCTTCCATTCAGGAACGAGGTTGCAACCTCGTAGGCATGCACCATGGTAATCACCGCACCGGTGGACTGCTGGCCGGTTCGCCAGAGCCGTCCTACCGAGGCTCATTCGCCCGCGAGGTCCCGGTGCCTGAAGGCGACAGCGCCCACGGCGGCGGAGATCACGCCGGTCGCCACCATGACGCCCGCCGTCGTCCAATTCGGAGACACGGCGGGAGCGGAGGCCATCTGGTGGAAGACCGACGTGTCGAATGCCCAGTGGTTGAGCGCGCCGATGCCGCCGACGATCTCGACCAGCAGCGACCAGCTCAGGACGCCGTAGACGACGACGGAGGTGGCCCGAGGCCAGACGCCCAAGGTCAGCGCGCCGATCCCGAGGATGCAGATGGCCGGCGGGACGATGTTCAGCCCGGCGCCCACCACCGGGGTGAAGCCCACCCCCGCGTGCTGGCTCGCCGCTCCGAGCCAGGTGCACACGCCGGCGACCACCCCGGCCGCCACCAGTATGAGGGTCGCGACCAGCAGCCTCCCGCCGAACCATGATGGTCGAGAGACGGGGCGGACCAGGAGGTGGTCGAGACGCCCCCCGGCCTCCTCGGTGCGCGCCGCCGTGACCTGACCGGCGGCGACGAAGGCGACGAGCACGGCCAGGATGAGGAAGACCAGGCCGAGATAGGCATCGGCATCGGCGCCGGGCGCCCCTAGTCGTGTGAGCACCTGCCCGACGGAGGATCGGGAGATTCCGGCAGCACCCAGGCCTTTGACCACGACCCCGTAGAGCAGTGCCGAGAGGGCGATTGCCACTCCCCACCCGATGACGGTGGGGCGGGTCAGGCGAATCGCCAATCCGACGGGCCCGGAGAGCAGCCCGAGGCGTGGCCTGGCGCTCGACCGGTCGGGCAGCGTGCTGGCCCCGACGTCCCGGTTCCCCGCGAGGTGCACGGACACCACCGCCAGCACGGCGGTGAAGGCGACGATCGGCAGGAGGGCCAGCGGGCGGGGCCCGGTGAGAGGTTGGAGCTCCTCGACCCATCCGAGCGGGGAGGCCCACCTCAGCCAGTGGAGGTCGACAGCGGAGTCGGCCATCATGCGGACGGCATAGCTCACGCCGAGGGCCACTGCGGCCCAGGCGGCGGCCTGACGGCGGGTCGCGGCGAGCTGGCTGGTCAGGGCTCCGACCGCCAGGAACATGGCTGCACTCGACACGAGGGCGACGGCGAAGAACAGGGCCGGCCCCGCGGGGATGCCGATCTTCCCCGATAGCCCGGTGACGACGGTGATAATGGCGGTGATCGCCCACAGAGTGGCGACGCCCCCGGCCAGGCCGACGAGCGCCTGGGTGGTGGCACCCCGCCGGGTGGTCCGGCCCGCGAGGAGGAGCTCCCACCGCCCGGAGTCCTCCTCGCCGCGGAGCAGCCTGGTGCTGGTGAGCAGCCCCCAGACGGCGCCGAGGATCATCAGCGTCATGGAGACCTTGTACACGGTGAAGCCGGCGACCGTCTGGAGCGCGGGGGCGGGACCGAACAGTGCGGTCGTCGCACTGTTCGACCCGAATGCCGCCGCCAGCCGGTCCCGTTGCGCCTGGGTCTTGTACAACGAGAGATAGCTGAAGGCCGAGGACGCCACGAAGATCCCGAATACGTACCCCCACAGGGCCCCCGACCGCACCGCCCTCCGTGCCGTCAATCGGGCGACCATCGCACCGGGTGACCGGCCGGCAGGCATCGGCCCGCCCGGCGCGGCCTCAGCCTGCACGTACGGCCATGCCCTGGTGCGCCCCGTGCCCACCGCAGGGGGAGGGGGCGGGCGCCTCACGCGACGTCTCGGGGCTCGCGGTGATGGTGTTCGCTCTCACAGGTGCAACCTCCCATCGCCGTCAATGACTACTGAGCGTAGGCGCAGGCACCGGCCCCGGCCCCGATCAGCCGGACACGCTCACGACGGGGGCGACGAGGCTGATCGCCCCGGTCGAGCCCTGGAAGACGGCGTCACCGAAGGAGAAGATGCCGCCGTCGGAGGCGACCAGCCAGTAACCGCCCCCGTCGTGGGTCGCCGACATCCCGACGATGGGCGCGTTGAGGTGGATGCTGCCGGTCGACCCGTGGAACCCGGCGTCGCCGAAGGAGAAAATGCCGCCGTCGGAGGCGACCAGCCAGTAGCCGCCCTCGTCGGGGGTCGCCGCCATGCCGACGATGGGCCGGTTGAGGTGCTGGCCCCCCATGGAGCCGAAG
>PLHF01000123.1 GCA_003138855.1 Acidimicrobiaceae bacterium | reverse complement strand
CTCGTCGAGGCCGCTGGCGTCCATGGCCGATTCGAACACGTCCCAGATGGCGGGCTGGAAGCCCCACAGGTTGACCGAGGTCGGCAGGTCGCCGGACAGCAGGGCCGGCTCGACCCCGTCCCCGGAGCGGAAGCTCTCGCCGTCCGCCTGGCGGGCGACCTTGCGGCGTTCGGTCAGGGCCACCAGATGGCCGCTCGGGTCCACCTCGCAGATCCCGCGGGTCACCGGGTCGTCGGTGGCCACGGTGGAGGCCAGGCGGTACCCGACCAGCGCGTGCTCGCCGTTGTCGGTGGCCAGCTGGGCGGCCAGCATGCCCATCGCCGCCTCGCCGTAGACGTCGTCGGCGTTGGAGACGGCGAAGCTCCGGTCCGCCTCGAGTGCGTCCCGTGCCGCCAGCACCGCGTGTACCGTCCCGAGGGGCAGCCGCTGCTCGGCGAAGGCCACCTCGACCGACCTCGGCCAGCACTGCTCGACGTGGTAGCGGATGGCCGGGCCCGTCTCGGGGTGGAGCACCAGCACGATCCGCCCGAACCCGGTCGTCACCGCGTCGCTGGCTAGCAGGTCGATGACCGCTTCGCCGCTGGGGCCGATCGGGGCCAGCGGCTTGCATCCGCCGTAGCGCTTGGCCAGGCCGGCGGCCAGTACGACCAGTGAGGGTGCCATGCCCGGACTCAGCCTCCCCAGCGCAGCACGGCACTGGCCCAGGTCATGCCGCCGCCGAACCCGGTGAGCAGCACGTGGTCGCCCTCTCGGAGGCGCTCGGTGTCCAGAGCGTCGGCCAGGGCCAGGGGGATCGACGCGGAGGAGGTGTTGCCGTAGCGGTCGATGACCACCACCGCCTTCTCCTCGGGGATGCCGAGGCGCTGGCACGCGGCGCTGATGATGCGGAGGTTGGCCTGGTGGGGCACGACCAGATCGATGTCCGCGGGGCTGAGGCCGGCCTCGGCGATGGCCTGCTCCGACGATTCGACCACCACTCGCACCGCCTTGCGGAAGATCTCCTTGCCGTCCATATAGAGGTAGCCGCCGTGGTCGCACTTGAGCAGGTGCCGCAGCGATCCGTCCGCCCCCAGCTTCCACGACAGCAGCTGGCCGGGCCCGTCAACGGCCTCGAGGACCACCGCGCCCGCTCCGTCGCCGACCAGGACGGCCACCGAGCGGTCGCCCCAGTCGGTGATCCGGCTGAGGGTCTCCGATCCGATCACCAGCAGGCGCTCGGCGCCGATGGCCAGCAGGCCGTGGGCCACCGTCAGGGCGTAGACGAAGCCCGAGCAGGCGGCGTTGACGTCGAAGGCGCCGCCTGGCACGCCGATCCCGTCCTGCACGGTGGCCGAGGTGCCCGGCACGATCTGGTCGGGGGTGGTGGTGGCCAGGATCACCGCGTCGATCTCGTCGGGACGCCGCCCGGCCTTGGCCAGGGCGGCCAGGCCCGCCTCGATGGCCAGCCCGGAGGTGGTGCCGCCGATCCGCCGCTCACGGATGCCGGTGCGCTCACGGATCCAGGCGTCGTTGGTGTCCAAGGTCACCGACAGGTCGTCGTTGGTCACCACCTTGTCGGGCAAGCCGATGCCCCACCCGGTGACGACGCCACCCCGGGTGGTCCTCACTGCTCAGCCGCCTCGAGCACGTGGATACCGATGAACCCGGCATCGCTCCGTCCGCCGCTGCTCCCGATGATGCCGCCGGTGTTGGCGGCCACCGCCAACCGGGCACCCTCGACCTGGCGTCGACCGGCCTCGCCCCGTAGCTGGGAGGTGAGCTCCACCACCTGGGCGATGCCGGTTGCCCCCAGGGGATGGCCACGGGCGACCAGGCCCCCGCTGGTGTTGACCGTCAGGCCCTTGCCGCCGAGCGCGGTGTCGCCGGCCACGGTGGCCGGGCCCGCATCCCCCGGCTTGAAGAAGCCCAGCGACTCGAGGGCATAGAGCTCCTCGGCACTGGTGGCGTCGTGCAGTTCGACCAGGTCGACGTCCACCGGGTCGATGCCGGAGTCCTCCCACGCCGCCGTGGCGGCCTCGGCCAGGCGATCGTGGTAGTCGATGTCACCGTTGCCGGAGCGGACCGTGCTCGTCCGGATCCGGGGGGCCTTGGGTGCCGGGGACGCGGAGAGGACCACGGCGGCGGCGCCGTCGGTGAACGACGAGCACATCAGACGGGTCAGCGGCCACACGATGGTGGGGGACCCGAGCACCTCCTCGAGGGTGACCTCGGACTGGAACTGCGCGTCCGGGTTGAGGGACCCGTGCCGGCGGGCCTTGACCGCGGCAGCGGCGAACTGCTCGATGGTGGCCCCGCGCTCCTCCATCACGCTGATCGCCCAGGCTGCGTTGAGCGCCATCAGCACCGACCCGGACGGGTTCTCCATCGTCGCGTGCAGGTAGGTGCGGTCGGCGAGGGGGACACCGTCCTCGATGCCGGCCAGGGTGGCCCTGCGGTCGCCCGTCCACATCTTCTCGACCCCGACGGCCAGCACGGTGCCGGTGCCGGCCATGGTGGCCAGGGTGGCCATGTGGAGGGCGGAGGAGCCCCCTGCGCACGAGTTGTCCACGTTGATGATCCCGGCATGGCGCAGGCCGGACCGGCTGAGGAACGTCTGGCCCCGGATGCATCCCTGATCGACGAGCCGTCCCGCCGTGGCGTTGCCGAACACCACCAGGTTGACGTCGTCGGCGTCGACCCCGGCGTCGGCCAGGGCCTCGGCCACCACCTGTTGAGCCATGTCCCCGGTGGTGCGATCCCGCCTGTTCATCGGCGTGATGGCGGTGCCCACGATGTGTGCGGTGCGGTCCATGGCGTCCTTCTTATCCTCGGGTCGGCACGCCGACCGCCGACAGGGCGGTGGTCAGGCGTTCGAACTGCTCCAACGGTTCGTCGGCGGTGATGTAGACCGCCNNCCCACCCCGGCGTCGTCGTCGATGGAGACGAACAGGACGATGGACGGGGTGACCTCGCCGGCCTCCCGCCCGACGCGGTCGACCTCCTTGGCCAGGCGCTCGAGAGCGGCGCGGTACTCGGCGGCGCTCAAGAAGAGGGGCATCCACCCGTCGGCCAGCGTGGCCGCCCGGCGCAGGGCGGCCTCCGAGGAGCCGCCGACCCACACGGGCACGGGTGCCGGGGCGGGCAGCTGGCGGTAGCGAGCGGGGCCACCGGCCTCGAGGTCGCCGGCCGTCGTGCCCGCGCCGCTGTGCCACGACCGGCGGAGCTCCTTGATGCCGGCGTCGAGCTCGGAGCCGCGGGTGTGGAAGGCCGCGCCGGCCTGCTCGTACTCGCCCACGTGGCTGCCCACCCCGACGCCGAGGACGACGCGGCCCCCCGTCAGGGCCTGCAGCGAGGCGGCCTGCTTGGCCACGACCGGGGCCTGGCGCAGGGGGAGTTGGATCACGCACGTCCCCAGGAGCGCCCGGTCGGTTGCGGTGGCGGCGATGGAGAGGACGACCATGCACTCGAGGCACGGCCCGTGCCAGAACAGGTGGTCACAGGTCCACAGTGCGCCGGCACCCAGCTCCTCGGCGCGGCGGCAGACGGAGGTGATCTCGGAGACGGCGCCTCCACCGGGCCCGCCGGAGGGCTCCGCCCACGCGGGCACCGTGTCCTGGGCGAAGGTCGGCAGGATGAGTCCGATCGGCCCCAGGGGAGTTGCAGGTCGCACCATGGGCACAACGCATGGTAACCGCCACGGTGGGCAAACGCGGCCACCGTGGCGGCGGCATTCGACTGCCCGGCGGTCCGATCACCGCCCGTCGGGTGCATGGTCCCACCCCCCGGGAAGGGCCGCCCGGCTCGACGACGGAGCGCCATCGGCGCAGGGGAGGGGCGTGCCCAGCGCCGCCGACGTCCGGGGTCCGGGGCCGACGCGGCAGACTGGGGAAGCGTGAGCATCCGACCGGTGTTGTAGACGGTGGACCGGTGAGAGGACAGGGTGTGAATCCCGAACAAGGAGATGGTGTTGTGGAGCCCGCGGCTGACCAGGTGGTTGTCCCCGACAGTGGTGCAGAACAGCCGTCGTTGACCGATGGGGAGCGCGGTGAGCGCTTGAGCGCGCTCAACGGCCTGATCGAGCTGATGCGGCCGGCCGTCCAGGCCGACGGCGGCGATCTTGCCCTGCTCTCGGCCGACGTGGTCACCGGGGTCGTCGAGGTGCAGCTGCAGGGGGCGTGCAGTTCGTGCGCGGTCAGTTCCTCGACCCTGCAGGGCGGGGTGGACCGCATCCTGCGCGACCGGCTGCCGTGGGTGACTGAGGTGCGCGGCGGGGTGGACGAGTCGGTGGACCCGTTGGTGAGCGAGTCGATGGGCCGCGGGAGCTACGTACCGAGCTTCTGAGCTGCGGTTCTCGATCGTTCCGCAAGCGACCGCGGGCCGATCGCATTAGTTAGCCGAACTAACTAAACTGGGGCCATGGTGTTCGTCTCCGCCCCGGCCGATCCCTCCACCGAACAGGCTGCCATCGGTCACGACCCGGCGGGCCCGGTGGAGGTCTCCGAGTCGGAGCTGGCGTCGCGGCTGCGCCTGGCCGTCACCCGCCTGCACCGGCGGCTCCGTCAGCAGACCGCCGGCGGACTGACCCCGTCCCAGGCTTCCGCATTGGCCAGCATCGAGCGGCTCGGCTCGCCGACCCTGGGCGCGCTGGCCGCACGCGAGTCCGTGCAGCCGCCGTCGATGACCCGCATCGTCGGCGCGCTCGAGGCCCTGGGCTACGTGTCGCGGGTGGTGGACCCCGACGACCGACGGGTCGCCCGGGTCGCCGCCACCGCCGAGGGCCAGTGCGTCCTCCAGCGCGGCCGGACCTTGAAGAACGCCTTCCTCGCCGACCAGCTGCACCGGCTGCCGGACGAGGACCGCGAGGCCCTGGGCGCGCTCACCGCGCTGCTCGAGCGCCTGGTGGAACGGGAAGACCCATGACCAAGGTCCGCGCCGCGTGGAACCAGACGTTCCATTCCCTGCGCATCCGCAACTACCGCCTGTACTTCGTCGCCCAGCTGATCTCGGTGTCCGGCACCTGGATGCAGACCGTGGCCCAGGCCTGGCTGGTCCTCCACCTCACCGGAAGCGGTGTGGACCTCGGGATCGTGGTCGGACTGCAGTTCCTCCCCATGCTGCTGTTCGGCCCGTTCGGGGGGCTGGTGGCCGACCGGGTGAACAAGCGCAGGCTGCTCTACCTGACACAGACGGCGGGCGGCATCCTGGCCCTGGTGTTGGGCATCCTGGTGGTGAGCCACCTGGTGCAGCTGTGGCAGGTCTACCTGCTGGCCACCCTGCTCGGCATGGTCAACGTGTTCGACAACCCGACCCGCCAGACCTTCGTGATGGAGATGGTCGGGCGCGACGAACTGCCCAATGCGGTGAGCCTCAACACCGTGGTGATGAACACCTCCCGGGTGGTGGGGCCGGCCATCGGTGGTGTGGTGATCACCGTGTTCGGGCTGGGCATCTGCTTCTTCGTCAACGCCGCGTCGTACATCGCCGTCATCGTCGGGCTGTCCATGATGAGGAGCAAGGAGCTCCATCCGACCCAACGCGTGGTGCGGGCCAAGGGCCAGATCCGCCAGGGCTTCCGCTACGTGTGGCGCACCCCGAGCCTGCGCAACACGCTGCTGGCCGTCGCCGTCATCGGCATCTTCGCCTACAACTTCACCGTCACACTCGCCCTGCTGGCCAAGGTGACCTTCCACGGTGGAGTGGGCACCTACTCGTTGCTGACCTCGTGCATGGGCATCGGGGCGGTGGTGGGAGGATTGTTCGCCGCACACCGGGCCCGGCCCACCCCGCGCCTGTTGCAGGTCCTGGCCCTGGTCTTCGGCGGGCTGTTGGCGGCCGTGGCCCTCGCCCCGACACTGATCAGCGCGGCCGCCCTCATCGTGTTGATGGGCGCCGCCTCCATCGGGTTCATCGCCACGGCGAATGCCAGCTTGCAGCTGGCCTCCGAGCCCGCCATGCGGGGCCGGGTCATGGCCCTCTACGCCATGGCCTTCCTGGGCACCACGCCGATCGGGGCGCCGCTGGTCGGCGCCATTGCCCAGTGGACCAGTCCCCGGATCGCACTGCTCATCGGGGCGGTGGCCACGGTGGTTGCCGCCGGACTGTTGATGTGGCGGCACCAGGCCGGCCTCAGAAACCATGGTGAGCCCTCCGAGGAGGAGGCCCGGGCGCTCGAGGCCCGATCGGTCGAGGACGTCGAGTCGACGCTGCGCTAGTCGGCTCAGCGTGCAGCGGCGGCCGGCTTGGGCTCCTTGGGCAGGCCGAGCACCCGCTCGCCCACGATGTTGCGCTGGATCTCCGCCGTCCCGCCCCAGATGGTCTCCGACCGCGAGAAGAAGAAGGACGCCTGGACGTCGCTCACCGGGTAGTCGTCCCGTCCCCGGCGCAGGCGTGCGTCGACCAGGTCGTCGGGCTCGCCGGTGAGGATCTGCCCGTCCATCCCGAGGATGTCGATGGCCAGCTCCATGGTGTCCTTGTGGAACTCTGACCAGAACATCTTGTTGCAGGCCCCGAGGGCGGCCATGTGGTGGGTCCCGTTGAGGGCGTCGGTCAGCGACCGGTAGCCGTTGATCTCCATGATCTTGACCTTCGACCAGGCGGTGGCCAGGCGCTGGCGGATCAGGGGGTCGTCGATCCGGCCGTTCTCCGTCGCGGTGGCGATGATCTGGTCGAGCTCGCGCAGGAACCGGCGGTGCCCGGTGGTGGCCGAGGAGCCCCGCTCGAACCCCAGGGTGGTCATCGCCACCTTCCACCCGTTGTTCTCGCCCCCGACCACGTTCTCCCTCGGGCAGCGGGCGTTGGTGAAGAAGACCTCGTTGAAGTCCGCACTTCCGTCGACCTGCTCGATGGGCCGCACCTCGACCCCGGGCTGCTTCATGGGCACCAGCAGGTAGGAGATGCCCGCGTGCTTGGGGGCATCGGGGTCGGTGCGGGCCAGCAGGAAGATGTAGTCGGCGAACTGGGCCTGGGTGGTCCACACCTTCTGGCCGTTGATCACCCACTCGTCACCGTCGAGGTCGGCCCGCGCCTTGAGCGATGCCAGGTCGCTGCCGGCGTCGGGCTCGGAGAACCCCTGGCACCAGGCGATGGTGCCGTTGAGGATGCCGGGGATGAACTGCTTCTTCTGCTCCTCGCTGGCCCACTGAAGGATGGTCGGGCCGACCAGGGTGTCGCCGAAGAAGTCCGCCCGCAGGGGGGCCTCGGCCCGGGCGAACTCCTCGTTGAGCACCACCGACTCCATGAGGGAGAGTCCCTTTCCTCCGTACTCCATTGGCCACGACGCGCAGATCCAGCCCCCTCCGAAGAGCTTCTTGGTCCACTCGTGGTTGAAGGCCTTCCTCTCCTCGCGGGTCATGGTGAACCCCGGGGTGCCCCACCCGTCGGGCAGGTTGTCGGTCAACCACCGGCGGATCTCGGCTCGGAGCGGCTCGGTGTCGGCGGGATAGCTCAGGTCCATGTGGCCACAGTACCCCCGGGCCCGGCGAACCGAGAAGGTGGGTGACCGCGGCCCCGCCGTCCCTCCCCCGGGGAAGTGCCACGGGCGCGCCGGGATGTGTCGCGATGGTGAACCCGCAGGTAGGGCCCGGGCGGTGCCGGGCACTCGCCGCCGTCGGCCCCGGGAGCGCTGCCCGCGTCTACGCTGGCATCCGCATGAATGTCAAACAGTCGTCGACGCCACCCGGGCTCGAAGTCCTGCACCTGTCCAACGTCATCAGGCGCCCCCTCGTGGACGGCGCGGGTGACCGGCTGGGGCGCGTGCAGGACCTCATCGTCCGCCTGGGGGACAGTCCCCACCCACCGGTGGTCGGCCTGGTGGTCCGGATCGGCGAGCGTGACCTCTTCGTCCCGATCCGGAAGGTGGCCGCGTTCGAGCCGGGACGTATTCGCTTCGAGGGCCGGCGGGTCGACCTGCGCCGGTTCGAGCGGCGACCGGGCGAGCTGCTGCTGGCCAAGGACCTCCTGGCCCGCCACCTGATCAACCTTGTCGGCGGCCGGATCATCCGGGCCAACGAGATCGAGCTGGCCAAGGTCAACGACGCCTGGGAGGTGGTGGCGGTCGACTCGTCGACGAAGCCGGTGCTCCGTCGGCTGTTGCCCGGGCGGTGGGGGGCGCACTCCGAGCCGGGCATGATCGTCGACTGGGCCAGCATCGAGCCGTTCGTCGCCCACGTGCCGTCGTCCAAGCTCCGCATCCCCTACCGCAAGCTGGCCAAGCTGCACCCGGCTCAGATCGCCGACCTGGTGGAGGCCGCCTCCCACGAGGAGGGCGAGGAGATCATCGAGGCGGTCGGCGAG
>PLHF01000096.1:38781-42616 GCA_003138855.1 Acidimicrobiaceae bacterium | reverse complement strand
CCGAGCTGACCGAGCTGACCGAAACGCGGATACCGAGTTTTCGCGGCTCACCCTGGATGCGGATGCATCCCCAGCGCCGGTTCTCCCGACCGAGCCGAACGATGAGATCGACCAGCTCATCATTCATCGGCGGCCCGGCGGGGCCTCGTTTCTTACGCCATCTGCGCCACTTGTGCTTGGCCGCTTCCCGGTGCCATCGCAGCAGCGTGTCGGGGGTAACCACGAAGGACCGCCAACGTGATCGAGGCAGCAGCCGGCTGAGCGCCGCGAGGATCGCTCTATCTGCTGGTCGATAGCGGACACGTGCGTGAAGCTGCCGTTGGAGAACACGCACCTGGTGCCGGAGCACCATGATCTCGACGCCCCTGTCCAACTTGGTCCGTCGGCACGACAAGAAGAGGCCGAGGATGCGACACAAGCCGAAGTAGGGCAGGGAGATGGCCTCACCGGATGATGCTGAAGGCCGCCGCGAACTTCCAGTTCAGGGTCCCGATCGACATTGTGGCGCCCTTCACCACGTCGGCGGCCGCGGGGCGGCGTCCGATCACGGCCTGCTCCCGATCTCGGCGTGGGCCGTGCCCGTGAGTGTCCAGCGCCGTTCGACCGCCCATCCGCGCGCAGTCCGGCGCTCGAGCACGATCTCCGCGTCGGCCCGCTCGCTGTTCGTACAGGTGGCCGGGGCGCCGTCGGGGTCGTGGTACTCGACCGCCACGCTGCGGTCGGCGGGCTGGGCGACCCTCACCCGCAGGCGGCGGAGTCCGGAGCGGACGGTGACGTCCCAGTCGGGGAGCCCGAGGTGCGCCGAGGCGCCGAGGGCGGCGAACAGCCCAAATCTGGGCCAGTCGACGGTGTCGACACGTAGACGCACGAACGGCAAAGGCGGCAGCCGACGCAGGCCGGGACGGCGCGACACCGCGGCCACCACCTCGAGCACGTCCCCGTCGCCGAGGTCGGCATGCAGCCAACCCCATCGCTCGGCGTTGCCGTGCCCGTAGATGTGGGCCGCGCCTCCAGGCGCTCCGTCGAGGTCCAGGGTGCGCCCGCCCACGGTGACCGTGCCCCGGAACGACGCGGTCGGCGCCGGGACGATCTGGGCGGCGGGGAGCAGCTCGCGCCGCCACGCCGCCCGTGGGAACGTGTAGAGGGGCGGGCGGTCGTCCTCGTAGGTCAGTTCCCAGGTCGCGCCGCCCGTCTTGCCCGAGCGGTGTCCGGGCTCGGCCACTACGTTGCCTGCAGCGAACCACGGCCCCTCGCCGAGCGGATCGGGACCGAACCGGACCATCTCAGGGGGGCCATCAGGGGGGAACAAGGCCAGCCAGCCGTACCCGCTCGGGGCGCTGCCGTCGCTCGGGGCGCACAGCTCGTGGTGCAGCCAGAGCCCCGTGCCGGTGCGCGGGTCGGTGAGCGTGTCATACCAGACCTCGAGCCGTCCGGGCCGGCCCGACCATCGCCGCGCCTCGAGGCCGGTGTCGTGCCGACGCAGCCGGAAGCCAGCGACGAACGACAGCGTGGTCTCGAACGGGAACCGGGTAAGGGCGGTGCCCACTACCTCGCCGTCGTCGTCGTAGACGGTGCCGGGCAGCGTGGTCCACGACCGCAGGAGGCGCACCCCTCGAATGGTCTTACAGCCGTCGAAACGGTAGCGGCGACCATCGTCGGCCAACGTGGTGAACATGTAGCGCAGGCGGCGGTTGCGGAGGGGGGAGACCTCGAGCGTGCCGGTGATCGGCGTCCCCGACGCCAACCCCTCGGCGATCAGTGTGCCGGTGAGGTCGCCGACGACGGTACCGAGCAGCGACGGCAGCTTGGGGGTCTCCACTCGGGCATCGAAGCGGAACGGGCGGTCGACGGTGTCGCCCGCCCTTCGCCACCTGCCGACCATCACCTCGGTGAACTCGAGCCCGGTGCTCATCGACGGACCTCCTTCGTCCACTCTCACCGGCCTTCGACCGGCGGCCGCTCGTGACCAGCAGCGGGCCCTCCGCGAGGCAGCCGTCGTGCCACATCCGCCTCCTGAAGGGTAACGGAGCTCGCCTGTCGGTCCAATGGACCGCTGTCCCAACCATATCGGGCACCTGCACGCCTCGTTGAAGATCTGGTCGAACCGATCGGCGCGGCCGGGGGGGTGCACTGGCAGCGATCGCCCTTGGCGCGATCGGAATCGTCGATCGTGGAGCCGCGGACCGTATCGAGGTCGCTCGCATGGTGGGGGCGGCGTGGCCAGGCCGGCATCAGGGGCACGGTGAACCAGTGAAAGCTCCGATCAGAGGTGTCAGCTCAATTCTCAGAGCACGGCGATCGCTCGCATCTGGCAACGCTGCGTCCATGTGCCCGCGGTCGGCCGCGATCACCACGGCGTAGCGGTGAGTAGGTTTGGCGGCCCCGGTCCACGACCCAGTCGGGGTTTTGGTGCCCTTTCTGCCCAGCGGCCCTACGATGGCACTTCGATGACTCTTACCGAGCGCCTGGGCGCGTTTGCCACAGGGATGCACCTCGAAGATGTCCCCGAGCGGGTGCGCTCCTTCGCCCGGAGCCAGGTGCTCTCCCAACTTGCCGCAGCGCGCGCCACCCTCGGGCATCCCCTCGGCCGGCGGCTGGTGGAAGCGTTCGGCAGTCCCCTGCAATCGGACGCCAAGGCAGCGGCTTTCTGCCTCGGGACGCTCACGATAGCGCTCGACTACGACGACACCCTGTACGCGGGCCATGTGTCGCACTCCACGGTCGGCGTGCCGGTCGCCTTCACAAGGCTTCTTGGTCTGGACGGAAGGCGCTTCCTCGAAGCGGTGCTGGCCGGGAACGAGTGCGCCTCCCGGGTGGTGGCCGGCGCAACGCTCGGGTCGTTCCGCGGGCAGACAGCCGCTTACGGCCACCTGGTAGGTGCCACCGTTGCACGCATGCGAGCCCAGGGGGCGTCCGCCGAACAAACCTCTGCAGCGTTGGCCCTGGCCTGTTCCCTACCGCCGCACTCCCTGGCGCCTGCGTTCTTCGGCGGCGACGGCAAGGTACTGACTGCAGCGGTGGGGATCCGTGCCGGTCTGGACGCGTGCGACGGCTCCGCTGCGGGCCTCAGCGGGGCCGTCGACATACTGGAGCACCCCGACGGCTTGCTCGCCACCTTTGCAGACGTCCCTCTCCCTGATGCGGTGGTGGAGTCCCTAGGGTCACGCTGGCACACCGAGACGCTGTCCATAAAGCTCTACCCTGCATGTGCCTACCTCGACAGCACCCTCGACGCCGCAGTCCAGCTCCACGGCGACATCGAGGCGGCACTGCGTGGTGGCCCCCACGACGATCCGCACGGCGGCGTGACCGCTGACCAGGTCCCCGTCGGGTCGCTGGCCAGTGCCGTTGAGCAGATCATCGTGAGGTGCTCTTTGTTCACCTACGGCATGGACATCCGTAGCCGCAGCTACGTCAATGGGCCCGCATCCCCCGCCAGCGCGCTCCAGTTCTCCGTGCCCTACCCCGTCGCCGTGACCCTTCTTAGCGGCGCCTTCACCCCTGCCGACCTGGCATCGCCGCGGCTCGACGATCCGGTGGTGTGGGACCTGGCCAAGAGGGTACGCGTCGAACACGATCCCGACCTCACCCGTCGTGCCGTGCTCGCGACAGCTCCGCTGGGCGAAGCGCTCCGTCAGGCCGGCCCGCGTGCGTCGGCCTGGCTGGCCCGCCTTGGAGGCGAGGAGGATGCAGCCGTGCTGCTTCGGGCGGCCGGCCGGCCGGTGGCCTCCTTCGAGCACGCCACGAAAGAGATCGGAGCGATGCTGGAAGTCCGGCTCACGGGCGGTCGCACGCTGCGCCGTAGCGTCACGACGCCAATAGGCGCGTCAGGGCC
>PLHF01000096.1:31380-38764 GCA_003138855.1 Acidimicrobiaceae bacterium | reverse complement strand
CCGCGCCGTGAGCCTTGCGGTTGGCTTCATCGTGTTAGAGCGAGGGCGCGTTACGCATCTAAGCGCCAGGTGGATGGCATCGCAACAGGGTAGGCGCACACGCTCGACGACGAGCAGCTCGAGGCGATCCGTGAGCTGGCGGCTTCTGGAAAGGATTCGAGTGAATCGGGCTTCGTCCACCATGCCGTTGGCGTGTCGCTCGACGACATCGCGAGCCGGGCGTCGTCTGAGCCCGACCGGCCGAGGGCGCCCCGGCAAGGCCGTCTAACTGCCGTTGCCGACTCAACCCGCCGGTGGTGGATCACCGGCCCACGCTGCCAGCGCCCCGCCGATGACTTCGAAGGTGACCGACCGGCCCGGGGGCAGTGCCCCGGCCATGAGGTCTCCGTCGTACTCGACCGGCACGGCCTCGTCCCCGGCGGCCACGATGACCACCTTGCGTCCCCTCGCATAGATCACCTCCGGTTCCCCCAGATGGCACCCGCCCGCAACCGCCTCGAAGAGTTCCCCGAACCGTGCCGGCGAGGGCATCCCGATCGCACAGACGTCGAACAGCCCATCGTCCAGCACCGAACCCGGCAGCAACTCGAACGAGCCTCCGCGGTGTCGTGCACCACCCAGGGCCACGAGAAGGAGACGCCCCGTGACCAGTAGCTCGTCGTCGACCAGCACGCGCACATCGGTGCCCAGGTCATCCGGGTGGCCGATCAGTTCGAGTGCGGCCTGCTCGTAGCGCCGCCGGCCGAGGACCTCGGGCGTGCGTTGAGCCGCATCGAGCACGCTGGCCAGGAAACCCGCGCTCGCACCCAGCACTACGGCCTGGTCAAGTTCCACCAGGCGTCCGAGATCCAGCCGGCGCAGTCGCGCCCCGGAATGCTCCGGGCCCAGGACCATCCCCAGTGCGTCCTTCACCGGCACATCTGCGAACAACGCTCGGTAGAAGGAGTTGCCCGTGCCTCCCGGCACCACGAATAGTGCCGGCGCCTGCCGGCCGTGGGGTTGGCCGGCACGTCCCGCGCCCGGCCAATTACCGGTCCCGCGTGCAATCCCCTCGACCACTTCACGAACCGTCCCATCTCCGCCCACGGCCAGCACCAGGGCAGGGCCCCGTCCGCCCTCCGGATCATTCGCAACCGCCTCGGAGACGGCCCCGACCGCCTCACCTCGATGTGCCGTGGTGAGGAGCCTCGGTGCGAAGCCCTCGCACACCAGTTGCTCTGCGACCTTGCCGGCGACAGCCAGGGGGGACCCGCCGGCAGCCGGATTCACCACCACGAGGGCCTCAGGGGCCGGATCGCCGCGGGCTACCCTGCCGCGAGTCGGGCCACTCACGAGAGGCTGTCCGCCAGGCGTGCTGCCATGCGTGCCACGAGCGCCATGATCGTGATCTGCGGGTTCACATGGCACGAGGACGGTAGCACCGAGGCGTCGAACACGAAGAGGTCCGGCACGTCCCATACGTGCCCAAAGGGGTCGACCACCGAATTCGACGGATCGGAGCCCATCCGTGCGCTGCCCATCGGGTGGTAGGCAGACAGGTGAAGGTCCGAGGGGCGCCAACGACCCTCGCGCACATATCGGACCTCAGCAGCGGAACGCAGGGAGCCAAGCCCCGGCAACATCGGGTAGACCTCGGCCGCACCCGCGGCGAAGAAGATCTCGGCCGCCATCGCTATTCCCTCCAAGACCTTCGCTGCATCCCCACGGGTGAGGTTGTATCGGATGGAAACCCCAGTCCTCCCGAACGGGCGCACCCGTCCCACCCCGGCATCGCCGATGATCGAACCGCAGGAGGCCATATGGGGATAGAGGGCAAAGAGCGATTTGCCGCGCCCCCACCCGGGCAAGGAGCCTGCCGAATAGCCGAGACCCGGCGGCGGAAAGGTCGCCTCGAGCAGTACGCCAGCGGAGAGCTGCTCGTCCACGTAGTAGCTCTGCATCGTCCCTCGCCACGCCCTGAGGGGTTCGTCGAATCGGGCGGTCGTCCCGGCCCCGGGGTGGATGACCAGGTTGCGTCCGAGCTGGCGCGAGGAGCGTGCAAGGTGCTGGCGTGCGAGGAGGACCGGGCTGAAGGCCGCGCCTGCGGCGAGCACCGTGGCGCGGGCATCCACATGGAGCGTGCCGCGTCTGCGGCCCGTCTGCGGATCGAGCACGTCTGCTACGACACCGGCAGCACGCCCGGCTTCGAGCCGGATCTTGCGCACTCTGGTCCCCGAGAACACCCTCGCGCCCGCAGCAGCCGCACGCGGCAGGTAGCTCAGGTGCATTGCCTGCTTGGCATCGACCGGGCAGCCGAACGCGCACACGCCGTGGCCATGACATCCCTTGATGTTCCGGCGGATCGGGCCACCTGAGAGCCCGAGCCGCCCGGCACCCCGACGCATGACCTCGCCGTTGGCGCCGAGAACCTCCTCGGGCACAGGCTGGACGCCGAGAACATCCTCCACCGCCTCGAACCAGGATTCCATCGCTTCGGGACTCACGCCGGGAATCCCCGTTGCCGCCCACGATGCCAGCACGGCATCCGGCGTGCGGAAGCAGGTGCCCGAGTTGACAACAGTCGTCCCCCCCACGGCACGGCCCATCGGGAGCGATATCACAGGATTGCCGACGGTGAAGGTCAGACCCCCGTCACGGTAGAACTCGAAGAGGCGCTCTGCAGGCCGGTGGCCCACGATGTCGGCGCGGTGGATAGGCGGGCCCTCCTCCAGCACCACCACGTCGAGTCCCGATCGAGCGAGCGTGTCGGCTGCGACAGCTCCGCCCGCACCGGATCCCACCACTACCACGTCGGCGACGATCCTGGCGTCGGTCACCTCGGGGTACTTGATCACGGGCAGGTCGACAGGCGGAGGCGGCCCGGCAGGACCCAGGGCTACCAGCGGTTGGCCGTCGTAGCCTATGAGCGCCGCTACCTGTGGATGGGAGGCGTACGCGATCTGTACCAGAGCTTCGAGCCCGGCCAGGGCTTCGCGCCGCGGCCGGAAGCGGGAGCTGCGGCTGGCCTCCACCCATCGGTACCGGCGCTCGGCGTCCAGCCGGTGGAACAGCCCAGGCGGGCGCCCCAGCAACGAAGTCAGGTCGAAGCCGAACAGCATCGCCCTCACCAACCAGCGGGGCTGGCCGCGCAAGCTCCCGAGGAGGGCTTCTATGTCCCCGGCGATACCCAAGTCCGCCGCACCTGGTGGGATGGCGCCACCTGGGGGCAGCAGAGCGTCGCACAGAGCGCCGAGCAAGCGGCGCTCGTACCCGCTCAGTGCCCCGGAACGGGCCCGGTCGTCATCGCTGTTGATGGCCATATGCCTCCTGCCCGGGGTGGGCTGCCTTCGAGGGGGACGGCAAGTTCTACCGGTCAGCGTACGCGGCCGCAGCGTAGCGCTCCGCTGACGTCTCCAAGCGGAACATGCGGTCGGGCTGAATGATTGAGTACGCTGGTGACGGCGGCAAGCTCATCGGGTGTGACCTCGTCCAGGCGGCTGCCCTTGGTCAACCAGATCGGACCGGAGGATCTGGTTCTCATTCGATCCCCGTTGCCAGCGCGAATGTGCGTTGGCGAAGCACACCCGCATGTCCATTGCGTCCCCCAATCCCGGAGTTGGAAACATATCTCGGTGCTTCGATGTCGCGATGGGCCAGCCGACTGCGTGTTTTGGGACACGCCTTGCCGGAAACGGGCGACCATGTCGGCCGTTGGGGAAGCGGCAGCGTATTCTCTGTGGCAAATCGCCCCGATGGTTCCAACTGCATATCGTCAGTCACATGAGCTGCCATGCCCGGAAGCGAGTTGGCTACGCGGCCACCGCCAAGAATGAGCATCCAGCCGAGGCATTCAGTCCGAACGATCCTCACCCCGTGCTCTGCGTCGGCATCGGCTCGAGGAGATCGGTCTGGCGTCATGATCACTCGGATGCCTTCGGAGTGGAACACCTCGTCGAACCTGGCCGTGAACTTGGCGCCTCGATCCTGGATGAGGAACGTGATGGATCTACGTCTGTCCACGAGGCCACCGACCAGGCTGCGAGCCACCTGAGTGACGAAGTCACCTTTCGGATGAACGGTGACACCGAGGATGTGGGCTTCCCGCGTCGACAGTTCGATCACGAAGTGCTGCCTCAGAGCCACGGTGTCCACGGCAAAGCAGTCCGTGGCCAGCACGCCGTGGGCTTGCAAGCGTAAGAACTGCAACCAGGTAGGTCCCTTTCCGGGGTACAGGTCCGAGCCCGTGCTGGCGTAGGATCCTTCGAATTGAATCGGCGGAGACGCGGTACTGCGCTTTCGGAGCTCGCCTTGGAAACGCACACGCCAAGTGTCGATCCTCCCGACCAAGACGAACGATGAGTCCAACCGGTTCACCACTCATCGGTGGTCGACCAGGGTCGCGGCGTGTTCGCCACCACGACCAATTGCGTTCGGCCGCTTCCCGGTGCCGGCGCAGCCCGAAGTAGATCAGGGAGAGGGCCACGGGGAGGATGGCCGAACGTCGATGAGAAACGCCAGTCCAGAGGCCTGATCGGGATCTTGGAGGCCTCCAGGCGGAGTACTACGAGAAGGCAGGACGGTGATCGCTGTAAAGCCTCAGACCAGCGTGAGGCCGCCGTCGACGGCGAGTACCTGGCCGGTGATGTAGCTGGCCTCGTCAGAAAGCAAGAAGACCGCCGCGGCCGCGACTTCCCATGCCGTTCCCTCTCGTCCGAGGGGAACTGGCGTACGGGTGCGCGAGGGCCGACCGGCCGAGGCTTCACGCCCCAAAGGCGTATCGATGAGGCCGGGGGCAAGCACGTTGGAGCGGATGCCACGGCGAGCGCCCTCCAACGCCACATGACGGTTCAGGCCGATCAGCCCCGCTTTGGACGCGTCGTAGGCCGGGACATGGGTGCCGGGTTGCAGTCCGGCTACCGAGCCGATGAAGACGATCGCTCCGGCGTCAGGCAAGATCACCATCGCCCGACGCACCAACAGGAAATGTGCCCGCAGATTCAATTCGAAGGTGCGGTCCCAGTCGTCGGGTGATGTCCCGGCCAGACCGGATCCAAATCCAGCTCCGACATTGAGCACGATTCCGTTCGGTGCCAGCCCATGCTCCTCGGTCACCGCCATGAGGCAACCCTCCTCGGTGGTGACGTCGCCGACCACGACGGTTGCCCGCCCCCCCTCATCGGTGATCTGACGAGAGGTGGTTTGCGCTGCCCCCTCATCACGGTCCACGCAGGTCACCGAGGCCCCCTCGCGCGCGGCGCGAACAGCGATTGCACGACCGTTGCCCACCGGCGCACCGGGATCGCTTGACGGTCGGGTTCCCGCACCAACCACGGTGATCCGTTTTCCTTCCAACAGGCCACTCACGCCGGCGGACCCCCGGCCACTCCCTCGGCCAGGGCGGCCGCTGATGGCTCAAGTTGCACTCGAAGCGAGCGCAGCACGGTGGACAGCATGATGTAGTGGGCAATGAGCATGAGGAACTCGACAAGCTCTCCGCTGTCGAGTCGTTGGGCCAGGTTCGACCAGGTGGCGTCGGTGACGGCACCTTCGTCGGCTGTCTCGTCAACGGCAGTCAATGCCGCCAGCTCGAACGGATCCCACTCCACAGCGGACAGGTCACCGCCCAACGCGACCACCTCCGATGTCGTGACACCTTGGGCCGCGCCAAGCTCAATGTGATGTGCCCACTCGTAGCGTCCATCGAAGCGAAATGCCGTGCGCAAGATCACCAGCTCACGGAGTCGTCCGTGCAGGCGACCGGAGAGAAGTGCACCACCGAAGCCGAGCCAACGCCGGAAGAGCTCGGGCTGCCGCGCCAGGGTGGTGAAGATGTTCATCGGTTCTTCGGTACCTCTGGGGAACGTGGTGAGGAGCCGGGAAAGCCTCTCGTCCCACTCGTCCCTCGGAAGCGGTGCGATTCGCGGATCTTCGGTGGCCATGCGCCGCATGCTAACGCTGCCCGTAGTGTCCGAAAACGCGATTGCCTCTCCGCCGGGGGTGACTGCAACGGCCGTACAGACTCTTCGGATCAGTGGGGTGTGATCATGGCGACCAGGAGATCACGTGAGTCGACCGGCCGGGCCGGGGACCACTGGGCTGAACCTGAGGACACCACACCCGGGGAAGCCTTGGGTCCCCCAGCTGGACCCGGCGGCCAGCTTGACCGATTGCGTCAGATTGGGTGGGGTGACCAAGAAAGTAGGGGCGTAGAAGGGGCACGGCCTGGCCCCGTCGATTGGGATTGCATCCCCGCCACGGTCGGCGAAGCTCAGGGCACTCACCATGAGCTGGCCGTTCTGGCGCCTAGGAGCGTGGGTCAGAACGGGCCAGCCGGGTGACGGTGACCGACATCGCTGATTCCGCATTGGAAAGTGCATTGCGTTGGCGTCGGCTCGCGATCGTGATGCGTGGTCCCCCATGGCGAGTGGAGAGGTCAATTGGGGGTGATGGGCCTCAGCAGGCCCTGAGTGCCACTCCGTTGGCGTTGGCCAGTTTGCGGAGGTTGTGACAGATGACATGGAGTGTCCACTCGCCTTGGGCTCCGGCCAATCCTCGGAGTCGGAGGTGTCCGGCCGCTTGTCGGACCTTCATCTGGCCGAAGGCCGGCTCCACGATGGCCTTTGCGGTGGTGTGCCTCTTTGATGAGCACCTCGGCGGGGTTGACACTCGACAGAGCTGCCGGCGTTTCCAGGGTCTTCACTACGTCACGGCTAGGCATTCGAGACTCATGGTGATAGTATGAGTAGCACGATGTTGCCAGTCAAGATCGACTCGCAGAGTTCCACATTGCTCTTCGAACAGGTTGCCGCCGACATTCGACGCTCCCTTGCCGAGGGTGAAGCCAGTCCCGGCGAACGACTCCCCCCGGCGAAAGACCTTGCTGCGGTCCTAGGTGTGAACTCCAACACCGTGCTGCGCGCCCTTCGGCAGCTTCGAGACGAGGGTCTTCTCGAATTCCGAAGGGGACGAGGAGTCACCGTCTCCGGTGAGGCCCCCGAGCGGAGTGCGGTCATCGCCCGTGCTCGGGATCTGGTGCAGTTCTCCCGGCGCCAGGGCTACCGACGGGACGAGCTCATCCAGATCATCGAAGCGATTCGATGAGCACGCCAGTCCACGCACCCGCTGACGTGGCACCACCCGAATCCCCAGCGTGCTCGGGTTGCCCGAGTGAACCGGGGACGGGGCGTACCTCGTCGCAGTACCTGGAGCTGGTGGTGGAGCACAATGATCTCGTCGTCCCTCTGGATGCCGTCGAGACGATGAACACGGAGAACCTCGAAGGTTCGACGGACCAGACTGTGGAGGAAGGAGAGGGCCGCGACCGGAGAGGCTCGCCCAAGGAATCACGCATGGTCAAAGCGGCAATCGAATTTTGTACTCCACAGACTGACAAGCTCCCGAGGTC
>PLHF01000096.1:0-31299 GCA_003138855.1 Acidimicrobiaceae bacterium | reverse complement strand
ACGCAGAAGATCGGCGACCTCTCCTACATCGACCCGACGACTGACGGGCCGGATTGGGATCGGCTCATCGGCTCGACTGTAGGCAAGGTCGGTATTGTGGTGGTCAACGTGTCCAGCGGTCCGGGCGATGGGCCCGACCCGGCTTGGACGTCGGTGATCCAGCGCGAGCATGCCACGGGGACGAAGGTGCTGGGCTATGTGGATACTGGCTATTTCGGGACCACGGGTCTGCGCACCCGGTTGGGCTCGACGTCGGAGGCAGATTGGACGAGCCAGATCGAGCAGGACGTCAACGCCTGGTACGCGTTCTACGGTTCGGGCATCGATGGCATCTTCTTCGACGAGGGTCAAGATGCCTGTGGGCCGACCTCGGGCTCGAACGCTTGGGTCGATCTGTACAGTCGGAGCAACGCCTACGTGAAGGCCAACCACCCGGGGGCCATGACAGCGATCAACCCGGGCAGAGTGGTCCCCCGGTGTTACGAGAACGCCGGGGACGTGCTGGTGACCTTCGAGGGCTCTTACGATACCTATGTCAGCCACTACACCCCGCTGTCGTGGAACCCGGTCGATCCGTTCAAGATCTGGCACCTGATCTATGGAGCGTCGACTCAGGCCGACATGGAGAAGGCCGTCAGCTTGTCCAAGAGGCGCGAAGCCGGCTATGTCTATGTCACCGACGACGTCCAGCCAGACCCGTATGACACGTTGCCCTCTTTGTCGTACTGGGCAGACGAAGAGGGCACGGTCGCGCCAGGCGGATCGCAGGACAGCACGCCCCCCTCGGTGCCGCTCACGCCATCGCACTCATCGGTTGGAAGCATCGAGGTGAGTTTCTCCTGGGCCGCCAAGCAGTTGGGATGTCGTGTCGTCGAATTCTGGCGGAGTGAATGCCACCAAGATCTCGATCGTCTCGATCGGTCCTGACTGGAAACCCTTCATGCCGGCCGCGACACGTGTGGGGTGCAGGAACTCGGTTCCGCTCAGCGGCAGTCGAACTCGGTTGGCGAGAGAGCTGAATGCCCAGGAACGTCGGACTGGCACCCAGGCGGGTTGCCGTTACCATCGGGCTCGCATCTGGCGAGCTGTGGAGTAAATGGCACGCCTATCTATCGCAATGGGCGCGATCGGTGTCGCCGCGGGCTGGCCCATGGTGCGATGGCCTTCGCCCAGATCGTCAGGCGCCGGCGAGTAGGTCGTCAATGGGCTCGTCGCGGTGGAGCCGGCCGATCGTCAAGGCCAGCAGCGGCGCGATCGAGCTCACCTCCACTGGCAGAGCGAGGCTCTCGACCCCGCCCAGGCTGTCGGTGACGACCAGGCGCCGCAAAGGCAACCGGGCAAGTCGTTCGACCGCTTCTCCGGCGAAGAGACCATGGGTGGCGGCCACCACGACGTCGAGGCGGGCGCCGTTGTCCAGGAGCAGCCGGACCGTGGCTTCGATAGTGCCGCCCGTGCTGATCATGTCGTCTACGACGATGGTCGGCCGCCCGTCGACTTGGCCCACGACTTCCTCGGCGCGGACGGTCGTGCCGTTCACCCGGGTCTTGCGAACGAAGACCGCCGGCAGGCCGAGCAGGGATGCGTAGCGCTCGGCGAGCTTGACCGCACCGAGGTCGGGGGCGACAACCACGGTATCCGGCGTCACGTCGGGGAGCAGCGCGTTGGCGATGGCAGGGACCGCAGTGAGCGCCTCGACTGGGATGGCGAACATGGCCTCGAGGCCGGCGGTGTGGGGGTCGACAACGACGAGCCGGTCGGCGCCGGCGGAGGCGACCGCCGTCGCGACCACCCGCGCCCCGATCGCCTGCCCGTCTCGGCTGCGCCGATCCTGGCGGGCATAGCCGAAGTAAGGCACGATCGCGGTGACGCGGCCGGCGCCTCCACGCCGGCAGGCGTCGATCAAGAGCAGGAGCTCGACGAGGTGGTCGCTGACCGGCGGACCGGTGGGCTGCACGACAAAGACGTCGTCGCCGCGTACCCCATGGACGACAGGCCGCAGCTCACCGTCGGGGAACCGCTCCACCTCGCCCGCCAGGGGGTCGGCACCCAACGCTGATGAGACCTTCGACGCCAGCGCTCGGTTGGCGGTCCCGGAGGCGATCCGAAGGCTCACCGCCGTTCCGGCCCGGGTTCCGGCCCCTGCGCCTCCTCGGGTCCGGCGGCCAGGTGGCCTTTGAACCAGTCGCGGGCCAGTTCGGCCGCGGCCTGCAGGGTGCCGGACTCCTCGAAGAGGTGGGTGGCGCCGGGGACGATAGCAAGGCTGTTCTCGCAGCGGAGCTGAGCCTGCGCCTGGCGATTGAGGTCGATGACGACGTGGTCCCGGCCACCCACGATGAGCAGGGTGGGAGCGCTCACTGCGGCGAGTCTCGGGCCGGCGAGGTCGGGTCGGCCCCCTCGGGACACCACGGCGGCGATCCGGGCGTGCGACTCGGCGGCGGCCCACAGGGCGGCTGCAGCTCCGGTGCTGGCGCCGAAGTAGCCCACCGGCAGGTCCCGTGTCTCGGGCTGAGCCCGCAACCAAGTGGTGACTTCGTCCAGCCGGCGAGCCAACAGCTCGACGTCGAACACGTTGGCCCGGTCGAGTTCCTCTTCGGGGCTGAGTAGGTCGAACAGCAGCGTGGCGAGCCCGGCCTGGTTGAGCAGGGCGGCGACAAAACGGTTGCGGGGGCTATGGCGGCTGCTTCCGCTGCCATGGGCGAACACGACCACCTCGACGGCCGCTTCGGGCACGGTCAGATGCCCGGCCAACCGCACGGGCCCGGCCTGGACGTTGACCTCCTCGTCACGTACGGCCGGGTCGTCTGCAGGTCCATCGGTCGGTACCGCCACAACGCGTCGGCGTCCCCGCTCCAGGCATGCGGTGACCTCATCGTCGGTCGTCTGGGAGAAGTCTGTATAGAACTGCCCGACGCCGAAGAACGGTTCCGGCGTGTCGACGCAGACGAACTCGTCGGCGTCGCCTGCGAGGCGGTCGGTCCAATCCGGCGGCGCCACCGGGACGGCCAGGACGATGCGGGACGCTCCCTGCGCCCGGGCGACCTGGCAGGCGGCTCTGGCGGTCGACCCGGTGGCGATGCCGTCGTCGACCACGACGACGGTCTTTCCGTCGAGCCGGACTGGGGGCCGGTCACCCCGGAACCTCCGGGCCCGCCGCTCCAGTTCGACCCGTTCCCGCTGCTCTACCGCAGCCAGTTCGTCCGACGAGACGCGAGCCAGCCGGACCACGCCGGCGTTCAGGACCCGCACGCCGCCCTCGCCGATGGCGCCCATCCCCAGTTCCGGCTGGAACGGCACCCCCAGTTTGCGGACAACGATGACGTCGAGTGGCGCGTCCAGCGCCCTTGCCACTTCTAACGCGACCGGCACCCCGCCCCGGGGTAGGCCGACCACGACAAGATCCTCACCCTGCAGGGGCCCCAACTTGGCGGCAAGACGCCGGCCTGCATCGACACGATCGGCGAATTCCATAAGGCCTCCTCGTTTCCGTGTCCAGTATCAGCGCAGGCGTCCACTGGCGCCAGGGTCGATAGTCCCGCCGTAGCTGAAGTGAACCAAGTTCCGAGACGGCGCAAGTTCGATCCCGTCCGGTCCCCTCACCATCGTGACCTCGTCGTCCAGGTGGACTTGATCTGATAGACCCGTCCTGATCGCCCCCACACGATCCATGTGACTCACTCACTGGGTCCCCGTCGGCGCGGGCTGGAAGCAAGGAACCCGGGTCCCTATCCCAGCACGTGGAGGAACCCCACGCCAGCGTGGTGCCTGGTTGCGGAACACAATCCGAACCAATTCGGCGACTGCCCATGGAGCTTCGGGGCCACGCGCCAACGCTCAGGAACTTCATCGTTCGAGACGGCTCGGTGGAGTCTGCCCGGTCGGGGCAACTCGGCCCGTCCACACGGTTGTCCGGGGGGTCGGTCCGCCGCCTCTTGGGGTCTGCGCCCTGGAGAACGCCTTGCGCTACCACCTCTGGGCTCGCCGGACTCCAGCCGGTCCACGCGCGCCTGGACGGTATCGATCACCGAGCCGGCAGCGAGGAAACCCCCGGGTGGGACGCCGGGGGCGAGCGGTTCAGGCAGGTCGCGCGACTGGCGAAGTTCCGGCCGTCTCGGGCGTCCGGCAAAACTTCGAGGATTCCGTGGGTCAAGATGGTGTCCGTGAACGAGGACCGCCCGGTTTCAGCATCTCTCGACGTGGCTGACGAAGGCGCCCGGGTCGCGGCCATTGCCCGGCTCCGTGATCTGTTCAGCGACGGAACGCTGTCCTTCGAGCGCTTCTCTGGAGTACTGGACCAGGTCTTCGCCGCTCCCAGCCACGCCGATCTCGAGGCAGCAATGGTGGCGCTGCCGCCATTGGTCCGGCTCACACCCGCCTCGCGGCGGCTGGCCAGGCCACTCGTGTTGCAGGTGGCAGACGGTGGTNNCTGGGACGCCCATCAGATCGACCTTCGCCTCGAGACCTGGGGTTCGATCGAGGTTCTCGTCCCCGAAGGGGTGGTCGTGCTGATGGCCGGTGGGTCAAGGCCGGTCCAATTCGAGGCGCTGTCCCCGCCGGTCCCCGGCGGTCCGGTGTTGCGGATCTCCACATCCGGACCGACCGGGGTGATCCGGATACGCCACCCCGAGGAGCACCACGGCGGGCCGTTCAGGCGCTGGAGGCGACGGCGCACTGCAGGCAGGCCGAGCTCGGGAGTTCGGCCATCTCACTCCGAGCACCGACCTTGAACACTGGATGTCGGCGCGGGCGCAGCCCGGCCGACCTTCAGACTCCGAGGATGCCGGACGGGTGCCCAGGTGGCGCCGGACAGCTGAGCTGTCCGCAGCTGTCGAGGCGGTCGGAGTTCCCGTCCCTGGTGGCTCGGGCACACAGCCGATAGAGTTCGCGCCACTGAAGCTCCGAGGGGGTCCACTCCACAATGGTTGTGCTGATCATCGTCATCGTCGTCGTCGTGCTCCTGGCGCTCGGCTTGTGGGGCGCCTACAACGGCCTCGTAAAGAAGCGCAACCGGACCCAGGAGGCGTGGTCCGAAATCGACGTCGAGCTCAAGCGCCGTCACGACCTCATCCCCAACCTGGTGTCGACGGTGCAGGGCTACGCCGCCCACGAGCAGGGGACGTTCGAGGCGGTCACCCGGGCCCGGGCCAATGCGGTCACTGCGGGAGCGACGGGCGATCCCACTCAGATTGCCCCGGCAGAGAACGCACTGTCCGGGGCGCTGCGTTCGCTGTTCGCAGTCGCCGAGAACTACCCGCAGCTACGGGCGGTCGAGAGCTTCCTCCAGCTACAGGAGACGCTTACCGCCACCGAGGACAAGATCGAGTTTGCCCGCCGCTATTACAACACGAGCGCCCGCGACTACAACATCGGTCTGCAGACGTTTCCGCGCAACCTGATCGCGGGGCCGTTCGGCTTCAAGGCCGTGGCCTTCTTCGCCACCGATGAGGTCGACCGCGCCGTGCCCCAGGTGAATTTCCCCGGTGCTGGCTCAGACGCGGCCGGCCCGGCCCCGTCGGGCCCCCCACTTGCCGCCGGCCCTGACGGCCTTCCGCCTGCCGCTGGTACGCAGGGTCCTCCGCCAGCCGGCTGAGACCACCGAGTCGGCCGGCCGGTGGGTCAGACGGACTGGCCCGAGGCGATCTTCTCGAGCTCTGCAATCCGCTCTGCAATGGGAGGGTGGGTGTCGTAAAGGCGGTGGTACCAGGTCTCGTGGTGCTGCAGCGGATCGTCGATGCACATCGCCGCCGTGGCGTGGTTCATCATCTTGAACGGCTTGTCGTTCTGCTGCAGCTTCTTGAGAGCGCTCAGCAGGCCAGCCGGATTGCGGGTCAGCTCCACGCCGCTCACGTCGGCCAGCGACTCGCGTCGGCGTGAGAGGGCCAGGCGAATGAGCGGACCGAAGATGAAGCCGACCACGGCCAGTAGCGCGCCGGCGACGAACACCACGAGCATGAGTTGGCCGCCCCTACTGCTGCCTCGCCCGCCTCCGGCAAAGAACGCGCTCCGCCACAGGATGCTGGCCAGCAGGGCGGCCATGCCGATCATGGTGCCCACGACGAGAAGGAGACGGATGTCGTGGTTCTTGATATGGCTCATCTCGTGACTGGCCACGCCCTCGAGCTCCTCGCGGTTCATGATGGCGAGGAGCCCGGTGGTGAAGGTGATGGCTGCCTTTTCCGGGCTGACCCCGGTGGCAAACGCGTTGGGCGAGGGGTCGTTGATCACGTAGACGGCGGGCTTGGGGATCCCTTCGCCGATCGCCAAGGACTCCACCAGGTTGTGCAGCTGCGGGTACTGGGCCGGGTCGGCCGGCACAGCCCCCGAAACCCGGAGCACCGTCGCTGCCCCCGCGTTGAGGGAATAGACGATCCCGCCGATGGCCAGGACACCGCAGATCACCATGCCGGTGATGACCGGGGTCCAGCCATAGTTGGTCGGTGGGGCAGGAGCGAAGCCGTTGTTGACCGAGTGGCGGTAGACGGCCTTGAAGATCAAGCCGCAAACAGCTCCGATTGCCAGCCAGATCACGAAGAACAGCACGATGAAGACGACGCTTCGTCGCTTGTTGCTGGCGATCTCGCTGTACACGTGCCGAATCCTACGGCATGGGAGTCACTGCGACTCCGGAGCAGCCGGCGAGCCGCAGTGAGTCAGCTGAGCAGCTTGGCCTTCTGGGCCTCGAACTCGGCATCGGTGATGACACCCTTGGCCTTGAGATCGGCCAGTTTCGCCAGTTCGTCCACACTGCTGCCCGAAGTGCCGGCAGCCTGCTTCACGTAGGCATCGAATGCCTGCTGTTGCTGTGCCGCCTGGGCCCCGGCGCGTTCGTGCATCTTGCCGCCGCGAGCGATCAGGTAGATGAGGATGCCGAGGAACGGGAAGATGATCACGAAGATCACCCACAGGGNNGAAGAGTCCCAGCATCGTGCTGAAGAGGTCGGCAAGCGGGTAGGTGTAGGCAAGCATCGTCGGCAGTCCTCCTTGAGTCGTCGAACCAGGGGCAATGGTAGTCCCGACCGGGCGACGACACGCGGTTCATCACTGGCGGGCCGGCCCGACCACCGTGGATGGAGTTCGGGAGCGAGGTCTACGCTCGTCGGGACACCGCCCATCCGACGGCGCTCGGGTCGGTGGATGAAGCGGCGCACGCAAGATCGACGAACAAGGCGGCCTGCCCGTGGTCATCGACCTCATCCTGATCGGCTTGGCGATCACCCTCGAGCCGATCCCCCTCACGGCCTTCATCCTGGTGCTCGCGTCCAAGGGCGGCGTCCGGAAGGGCGCCGCCTTCATCTTCGGGTGGCTCGTGTCGCTTGCGGCCGTGGTCGCCCTCACCATCCTGGCCACCGGAAACGAGCCACCGAAGCCCAACACCGGGCCGTCGCTGGCGGCCCTCGCCGTGAAGATCCTCATCGGAGTGGTCCTCGTGATCATCGCGGTGCGGCAGTGGCGGAGGATGGGAAAACCGAAGAAGCCGAAGAAGACCCCCAAGTGGCAGACCAGCATCGACAATATGTCCCCGTGGTTCGCCATCGCACTCGGCCCACTCGTCCAGCCCTGGGGGCTCGTGGCCGCCGGGGTCGCCGTGATCGTCGGGGCCAAGCTCTCGTCGTGGCAGAGCTACATCGGCCTGTTCCTGTTCTGTCTGATCGCGACGATCACGTATCTGGTCATGGAGATCTACGCGGGCTTCTGGCCCGACCGGACCCAGGCGTTCCTGGCGAGGACGAGGACGTGGATCGACACGCACACCGACCAGGTCATCATCGTCGTGTCGCTCATCCTCGGCTTCTACCTGATCGGCAAGAGCATCTACGTGCTGGTCAACTGAGCACCGTGCACCGTGCCGAGACCCAGATCCGCCGGGGGAGCGGAACGCCTCCCGATGGGCCTGGCTCCGAACGCGAGCCCGGGGGCCCTCCGCACGCCCCGGGGACCCGTTTGCGCCCGTGCAGTCGGGCAGCGGTTGCGCGGTGACGACTGGCCCCGACACTGCTCGTGACGGCCGATCACCGAGGCTGGGTGAGCCCCGATGGCCGATGGCCCTGGCCGTGCTGACCGCGGGTCTCCTCAGGGCTTCGTTGCCGACCCAGCTGCGCAACGGGGATGCCCGATGGCTGTTCCTGGTGGTCGTCGTGGCGCTCCTTGGCGTGCTGATCGTCGGGGACCCTGGCCGCATCGACCGGGACCTTCCGTGGTTGCGGGTGCTCACCGGCTGTCTGATCGGCGTCATCTCGGTGGCCAACGCCGATGCTGCGATCCGGCTCGTGGTCGGCATCGTCAACACCTCCGCCTTCACCAACAATGCCAAGGTGCTGTTGGCGAGCGGTGGTGCCATCTGGCTGACCAACGTGATCGCCTTCGGCCTCTGGTACTGGGATCTGGATCGCGGCGGGCCGGCCGCTCGGGCAAGCCGTTCGCCGGGGCGTCCGGCCCTCATCTTTCCCGAGATGAAGAACGAGCAGCACGTCGGCACCGACTGGTACCCGAGATTCGTGGACTACTTCCACTTCGCCTTCGCGACGGCGACAGCGTTCAGCCCAACCGATGTGTCGGCGATCAGGCCGTGGATGAAGTTGATGATGCTCGTCCCGGGGGGCCAGGGAGTCGCCGCTCTGTGAGTGGATCCGGACGACCATCGGGTCGTGCCGGTCGGCCGAACCGTCACGGGATCCAGGATGCCGGCCGCTTCTCGAGATAGGCAGTGATCCCTTCACGCGCCTCGTCGCCGGCGAACAGGCGTGCGGAGAGGGCGGCGGTCCACTCGAATGCCTCCTCCTCGGGCAGGCCGGGCACGACAGCCGCCAGCTGCTTGGTCGCGGCGATGGCGTCGGGCCCCCCGGCGAGCAGATCGCCGACGACGGCATCGACCTCCTCGTCGAGCCGGTCCGCCGGCACCGCACTGTTGATCAGCCCCATCCGGACCGCCTCGTTGGCCGAAAAGCGGTGCCCGCGCAGGAACGCCGTCCGGGCGTCGGCCGGGCGCATCTTGGGCAGGCAGACCACCGAGATCATGGCCGGCGCCACACCGATGCGTACCTCGGTGAACCCGAACCTGGCGTGATCGACGGCCACGGAGATGTCGAGGGCGGCGGCGAGTCCCATGCCGCCGGCAACGCAGTGGCCGGCGATGCGGCCGACGTACGGCTTCGGCGAGCGGTGGAACCTTCCGAACAGCGCACGCGGGTCGACGTCGATCCCGGGCACGGCGGAGGTGCGTTCGGCCAGGTCGGCCCCGGCGCAGAAAACGGAGCCCTTGTTGGTGAGGACGACCACCCGGACGCCGGGGTCGTGGTCGGCGATGTCGAGCGCTGCCACCAGTTCGCCCGTCAGCTGTCGGCTCAACGAGTTCCTGCGCTCCTCGTCGGCCAGGGTGACGGTCATCACCCTGCCGCGCAGATCGGTCTCGACGAGAGGCATCAGGAGTTCCCCGGGGCCGGGCCGTCGGTGGGGCCACCGGCGAAGGCCTGGGCCCTGAGCAGCCAGTGCCGGCCGAGGTCGCCCACCACCAGGTCGGTGTCGTCCAGGTGGCGGCGCTGGGTGACGACCAGGCAGAAGCCCTCGGCGGAGCCCTCGACGGTCTCCGCGGCGTCGTCGGGGCCCCAGGTCCAGGTCTGCCCGGACGGGCCGGTGAGCACCAGTCGGATCTCGCCCTCGGGCGCCGTCTCGCCGCGCACGGTGTAGGACCATCCCCTGGTGAGGTAGCCCAACTGGGCGATGTGGCGGAGGCGATCGGAGGCCTGGCGGGTCGCCCCCACCGCGTCGACGATGTCCCTGCCGTGTGCCCACACCTCCATCAGGCGGGCGGTGAGGAACGACCTGGCGCCCATCGACGGCCCGTACCAGGGGACGCGGGCGCCGTCGGTGAGGACTGCCGCCGCCTCGGCGAGGACCTGTCGGTTGTGGCGCCAGGCCTCGAGCTGCCGGGCCGGAGGCAGTGCCCGGAAGGCGTCCAGGGTGAAGGCGTCGACGCCTATGCCGCCGGCCGCCGCGAACAGCTCCTCCAGCCCGGCGGCGAATGCCTCGGGGTCGGTGATGGCGGTGGCGGCGGTGCCATCGAAGTAGGTGAGGTGACCGATCTGGTCGGAGACGGTCCAGCCGGGGCTCGGGGTGGCCGACGCCCACTCCTCGTCGTCCAGTCCGGCCACGATCGAATCGAGGGCCTCCTGCTCGCCCGCCAGATCGCTCCGCAGCTCGTCGAGTTCACCCATGTCGACCTCCCGTTCGTTCGTCGGATGATGGCACCGTCACCTCGCGCCCGTGCGCATGCCGCGCAGCATGATCTCGACCAGCGAGTCGGCGGCCTGTTTGGGCGTCGAGCGGAGTGTGGGCATCACTTCGGGCAGTGACAGCAGGCGCGCCAGGCTCGCCATCACCCGGGCAGCTGCACCCGTGTCGATGGCAGGCGTATCGCCCCGCTCGACGGCGAGGTCGAGCAGGCATCGCGTGACGGCGACCAGGTACTCGGCGTGGAAGTCGCCCAGCCGCTGCGCGGCCGGCATGGTGGCGAGGTCACGGGCGAACGGCTCGGTCAGCCCGTCCACGACCCCATTGGCCGCTTCGAGGTATGCCTGCAGCGCATCGAGGGGATCCATGTCGGGCCGGATCGCCTCCATGGCCGTACGCCCGACCCGCCAGAGGTTGCGATCCACGACGATGAGCACCAGCTCGTCCCGGCTGGGTGCCAGGCCGTAGAGGGTGCGCAGCGAGCAGTTCGAGCGCGAGGCGATCTCGGCCATCGTCAGGTGGGCGAAGCCGCCGTCGAACATCTGGCCGAGGTGGTCGAGGATCTGGCGCTGACGGTCGGTGAGGCGTCGCTCGCGCTCTCGGCCGAGCACAGCCGGTGGCGGCCTCACCGAACGGAGGCGCTCCTGCAATTCGGTGGGCTCGGCCACGGCCACGTCGAACGACTCGCCGGCCCAGGTCATGGCCGCTCCAACAGGGCGGCGGGGAGGTCCACCACCCGGCTGCGCAGCCATTCGCCCAGGCTCTTGGCCTGTGCGTCCTGGCGGGTGGAGGCGGCCACGCCTGCTTCGAGCAGGTCGTGGATGACGAAGTTCAGCGACCGGAGCGCGGGCAGTCGGTAGCGATCGATGACCAGCGGTGCCGTCTCGGGGAGGAGGCGCTTCAGGGTTTCGGTGGTCAGGAACTCGTCGAGCCACGCCCAGCCCCGATCGCTGCGGGCGAAGACGCCGAGGTTGGCGTGGCCGCCCTTGTCGCCGGAGCGGGCGCCGACCACGCGGCCGATCGGAGCCGCCACGGTGGGACCTCTCGGCACCGCGGCCGCCGGCCCCTCGTCGCCGTCGACGTGCACCTCGCCCGGCGGCGCCACGGAGTCCACGACGGTCCGTTCCCCGCCGAGGACGACCACGTGCTGGGGCACGAGGTCGGCCGGCACCAGCGCGGGGCGGAACACGCCATAGGGGGAGCCACCGGACGGGCCGCCGCCGACGCCGAACAGGCCGGGGATGGTGGCGAGCGCGATCTCGGTGACGGAAGCGGAGACCGCCCGGCCGACCTTGCGCTCGTCAGGGTCCTTGAGGGTGATCCGCCACAGTGCCACTGCCTCCTCGTTGGTGGCCGGATCGGGCTTGTCGGTCCGGACCAACCGGGTGGTGACGCTCTCGTAGTCCTCGGGACCGTAGGGGCACGCCAGCCAGAAGGCGTCCTCGACCAGCCGGGCCTTGGCCTCGACATCGAGGCCGGTGAGGGCGACGGCCAGGTCGTTGCGGAAGCCGCCGACCTCGTTCATCGCCACTTTGAGCGTGCTCGGCGGGGGCTCGCCCCTGGTGCCGCAGACCCGCACGCGGTCGGTGCCGGCCTGTTCGAGGCGGATCGTGTCGAAGCGGGCCGTGACGTCGGGCCCGAGGTAGGAGGGGCTGCCGATCTCGTAGAGGAGCTGGGACGTGACGGTGCCGATCGAGACCTCGCCGCCGGTGCCCTCGTGCTTGCCGATCACGCACGAGCCGTCGGCGGCGATCTCGGCCCACGGGAACCCGACTCGTGTCATGCCGGGCACCTCGGTGAAGAAGGAGTAGTTGCCGCCGGTCGCCTGGGCGCCGCACTCCACGACGTGCCCGGCCACCACCGCACCGGCGAGCTCGTCCCAATTGTCACGCGCCCACCCGTGGTGCCAGGCGGCAGGCCCGCACACGACGGCGGCATCGGTGACGCGGCCGGTGATGACGATGTCGGCACCACGGTCGAGGGCATCGACGATGCCCCAGCAGCCCAGGTAGGCGTTGGCGGTGACGAAGCGCGCCGTGTCGCCGATGGGCTCCCCGGACTCGAACTGGGCCAGCTCCACGCCGGCTTCGCGCAACTCGCCGAGTCTCGGCAGGAGGTTGTCGCCGCCCACGTAGGCGATCCTCGGAGCGAGCCCCAGCTCGGCGGCGACCCCTGCGACCGCCTCGGCGCACCCGCCCGGATCGAGACCGCCCGCATTCGACACCACCTTGATGCCCCGTTCGAGGCACGTGCCCATGACCTGGGCCATCTGGGTGACGAAGGTGCGTGCGTACCCGCCGCCGGGGCGCTTGGCCTGGGTGCGGGCCAGGATCAGCATGGTCAGCTCGGCCAGCCAGTCACCGGTCAGCACGTCGATCGGGCCGCCCTCCACCATCTCCGCGGCTGCCGACAGCCGGTCACCATAGAACCCGGAGCAGTTGGCGATGCGGATCGGCTCGGTCATCTCGGTCCCTCCCCGGCCCCTTGACCCGGTTGGCTGCCCGGCTCATCGGGTCCGGCACCCTCCGGCTCGATCACCAACAGCGCGACGCCGTTGTCCACCTGCTGGCCGGGGCCCACGAACACCTCGACCACGATGCCGCCGGCCGGGGCATTGATGTGGTGCTCCATCTTCATGGCCTCCATCACCACCAACGTGGTGCCCGCAGTGACCCGCTCGCCGGGGGCGACGCGCACCTCGACCACGGTGCCGGGCATGGGTGCGGCAAGCCCCCCCGAGGGGACCTGCGTTCCCGGCGCCACGAAGCGCGGGACGATCCGGAAGTCCACAGTGCCGCGGCGGGACTGGATGTGGAGATGATCGCCCGCGTGCGTGACGCGCACGGTCGAGCGCCGCCCGTCGACCTCCACGTCCATGTCGAGCGGGGAGTGCCGGTGGATGCGAGCGTATCGCCCGTCGCCGACGTCGAAGGCTCCGTCGCGGCGGGACCGGTAGGTGACGTCGACCGTGTGTTCGCCATGGCGCAGCGAGACGGCCTGAGCGGGCAGGCGCGCATTGCGCCATCCACTCGGCAGGTCGGCGAGCACCGGTGTCGACGCGCGGTGCTCGCACTGGAGCCACAGCGCCGCCGCAGTGGCGGCCCATGCCAACTCGGTATCGCCGAGCACCATCGAGCGCGCCGGACCGAAGCGCTCGATGAAGTCGGTGGTCGTGTCCCCGCCGAGGAAACGCTCGTGGCGCAGCGCGGCGGCGAGGAAGGCGCGGTTGGTGGTGACGCCACCGATGTGGAGCCGCTCGAGTGCCAGGGCGAGACGCGAGGCGGCCTCCGCCCGCGTCGGGGCGTGGGCGATGACCTTGGCGAGCATCGGGTCGAAGGCGACGCTGACCACCGACCCCTGCTCGACGCCGGACTCCCACCGCACGACGGGGGCCTCCGCGGGGGAGAAAGCAGCGAGGGTCCCGGTGGCGGGGAGGAACCCGGCCTCGGCGTCCTCGGCGCAGAGCCTGGCCTCGATGGCATGCCCGGCGAAGGCGATGTCGCACTGGGCGTAGCCCAAGGGCTCGCCGGCGGCGATCCTCAGCTGCTCGCGGACCAGGTCGATGCCGGTGACCTCCTCGGTCACCGGGTGCTCGACCTGGAGGCGGGTGTTGACCTCGAGGAAGTAGAACTCCTTTGTGGCCTCGTCGACCAGGAACTCGACCGTGCCGGCCGATCGGAATCCGATGGCGCGGGCGAGCCGGAGGGCGGCCTCGCCCATGGCGGTGCGCATGGCGTCGTCGACCACCGGTGACGGCGACTCCTCGATGAGCTTCTGGTGGCGCCGCTGGATGGAGCACTCGCGTTCGCCCAGGTGTACCAGGTTGCCGTGCCCATCGCCGAGGATCTGGACCTCGATGTGGCGCGACGTGGCGACATAGCGCTCGAGGAACACCCGGTCGTCGCCGAAGGCGCCGGCGGTCTCGCGTCGCGCCGAGGCGACGGCCGCGTCGAGGTCGGACGGGGAGCCGACGATGCGCATGCCCTTGCCCCCACCGCCGGCGGCGGCCTTGACGATCAGGGGGTAGCCGACGCCGTCGGCATCCCCGGGGCTCTCGGCCGAGGGGAGTGTGGGCACCCCGGCGGCGACGGCCAGGCGTTTCGCCGCCAGCTTGTCGCCCATCTGGGCGATGACCGATCCAGGGGGCCCGATCCAGGTCAGCCCGGCACCGGTGACCTCCGCGGCGAAGCCGGGATTCTCCGACAGGAACCCGTAGCCGGGGTGGACGGCCTCCGCCCCGCTGCCCAGGGCGGCGTCGATGATGGCCGCACCGTCCAGGTACCCGGAGGCCAGCCGCACCGACTCGTCGGCCTCGGACACGAAGGGAGCGTCGGCGTCGGCGTCGACGAACACGGCGATGGTGCGGACGCCCATCGAGTAGGCGGTGCGGATGATGCGGCGAGCGATCTCGCCGCGATTGGCGACCAGGATCGTGGAGAAGCTCACAGCCGGAACACCCCGTAGCCCTCGGTGCCCTCGACGGGTCTGTTGCGGACCACCGACAGGCACAGTCCGAGCACGGTGCGGGTGTCGCGCGGGTCGACGATGCCGTCGTCACTGATCGCCCCGGTGGCGACCAGGGCGAGCGAGCCCTGCTCCTGGATGGCCTCGACCATCTCGACGATCTGGCGATCCTCCTCCTCGTCGAATTCGAGGCCCTTCCGGGCGGCCTGGCCACGGCGTACCAGCGACATCACCCCGGCGATCTGCTTGGGGCCCATGACGGCGATCTTCGCCGTGGGCCACAGGAAGGTGAACCGGTTGCCGAACGCCCGGCCCGACATGCCGTAGGTGCCGGCGCCGTACGAGGAGCCGATGATCACGGTGAGGTGCGGCACGGTGGAGTTGGTGACGGCATTGAGCATCTGCGAGCCCTTCTTGATGATGCCCTCGGCCTCGAAGTCGCGTCCCACCATGTAGCCGGTTACGTTCTGCAGAAACACCAACGGCACGTCGATCTGGTTGCAGAGCTGGATGAAGTGCGCGGCCTTCTCGGCGGCCCGTGGGTAGATCACCCCGTTGTTCCCGACGATCCCCACCGGGTACCCGTGGATGGTCGCCCATCCGCACACGATGGTGCTGCCGTACCTCGCCTTGAACTCCTCGAAGCGCGATCCGTCGACGACGCGGGCGACGACGTCGCGGACGTCGACCGGCTGGCGCAGGTCGCGGCTGACCAGGCCGAGGAGCTCCTCGGGATCGTGCGCCGGGTCGTCGGACCGCAGGGCGGCATCAGGCCCGGCCTTCCGCCAATTGAGGTGGGACACCACCTCGCGGCACATCCGGAGCGCGTCCATCTCGTCCTCGGCGAAGTAGTCGCCGAGGCCCGACACCTCGGCGTGCATCTTGGCCCCGCCGAGCATCTCGTCGTCGGACTCCTCGCCCGTCGCCATCTTGACCAGGGGTGGCCCGGCCAGGAAGACCTTCGACTGCTCCTTGACCACGATGTTGTAGTCGGAGAGGCCGGGCTGGTAGGCCCCTCCGGCGGTGGAGGATCCGAAGACCACGCAGACCGTGGGGATGCGCAGCTTGGACAGGTCGATCAGGTCGTAGAAGAACCGTCCGCTCTCGGCGAAGTGGAAGGTCTGCACCCGGCGACCCCCGCCGTCGGTCTCGACCCGCAGGTCGGCGCCGGCCGACTCGACGAAGCTGACATAGGGCATGCGGTTGTCCCGCGCCATCTCCAGTGCCCGCGTCCACTTCTTCGCCGCGTACGGCGTGAGCGCGCCCCCGAGGACGGAGGGGTCGTTGGCGATGATGACGCACTCGGTACCGGCGATGACGCCGATCCCCACCACCATCCCGCCGCCGATCGTGTAGTCGGAGTCGTAGGCGGCGAGGGGGCTGATCTCGAGGAACGGGCTGTCGGGGTCGAGCACGTTGGCGATGCGCTCGCGCACCGGGAGCTTGCCGCGGCTCCGCAGCCGTTCCATCCTCTTGGGCCCGCCGCCGGCCTCCGCCTGGTCGAGCAGGTCGTCGATGACGGCCAGCTGCTCGAGCATGTCCGCCCGGTTCTGGACGTACTGCGCCGAGGCCGTGTCGAGGCTCGAGGGCAGCGGGGGAGCCAGCAGCGCTTGCTTCATTCGATGATACTAACTACGGTAACATCTGACCGTCAATATAACCCATGAACAGGACCCGGCGGGACCGATCGACGCACGACCGAAGGCCGTGCAGGAGGTGCGTTGCCCATGCAGACCGCCATCACCGAGATGCTGGAGATCGATGTCCCGATCCTCGCCTTCACCCACTGCCGCGACGTGGTCGCCGCTGTGACCAGGGCGGGCGGCATGGGAGTGCTTGGCGCGGTGGCGCACTCGCCGGAGCAACTCGAGATCGACCTGGCCTGGATCGAGGACGAGGTGGGCGGCCGCCCGTACGGCGTCGACCTCATCGTGCCGGCCAAGTACGCCGGCTCCGATGCCGGCGGCTACACCATGGCGGACATCGCCGCACTCATCCCCGCCGAGCACATCGCCTTCGTCGAGGAGATCCTGCGGCGCTACGACGTGCCGGCCCTGCCCGACGCGGAGGCAGCACGCGGCCCGCTCGGCGGTAGGGACGCAGGCGACACGGCCGTTCCCTTCTCGGAGCGTCAGGCAGACTCGCTTCTCGAGATCGCCCTGGCCCACCGGCCGTCGCTGGTGGTCAACGCCCTCGGGCCGCCCCCCGCCCACATGATCGAGCGGGTGAAGCAGGAGGGCCGACTCATCGGGGCCCTGGCGGGCAAGGCCCAGCATGCGGAGCGGCACGTGAATGCCGGCGTGGACGTCATCATCGCCCAGGGCGCCGAGGCCGGCGGCCACACCGGGGAGGTCGGGTCGATGGTGCTCATTCCCGAGATCGTCGATGCGGTCGCCCCGGTGCCCGTGCTCGGCGCCGGCGGCATCGGGCGGGGACGCCAGATGGCTGCGGCCATGGCGCTCGGTGCGCAGGGCGTGTGGTGCGGATCGGTGTGGCTCACCACCGAGGAAGCCGAGACCCACCCCGTCGTCAAGGCCAAGTTCCTCGCCGCCACCTCGTCGGACACGGTGCGCTCGCGGTCGCGCACGGGCAAGCCGGCCCGGCAGCTGCGATCGGCCTGGACCGACGAGTGGGACGACCCGGCGACCCCGATGCCCCTGGGGATGCCGCTGCAGCCCATCTTGGTCAACGACGCCATCACGCGCGTCGACCGGGCTGCCTACCGCCCGGGCTCCGGTGCCGAGCAGCTGGCCAACTACTTCGTCGGTCAGATCGTCGGCTCGATGAACGTGACCAAGACGGCTTCCCAGGTGGTCTTCGACATGATCGACGAGTTCATCGAGGCGGTCCAGTCGCTCGGCCACCAGCTCGAGTCCTAGGGGGTCGGCCGCCCGCCGTGCCTCCGGTCGACGCCGACGGCCACAGGCACGTTCCGCCCTGCCCCACCAGGGATTAGGAGATTCCTACTCGGGACTTATGGTTCCCTTACGTGGTGGGTGTCCAATGGTGTGGAAGAACGCGACCGCGGACCACGCGGATCCGCAGGCAGACCGAAGGTAGGCAGACATGAGCGAGATGTGGCATCCCTCGACTGGCCCGCAGGGGGCGGAGGAAGGCAGCACGGCCGGCACGGCCGTGCCCCCGGGCGCCGACCAGTACCCGGGCCTGCCCACTCCCCCTGCGGGCGGAGCCCCGATCCTGCCCGCCCCGCCGTACGCCGGCCCCGCCGGCCCCCAGCAGTGGGTCGCGGTACCCAACCCCCTGACTGCCGGCCCCGGCGCCGGAGCGCAGGACCCCACCGGCCGCTATGCGTCGGTGGCCGCCGGGCCCCCGACGCCACCTGCGGGCACCTGGGCGCAGTCGCCGTGGCCGGGCTGGGGTCCCGGAGGGTCCCCGGGGGTGCCGCCGGGCGGGGGATGGGGTGGCGGAGTGCCGGGAGCACCGCCCCCGGGTGGATGGGTGCCTCCAGGCTTCACCAGCCCGTCGCCGCAGCCGGGTCCTGCGAAACGGCGACACCTCCCGATGGTCGCGGTGGCCTCGATCGCCGCCGCCGCCATTCTGCTGGGGGCGGGAGTCGGCCACCTCGTGTGGTCCGCCCAGTCAGGCACCAACGCGATCGCCAGTCCCAACTCGGGGCTCCCTTCCGGGTCGGGATCGTCGGGCAGCGGGTCCTCCCCTTCCGGGTCGGGATCGTCGGGCAGCGGGTCCTCCCCGTTCGGGTCGGGATCGTCGGGGAACTCCTCCACGGGTGCCGGGGCCCCCTCGGACATCTCCGCCATCGCCTCGAAGGTCGACCCGGGCCTCGTGGACGTCAACACCAACATGAGCTACCAGGACGAGCAGGCGGCAGGCACCGGCATGGTGCTGACATCCTCCGGTGAGATCCTCACCAACAACCACGTCATCGACGGTGCCACCAGCATCAGCGTGACCGACATCGGGAACGGCAAGACGTACACGGCGAACGTCGTCGGGTACGACCGCGCGGGCGACGTGGCGGTGCTCAAGTTGGTGGGTGCCAGTGGCCTGCGGACCGTGACGACCGGCACCGGGTCGGCGGCTGTCGGCCAGGCCGTCGTGGGCGTCGGCAACGCCGGAGGGTCGGGCGGGACCCCGAGCGCGGCGGGTGGCTCGGTGATCGCCACCGACCAGTCCATCACCGCCAGTGACAACGGAGGCGGCAACGCCGAGAACCTGTCCGGGCTCATCGAGATCAATGCCGGCATCCAACCCGGCGACTCCGGCGGCCCGCTCGTCGGCACCTCCGGCCAGGTCATCGGCATGGACACCGCCGCATCGACGGGCACCGGCTACCAGGTGTCGGCCAACCAGGCCTACGCCATCCCCATCGCCACGGCCCTCTCGGTCGCCGGCCAGATCGAGTCCGGCCACGCATCGTCCACGGTGCACCTCGGTGCTACCGGGTTCCTGGGCGTCGAGGTCGCTTCGTCGGGCGGTGCCAATGGCAGTGGCGGGTTCGGCTCGGGAGCTTCCGGCAGTGCAAACGGGACGACGACGTCCGGCGCGGTCGTGGACGGGACCGTCTCCGGCTCTCCGGCCGCCCAGGCCGGCCTGGCCCAGGGTGACGTCATCACCGCCATCGACGGGAAGTCGATCTCGTCGTCCTCGGACCTGAGCAACCAGCTGGAGGCCGACCATCCCGGGGATAACGTCCAGCTCCAGTGGACCGACCAGTCCGGTCAGACGCACACGGCGAACGTGAAGCTGGTGAACGGCCCGGCGGCCTGACGATCGGCCGGCCCGGACGCCGCCACGGTGCGCCGGCGTGGCCTGCGGGCCACGAAATGGACGAATGGCCCTATCGGGGCCCACCGGCCGACCCCGACAATGTCCCAATGGGAATGAGAGAACCGCGGTGCAGACCGGCCGGCGCCTGCTGGGGAACGGTCGGCACCGCACTCCGGGTCGGGGCCTGATGCCCGTCCGCCCGACGTCCGTCGGTCCACCGATGGCACGGGTCGAACGAGGTCACCGGGGGGAGCGCCGGCCCGACTCCGGCCAGGCGGGGGCGAGGCGTCAGTTCGACAACCGCCCGCTCCTCGTGTTCTGGGAGACGACCAAGGCCTGCGACCTGGCCTGTGCCCACTGCCGGGCCGATGCCCAGCGCGACCCGGGTCCGGACGAGCTCTCGACTGCCGAGGGCTTCGCCCTGATCGACGACCTGGCCGGGATCGGTCGTCCACGCCCGATCCTGATCCTGACCGGCGGCGACTGCCTCAAGCGCGACGACATCGTCACCATCGCGACCCATGCGAAGTCGATGGGCGTGCCGGCGGCGATCGCGCCGTCCGTGACCCCCCAGCTGACGTCCCCCCGGCTGTGGGCGCTGTGCGACCAGGGGGTGAAGACCGCATCGCTGAGCCTGGACGGTGCGACCGCGGGGACCCATGACGCCGTGCGCGGCATCGACGGCCATTTCGAGGCGACGCTGGCCGCCATCCGCCGGTTGCAGCGCCACGGCCTCACCGTCCAGATCAACACCACGGTCATGCGGTCCAACATCGGCGAGCTTGCCGACATCGCTGCACTCATGCACGAGATGAACGTCGACATCTGGGAAGTGTTCTTCCTGATCACCACCGGTCGTGGCACCGGCATCGAGGCATCGACCGCGGAGGAGAACGAGGACATCTGCAACTTCCTGGTCGACGCATCGCAGTACGGATTCACCGTTCGCACCGTCGAGGCGCCCTTCTTCCGGAGGGTGGCCCTCGAACGCAGGCGGGCAGGGGGCATGCCGGCCGAAACGACGTTCGAGCACGGTCCCCTCTACTCGCAGCTCCACGACCGGCTGCAGACGCTGTTGGGGCCGCCGACGGCGCCTGTGCGCGCCCCGAGTGCCGCGACCCGTGACGGTAAGGGGATCATCTTCGTCGCAGCCAACGGGGACGTCTACCCGTCCGGGTTCCTTCCGCTGCGTCTCGGAAACGTCCGCGACCAGAGCCTCATGCAGATCTACCGCGACGACCCGCTCCTCCGTGCCATCCGTGACGCCGACTTCGCCGGACAGTGCGGTGTCTGTGAACATGCCGACCTCTGCGGGGGCTCGCGCTCCCGGGCCTATGCGGCGTCGGGCGACCCGCTCGGAGAGGATCCGGGGTGCATCCTGACGCTGGCCGGCGCCGCCCTGCCCCACCCGTAGGCCCAGCCGGAAGGTCGGTTGCCGCCTCGGCGATGGCGCCCGGGCCCCGACCTGCACCCCGTCCTAGCGCAGGGGGAGGACCACCGGGTGATGGTCCCCGGCGAGATCGAGCACTTCTTCGAAACCCTGGCGGAAGCTCTCCATGAGCACGTCGGCGTCGGGGACGGCCCCGCCGTCGATCGTGATGCCCACGCAGCAGGTCCCGTTGAAGGTGAGCAGCGTCACGTTGACCGCCGATCCGGTGGTCGGCCCGAACGCGTAGTACCCCGACACCGGAGCCCCGCAGAGATAGAGGGGGACCCTCACACCGGGCACGTTGCTGGCCAGGAAGTCGATGTGCTTCAGCATGCCGCCGACCACGCTTGACGGAAGCAGGTTGAGCGTCCCGGCGATGGCATTCGACAGCGGCAGGGCACGGTCGTCCCTGGCCACCCTGCACCGCTCGCCGGTGAGGCGCACACGCTCGGCAGGGTCGGCCACACCGACGGGCACCGCGAATCGCTCGAGCGTGATGCGGTTGCCTGCGGCAGGGTCACCCTCCTTGCGGATCGAGATCGGCAGGGTGATCCTGAGCTCCTCGACAGTGGTTCCGTGGCGCTCGTGGTAGCGGCGCAGCCCTCCGGTGACCGAGGCGACGAAGGCGTCGTTGAGGGTGCCGTCCACCGAGGCCCCCGCCCGCTTCAGGTCGCGGAAGTCCACGGCGATCATGTCGAGGTGCCGGTCGAGGCTCCGGTCGGTCATCACCGGTGACAGGGTCTCGGAGACCGGCGCCACGAAGCGACCGACGGCCATAGCGGTGGAGAGGGCATCGGACGTCGAGCGCACCGGGTTCCTGGCCACGTGCACCGCGGTGGGGACCGCCTCCGACAGTCCGTGGCGGAACGTCTCGAAGACCCGGTGCCAGTCGTAGGCCAGCGACTCCCGGACCAGCTCAGCGGTGCCCGGGACGTGCTCGTGGACAGTTGTCAGGGGGACCTGGACATCGGGATCGGACTCACTGGTGGTCTCGAACAGGAGGAATGCCAGCTGCATCCCGCCGATGCCGTCGGTCAGCGAGTGGTGGACCTTCATGACCAGCGCGGCGCGGTCGTCGGCCAGGTTCTCGACGAGGGTGAACTGCCACAGCGGCCGCGAGAGGTCGAAGCCGCTCATGGCCTCGATCCGGGCGAAGTCGATCACCGTAGCCGGAGTGTGCGGACTCGGGGCCTCGAACCGGTGCAGGTGCAACGAGAGGTCGAAGTCGACGTCGACCCAGCGCGGGGTCGCCATCCGACCCGGTGGTGCGACCGGCACCTCCCGGAATCGGGGGATCTGCTCGACCGCATGCGCCAGCCGGGCGGAGAGCGCATCGAAATCCGGCTGCTTGTCGAGCCAGGCGATGGCCAGGATGGTCGACCGCAGGGCCGGATCCTTCTCGAGGTACCACGAGAAGGCGTCGGTGTCACGCATGAACAGCTCGGTCTGGTCCCCCATCGTTCCCTCCTCTACGACGATACCCCTGTCTGAACCTAGGCCACTTTGCGCTGCACGTTTAGAGTCGAAGGTCACGATTCGAGCCGCCACGGAGGGGGACGGTGCGATCCAGGCGGGAAAACCTGCCGAAGGACCCTGTTCCTGCGGACCCACATGGTCGTATGGTGCGCTGAGGGCACGGACGAGAACAGGGGAGGTTGGACGTGGAGAGACTGAACGCGCTCGATGCCGAGTTCCTTCACATCGAGGACGGCATCGTCCATATGCACATCGCAGGGGCCTGCGTGTTCGACGACCCGCCGCCCCCGTTCGAGGACCTCGAGCGACTGGTCGCCTCCAAGCTGCACCTGATCCCGCGTTACCGCCAGCGTGTCCGCTCGGTCCCTTTCGAGCTGGGCCGGCCGGTCTGGGTGGACGATCCCCACTTCGACCTCGGCTACCACCTCCGCCACACGGCGCTCCCCACTCCGGGCGACGACGCGGCGTTCGACCGTCTGATGGGGCGGCTCATGTCGCAACCGCTCGACCGCGAGCGGCCGCTGTGGGAGGGATGGTTGGTGGAGGGCCTCGAAGGCGGGCAATGGGCCCTGGTGTTCAAGATCCACCACTGCATGGTCGACGGGATCGCCGGGGTCGAGTTGCTCACCATCCTGTTGGACCTCGAGGCCGACACCGCGGTCGGCGAGCCACAGCCCTGGGAGCCGCGCCCCGAGCCGCTGGGGGCCCTGAAGGTCTTCGACGCCTGGGGCGGTCTGGTGTCCAACGCACTGGCGGCGGCCAGGGGCATCCCGAGGTCCATCGCCCACCCCATCGACGCGGCGCACTCCACCCTGACGACCGCGGAGGGGACGTTCCGTTTCTTGCGGCGCCTCGCCCCGACCAAGCCCCTCTCGATCGAGGGGCCGATCGGCCCCCACCGGGCCTACGCCCACTCGTCCGCCAGCCTTGCCGATGTCAAGACGATCCGCACCGCCTTCGGTGGCACGATCAACGACGTCGTGCTGGCGGCGGTCTCCGGCGGCTACCGGGCGCTGCTCGAGGAGCGGGGCGACGACGTCGACACCGCCGTCGTGCGCTCACTGGTGCCGGTGTCGACCCGCCACGACGACGGGAGCGGGGTGGCGGACAACCGGGTCACGGCCCTGCTGTACGACCTCCCGGTGCAAGTGGCCGAGCCGATCGAGCGCCTCGAGACCGTGCACGAGGAGATGTCCAAGCTCAAGGCCTCCCACATCGCGGAGGCGGGCGTCATGGTGACCTCGGTCGGCAACCTCGCCCCGCCGATGCTGGTGGGGGCGTTCAGCCGGATGGCGATCAACGGGATGCACCGGTTCGGGCAGCGCTCGCTCAACACCGTCACGACGAACGTGCCCGGGCCACAGATCCCCCTCTACTGCCTCGGGCACGAGATGCGCGAGTACCGCCCGTTCGTCCCCATCAGCCACGGGATCCGCGTCGGAACCGCGATCCTCTCCTACAACGGGCGCCTCTGCTTCGGGATCACCGGTGACTACGAGTCGATGCCCGACGTCGGAGTGCTGGCCGACGCGGTCACCGCGGACATCGAGTACCTCGCCGGCCGGGCCCGGGAGTACCTCGCCGGCTGACCGGCCTGCCCGCCCGCTCATCGGGGGCCCTCCCGCCGACGCCCCCCGCCGCCGGGTGACGAGGTGCCGGCTCCGCTATCGTCAGCCAGGTGCAGCAGATCCTCGTCCTCCCCGTCAGGCGCGGGTGCGCCGTGAGCCGGATGCCGCGATGAACATCGTGGTCAGCAATGTCAAGGGCGGCGTGGGGAAGACGACCACGTCGGTCTACCTGGCGGCAGCGGCAGTGGACCGCGGATGGGATCCGGTGACGCTCGTCGACGCCGACCGCCAGGCCTCCACGGCAGAGTGGCTCGAGGAGCGTCCCCTCGTCGGCGTCGACCTGGTGGAGGCGCCGTCGGAGCGGACCGTGTCCCGCGCCCTGGCCGGCCACGGTGGGCTCGCGGTCGTCGACACGCCCCCGGGTGACGAGCGCATCGTGCGGGCCGCACTCGACCGGGCCGATGCCGTGGTGATCCCGACCCGGGCCGGTGGCGTCGAGTACTCGCGGGTGGTCGCCACGCTCGAGATGATCGGCACCAGGATCCCCTACGGGGTGATCATCTGTGCGGCTCGGCTGGGCACCAACGATCTCGACGAGACCGTCGCCTGGTGGACCGGGTCCGGGGTCCCGATCTGGGGAATCATCCCCGAGCGGGTGGGCATCGCCGCCGGGCCCGAGACCAGGCTCTTCCGTGAGGGCCTGGACGCCTACGGCAAGGTGCTGAGGAAGGCCCTCCGCAAGCGCGCCGGCTGACGGTCAGCCTTCGAGTCCGCCGGGCCCGGAGGGGACGTCGACGGCATGCTCCTCGAGGGCGGCCAGCGGCACCACCTCCAGGGCGCGCTCGTGGGTGGAGGCGAGGACCACGTAGGCGGCGGCACCATCGAGGTGGGAGCGCAGCCAGTTGGCGGCGGTGACGCACCACCTGTCCCCGGGCAACAGTCCGGGAAACCGATACCGGGGCATGGGGGTCGTGAGATCGTTGCCGATCCGTCGCTGATGCTCGAGGAACTCGGCGGTGACCACCGCGCAGATGGTGTGGCTGCCGAGGTCCTCCGGCCCGGTGGTGCAGCACCCGTCACGGTAGAAGCCGGTGACCGGGTCGGTGCCGCACGGTTCGAGTTCTCCCCCGAGGACGTTGCGCTCTTCCATCCGTGCAGTATCGCCCACGGACAGCGGATCAGTTGTAGCTGTCGACTTCGATCCTGTCGCCCTCGCCGGTCCGGGCGAGGGCGACCTCGAACCCGTCGACCATGTCGATCCGCTGCAGGGCGTCGACATGGCAGTGACCGATTCCGCTCCACTTGGCCTTGGCCTTGGCCTTGGCGTCGCTCAGGCCCTCGGCCACGACCAGGACGACCTCGTGGCCCTCGCCCATCCTGTCCCCGGCAAGGGGGCCGCCCAGGAAGGCCGCGTACAGGTGCATGCGGGCAGGCTAGCGGCCAGCGCCAGGCGGGTTCCCGCGTGGACGCGAGGCAGCTCGGGCCTCCGTCCCTGCCGCCGTCCGTGAGAGGATTCCGGCATCTGCGGAGAATCGTGACGGATGTGTCGATCCGGGGCCGACGGCACCGTCAATTGGGGGACAACGGCGTGACCCGCCATCGACACCGACAGAGGAGAGCACGATGCGCTACATGTTGATCATCCACAACGACGAGACCCATCCGCTGCCCGGCGGCCCCGGCTGGGACGAGCTGATGACCGACTATGCCGAGTTCAGCAAGCAGTTGGCCTCCTACGGTCGCCCGTTCACCGGCGACCCGCTCATGGGACCCGACACCGCCACCACGGTGCGTGTGCGCAACGGCGAGACCCTCACCGTCGACGGCCCCTTCGCCGAGACGAAGGAGTGGATGTCGGGGTACTACCTCATCGACTGTGACGACCTCGACCAGGCGCTCCGAGCCGCGGCCATGGTCCCGTCGGCCAGGTTCGGCTCGGTCGAGGTGCGTCCTGTGGCGGAGATGTAGCCCTGGATCGCCACCGGACCGACCGCCGCCCCGACTCTGTCGACGAGGCTCTCGAGTCCGTCTACAGGGCCGACCGCGGCCGGGTGCTCGCCCGCCTGATCGGGGTCCTCGGGGACTTCGATCTGGCCGAGGACGCTCTTCAGGACGCGCTGGTGTCCGCGGCATCGGCCTGGTCGCTCCGCGGGGTGCCGGACAATCCGGCCGGATGGCTGGTCACCACGGCCCGGCGCAAGGCGATCGACCGATTGCGCAGTGCGGCCGCCTCGGATCGACGCCAGCGCGACTGGCGCGAGCTGTCCATCGCCTGGGACACCGGTGACGGGTCGGAGCCGATCGCGGATGACCGACTTCGGCTCATCTTCACCTGCTGCCACCCCGCACTGACCCTCGAGGCTCAGGTGGCGCTCACGCTGCGCTCGTTGGGGGGCCTCTCCACCGAGGAGGTGGCCAAGGCATTCCTCGTCTCAGAGACGGCGCTGGCCCAGAGGATCGTCCGGGCCAAGCGCAAGATCCGGGAGGCCGGGATCGCCTTCCGGATCCCCCCTCCCGGCGAGCTGCCCGACCGGCTGGCCGCGGTGCTGGCCGTGCTCTATCTCATCTTCAATGCCGGCTACCTGTCCGCGTCGGGAGCCGAACTGGTGAGAGTGGATCTCTGCGACGAGGCACTGCGGCTGGTCGGCGTGGTGGTGGACCTGCTTCCCCACGAGCCCGAGCCGTTGAGCCTGGCGGCGATGATGCACTTTCAGGACTCGCGCCGTGAGGCACGGGTGGACGCCGACGGGATCCCGATCACGCTCGAAGAGCAGGATCGCTCACGGTGGGACGCAACCAAGGTGGCGGCCGGCCTCGCCCTCCTCACCCGCGCCCAGGAGACAGGCCGGGTNNGCCCCGATCTCACCGACTGGGCGACGATCGTCGACCTCTACGACCGGTTGCTCGAGTGGGAGCCGACCGCGGTGGTCCGGCTCAATCGGGCAGTGGCCGTGGCGATGGCCGACTCGCCTGCTGCCGGCCTGGAGCTGGTGGACGATCCAGGCCTGGCCGCCGAGCTCGCCGGGTACCACCTCTATCAGGCGACCAGAGCCGACCTCCTGAGGCGTTCGGGGCGGATCGACGAGGCCGCCGTCGCCTATCGACTGGCCCGGGGGAAGACCGGCAACATCGCCGAGCAGCGCTTCATCGACCGCCGTCTAGAGGCCCTGGCCACCGCGGCATCGTGACGCTCCGCTCGACCGGACCACCGCGACCGACCGCGGGTATCCGTCGAGACTCTCTGAACGGCCCCTGGGCTGCACCTGTGGGGCCCAACCGGAGCACCCACCGGCACCCGGACCCAGGTGAGCGCAGGTCGCCGGCCGCCGCGCCGACCCGGGTCAGGTGGTGCGGATGAAGTCGACGACCACCTGGGCCAGTTCGGGCCCCCGGTCCTCCTGGAGGAAGTGACCGCCACCGGTGATTGTGGTGTGGTGACGGCCGGCGGCACCGGGGATCCGTGCCTGCAGAGCAGCGTCCGAGCCGGCGGTGATGGGATCACCGTCGCTGAACGCGGTGAGGAACGGCTTGTCGAACCCGGCGAGCACCTCCCACGCCGCACGGTTGGCCGCTGCCGCCGGGTCGTCGGGCGAGATGGGGACCAGCGTGGGGAACTGGCGAGCGCCCTCGCAGTAGGTGTCGTCGGGGAAGGGGGCGTCGTAGGCGGCGATGACCTCGGGGGCCAGGTCGGTGGTGCACCCGGCGTTGACGATGATGCCGGTGGGGAATGGGTCCACCTCCTGGGAGAACGTGAGCCAGGCGAAGAACGCCTCGCCCGGGACGGCATCGCCGGTGGGGAGGTAGGTGTTGGCCGCTATGACCCGGGCGAACCGGTCCGGGTGCTCGGCCACCAGCCGCAGCCCGATGAGGCCGCCCCAGTCCTGGCCGACCAGGGTCACCTCGGTCAGCTCGAGGTGGTCGAAGAGGAGGCTCCGCATCCACTCCACGTGGCGGGCGAAGGTGTACTCGGTGCGAGGTGTCGGTTTGTCCGAGCGACCGAAGCCCACGAGGTCGGGAGCGATGACCCGCAGACCGTTTCCGGCGAGCACCGGGATCATGTGACGGTAGAGGTAGGACCACGACGGCTCGCCGTGGAGTAGGAGCACGACCGGGCCGTCGGCCGGGCCTTCGTCGAGGTGGTGGACCCGCAGGGTGCCGCCGTCCTGATCGTTTATGACTGTGTAGTGGGGCTCGAAGGCGAAGCCGGGCAGCGCCTCGAAGCGGTCGTCGGGGGTTCGGAGGACTTCCATCGTGGTGGCCACCTTCTGTCGGGGAATGGATCTGTCGGGACCTGGATGTCCGGTCCCGTCGTCGGACAGCACCGCGGTGCCGACCATAACAGTGGCGACTGCGTCCACCTAGGGTGGACAATCGGTCGCCCTGGTTCGACGCCTGAACGGCCAGAGGGTTCAGCGCAGGGCGTTCTTGACGAAGTCGTCGGTACCGTGCCCGACGGCGAGCTTCGTCCCGCCGTACCAGCTTCCCCGGAGATGCCGGCGGATCGCCGCNNACCCGCTCGAACCCGGGCGGGATGCCCTCGGTCCCGCCGAGGTGGCTGCGCGGGACCAGGCGGAGGAAGCCGTTCGCCGGGGACGTCGGATCGAAGTGGATGGTGAAGGCGACCCCGGGCCAGATGTCCAGATGGGGTGCGGACTGGTGGTCGGTGTGCCAGCCGATGCGCGAGTACCCCGAGCCCGGGTCCGGCCGAGCGTCCTGGTAGACCACGCCGAACTGCTCGTAGTCGAGGAGCCAGGCGGTCGGGCCGAGGAGCCGGTGGGCCACCTCGACCAGCGCCTGGTGGTGGACCGCCCGGTCGGCCAGGGCCGACGCATCGGTGGCGAAGCAGACGTAGTGCGCGAACGGGCGACCGCCGATGCTCGCGCTGGGCTCGTCGAGGATGTCCGTTGCATGGCGCGGGTCGAGGGTGGCGTCGACCAGGCGACGTTGGGCCCCGACCAGCTCTGCCTCCATGTCGAGCACGGCGGACTCGTCGAAGACGCCCCGAAGAGTGGCGTACCCGTTGGCGTCGAAGAACTCGACCAGCTCGTCGATCTCACGGCCGGTGAAGACACCGGGCGCAGCTGCGCTCACCCGGGCCCGTCCCGGTGTGCGCTTCGACGGGGGGAGTCCACGGTGGAATCGTACGTCGTCCTCCGAGGGTGCATGCGTGCGCCGGCCACCTCCGCTCCGCCCACCCTCGGGTGCCGGCATCCGTGAGGGTTGGCCATCGGCATCGGTGCCGGCGCCCGGGGCACGGCGGAATTGCAACCATCTCTGCTTGTGGGAGATCCACCACTCTGCGTGCTATCCTTTGCAAACAGACCTGTTCATCCCGTAGCTTCGGGATGGCCACAAAGGTGGTCCGATCAGCGGCACCGGGGTTGATGGGGCCGCCCGATCGTGTGATGCGGGGGAATCGGCGGAGGTTGAGGAGATGGGATCGTTGCGTTCACTCACGAGCCGACTGCTCCATGGGGTCACGGTCCCTGCAGAACCGTCGGACCGCGTGCTGCTCTCTTCCCTAGGCGCCCTCCCGTTGTCCACGTTTGTCGCCGCCCCGCAGGCGGGTGCAAGAAACCTCTGCTCCGGAGGCGGGACCCACCCACGGGGGCAGGCCAGGCACCATCACCGGCACCTATGATCGGTCGACGCCACGCATCGCTCACCAAGGGACCGCACTGTCGGGCTCATCGTTCTCAATGCACTACCCACAGATGAAAGAAGGATCCATGCGAACATTCAGAGAGAAGATCACCCGCTTGGGTGCCATCGGAGCGGCAACGGTACTCGGTGCCGCCGGGCTCGGAATGGCGGGGCTGATAGCTGCCACGCCTGCGTCGGCCACGCCGGCGCCCGGGACACAGGTCAACCAGACGTTTGTCTTCAACGGCCCCACGGGCTGGGGCAACACAGCTCTGACCGCCACCGCCTACTCACCGGCCACGGTGGCCCAAGGCGCCAACTTCACGATCACCGATGCGGGTGGGAGCCAGGCCGTCCCGACCTCCAACAGCGGGCTCCCCATCAACTACATCAACAATACCGTCGACTACTACCCGATCCCAGCCGGGACGACCTACGTCAGTGCTGTGGCGAGCGGCAACGCCACGTGGACCGGCGGGCCACCTCCCACCGCTCCGAATAATATTCCCTCGTCGGGCTCCTTCCCGTTGACGATCACGTACTGCGCCGCCGCCGGATCAGGTTGCACGGCGAGGATTCAGAACGGTGCCGCGGGTGACCCCACCGTCGGTGGCACCTCCACGACCTTCCTGGGCAGCACACCGTTCCCGTACCTCGAGGTGTCGACCGGGGCAACGAAGATCCCAGCCGGTTCGACGCTGACGCTGCCGAGCGCCACCGTCACCCTGACCGCCGGCGCCGGAGGGACGACGGTCAACTGGACACAAAGCGAGTTCGACACGAATGCCAACATCACCGTTGGATCGAGCATAATTAACGCTGCGGTCGCGGGATACCCGGCAGGCGTGGTGGCGGGTTCACCGGCGGTACCGAACGCCCCGCCGTACGTAGCACCGCCGGTGATGACCAGCACGTTCATCGTGGCCCCCGCGTCGGTGAACGCCGTTCTCCCCAACTCAGGCCCGCTGGCCGGGGGCACAACAGTGATCATCCACGGCACCTTCCTCGGCAATCCGACCGCGGTCACCTTCGGAGGGGTGGCGGCACTCAGCTTCAAGGGTCTGACCGACAACTCGGTGTCGGCGGTCGTTCCGGCAGGTACTGGCACCGTTGACGTCCAGGTGACCACGTTCGTGGGCCAATCATCTGTCAGCCCAGGGGACGCGTTCACCTACACGGCCGGTCCGATCGTCACCGGAGTGAAGCCGAACACCTCTACTCCTTCCGGCGGCACCTCGGTGACCATCACCGGACTACAGCTGACCGGCGCCACGGCGGTTCACTTCGGCTCCACGGCAGCGACCAACGTCACGGTCAACTCGGCCACCTCGATCACCGCCACCGCCCCTGCGGGTAGCGGCGTGGTCGATGTCACCGTCACCAATCCAAGCGGAACCTCCATCCCCAGCTCGCAGGACCGCTTCAACTACAACGCCGGCTACTGGCTGACTGCCAGTGACGGTGGCATCTTCAGCTACGGTTCCGCACCGTTTGCCGGCTCCGCCGGGAACCTCAAACTGAACAAGCCAGTGGTGGGCATGGCATCAACGCCTGATGGCAATGGCTACTGGTTGGTGGCTACCGACGGTGGCGTGTTCTCCTACGGTGACGCCCAGTTCTACGGCTCCGCCGGGAACCTCACCTTGAACAAGCCGATCGTCGGCATGGCGGCCACGCCCGATGGGTTTGGCTACTGGTTGGTTGCCTCGGACGGCGGGGTGTTCTCCTACGGTGACGCCCAGTTCT
>PLHF01000006.1:2072-2817 GCA_003138855.1 Acidimicrobiaceae bacterium | reverse complement strand
TGTCAGCGTTCAAGTATTTCCCTAGCGATTGACCAGGACGTTCAAGTAATTCCCTACCCCTGCGTTCACGTTATTCCCTACCCCTGAGGGTCGGGGATCCACCCGCCGGGCTCCTTGTTCCACTAATCGCTTCGCTGTCCCCCGAGGAGAGCGAGCCGCTGTTGACAAGGAGAAGTTTTGAAGTGAAGGACATCGTCGAGTTGTTGATGCACTGGCATGCCGGGCGGCCGAAAGTCGTGGTGGCCGCCAGCCTGGGCACGGACCCCAAGACCGTCCGCAAGTACGTGGCCAAGGCCGAGGAGGCCGGGCTCATCCCCGGCGGCCCGCCGCTGTCCCAGGCCGAGTGGGGGGCACTCGTCCGGGGGTGGTTCCCCGAGCTGGTCGACGCCCGGGCCCGCAGCTACACCTACGCCACCATCCACGAGCACCACGACCGGATCGAAGCGATGCTCGAGACCAACACGGTCGCAACGGTGCACCAGCGGCTGCGGGACGAGCACGGCCTGGCTGTCGGGATCTCGAGTCTCCGCCGCTACGTGTGGCTCGAGTTCCCCGATCAGGTCGCCGCCGACAAGGTGACGGTCATGCGCCCCGAGGTCGATCCGGGCGAGGAGGTCCAGATCGACTACGGGCACCTGGGCAAGTGGCTCGACCCGAGGACCGGCAAGCTCCGGCGGGTGTGGGGGTTCGTGATGGTGCTCGCCTTCAGCCGCCACATGTTCGTCCGCCCGACGTTCTCGATGAG
>PLHF01000006.1:0-2025 GCA_003138855.1 Acidimicrobiaceae bacterium | reverse complement strand
GCCGTGAAGCCGAAGGACAAGCCGAGGGTGGAACGCCAGATGCCCTACGTGCGGGACTCGTTCTGGCGGGGCCGGGACTGGGTCGACCTGGCCGACATGCGCCGTGGTGCTCTCGAGTGGTGCACCAACGTGGCCGGTGTCCGTCACCACCGGTCGATGGAGGGTGCGTCCCCGCTGTCGGTGTTCAACACTCTGGAGGCGCCTGCCCTCTTCGGGCTCCCGGCCATGACCTTCGAAGTCGCCACCTGGAGCTACCCGAAGGTGGCACCGGACTGCCACGTCAAGGTGGGCAAGGCCCTCTACTCGGTGCCGTGGCGGTTCATCGGAGCCAACGTCGATGCCCGGTGTGGGGACAAGACCGTCGAGGTGTTCGTCGACGGCTGTGTGGTCAAGACCTGGGCACGCATCGAGCGGGGCAAGCAGACCGACTGGGCCGACTTCCCACCCGAGAAGGTGGCCTTCTTCATGCGCACCCCCCAGTGGTGCCTGAAGCGGGCAGCAGAGCTCGGATCCTCAGTGCACGAGCTGGTCGAAGGGCTGTTGTCCGACGGGGCGCTCTATCACCTCCGGGCCGCCCAAGGGGTGGTGGGACTGGCCGACAAGTACGGGGCGACTCGACTGGACGCCGCCTGCCACCGGGCCATCGAGGTTGGCGATCCCGAGTACCGCACGGTGCGGGGGATCCTGAAGGCGGGAACGGAGCACGACGGAGCAGAGGTGCATAACGCGCCGAACGCTCCCGCCCACCTGCACGGTCCGGGCTCCCTCTTCGACCACCTCAGCCCGGAAGAGGTGGCGGGATGACCCGCACCCACCAGCTGGAGACGACGCTACGCAGCCTCAAGCTCTCGGGGATGCTCGACACGTTGGAGGGCCGCCTGGCCCAGGCCCACGCCGGTGAACTCGGAAACGTCGAGTTCCTCCAGAGCCTGTGCGAGGACGAGCTGTCACGCCGGGACGCGGCCGGCATCGTCCGCCGGGTGCGAGCGGCCCGGTTCGAACAGGTGAGCGCCATGGAGGACTTCGACTTCAACGCCAACCCCAAGATCCCCGCCGCCCGCATCAGGGACCTCGCCACTCTCCGCTTCGTCGAGGCCGGAGAATCGGTGATCCTCCACGGACCGGTCGGGGTCGGCAAGACCATGGTGGCCCAGGCGCTCGGTCACCAGGCCTGTCGCCGTGGCTACTCCGCACTGTTCACCAAGACCAGTCGGCTGTTGGCCGATCTGGCCGGAGGGCACGCCGACCACACCTGGGAGACCCGGCTCAAACGGTGGGCACGACCGGTCGTGCTGATCTGTGACGACTTCGCCATGCGCGACTTCACCGTCGCCCAGGCCGACGACCTCTACGAGTTGGTGACCGAGCGATCGGCCCGGTCCACGATCTTCACGGCCAACCGCCAGGCCTCGGACTGGTACTCGCTGTTCCCCAACCCGGTCGTCGCCGAGTCCATCCTCGACCGGATCGTGAACACCGCCCATCACGTCCACATGGACGGCAAGTCCTACCGGCCGAACAAGCGGCCCGGCGCCACCACGACCGGGGGCAAGCAATGAGCGGCACGGAAACCATCGACGTCCTCACCTGCGCTGCCCCTGGATGTGACGAGCACGTGGTGCGCACCGGTGGCCGGGGACGACCAGCGGTCTACTGCTCACCGGCCTGTCGACCGGCTGGTCGGGGTCGAGCCGGCGTGCATGTCGTGGTCGAGGTCGACCACCAACCGACACCGGACAACGAACGTCCAACCGGTCGGGTCTGGATCGTGAGATTGCGCCGAGGAACCCAGAGCGTGGTCATCGCCGCCGAGCTCGGACGACCCTCGGCAGACCTCCTCGCCGGTCAGCTCAATGAGCTACTCGCCACCCGCCGACGGGTGAAGGGAGCCGCCATGGAGTAGAACGAATCACGGAGCCCGGTGGGGAATAACGTGAACGACCAGGTAGGGAATAACGACAACGTCGACACCTCTCTGCCCTCGGCAGTTTCCCTGCGAAGGGACTCGTCGAAGCGTGGTTGAAG
>PLHF01000067.1 GCA_003138855.1 Acidimicrobiaceae bacterium | reverse complement strand
TCCGTTGCAGATCAGAGGCAGTTTGCCTGCCGAAGGCACCCGATCGATCGGGGACTCCCGGTGATCGAGGGGAGGCGCAGAAGGGGAGGTCGCCCAGTGCCCCGGCCTCACCCGGCGTCGCCGAAGAGCTTGGCCAGCCGGTTGACGCCCTCGACCAGGTCGTCGTCGCCGAGGGCGTAGGACATGCGGAAGTAGCCGGGGGCACCGAACGCCTCGCCGGGCACCACCGCCACTTTGGCCTCCTCGATTGCCAGCTCGGCCAGCTCGCTGCTCGAGCTCGCCTTCCGGCCTCGGATCTCCCGCCCGTAGAGGGCCTCGACCGAGGGGAACGCGTAGAAGGCGCCCTCCGGCAGGAGGCAGGAGACCCCGTCGATGTCGTTGAGCATGGTGTGCATGGTGAGCCGGCGGCGGTCGAATGCCTGGCGCATCTCCGCCACCGCGGCCAGGTCGCCCGACACGGCCTCCAGCGCCGCCCGCTGGGACACGTTGGCCACGTTGGATGTCTCGTGCGACTGCAGGTTGGTGGCCGCGCCGATGACGTCGGTCGGCCCGATCATCCACCCGACCCGCCACCCGGTCATGGCGTAGGTCTTGGCCACGCCGTTGACCACGATGCAGCGGTCGACCAGGTCGGGCACCACCACCGGCATCGAGTGGTGCTCGGCGCCGCCGTACACCAGGTGCTCGTAGATCTCGTCGGTCACGACCCACAGGCCACCTTCGGCGGCCCACCGGCCGATGGCTTCGATCTCCTCGCGCGGGTAGACGGCCCCGGTGGGGTTGGAGGGGGACACGAAGAGCAGCACCTTGGTGCGGTCCGTGCGGGCCGCCTCGAGCTGGTCGACGGTGACCCGGAAGCCGCTCGTCACATCGGTGGAGACCGCCACCGGCACGCCGCCGGCCAGGCGGATCGCCTCGGGGTAGGTGGTCCAGTATGGGGCGAGCACAAGTACCTCGTCGCCCGGGTCGCACAGGGTGGCGAACGCGTTGGCGACGGCCTGCTTGGCGCCGTTGGTCACCAGGACCTGCGACGCCGACACCTCGAGGCCCGAGTCGCGGCGGGTCTTGACCGCCACGGCCTCGCGCAGCTCGGGGAGGCCGGCGGTGGGGGTGTACTTGTGGCAGCGGGGGTCGCGGCACGCTTCTACGGCCGCAGCCACGACGTGCTCGGGCGTCGGGAAGTCGGGCTCGCCGGCCCCGAAACCGATGACGTTCTCCCCCTGGGCCTGCAGAGCCTTGGCCTTGGCGTCGACGGCCAGGGTCGCCGACGGGGTGACGGCCGCGATCCGGGCGGAGATGCGGTGCCCGGTCACCGCGCCGGGGTGCACCGGCGACAGCGTCGGGCCGGTCCGGTTTTTGTCTCGTGGGCCATGGTGCCATGATTCCATACGTGACCGACACCCCTGACATCGCCGTCCCTGCCAACCTGCTGCCTGCCGACGGACGATTCGGTGCCGGGCCCTCCAAGGTGCGCCCCGAGGCCGTCGAGGCGCTGGCCGAGGTGTCCACCACGTACCTCGGGACGAGCCACCGGCAGAAGACGGTCAAGTCGGTGGTGGGGAGCCTGCGCGAGGGCCTGGCCCAGCTCTTCTCGTTGCCCGACGGCTACGAGGTCGCCCTGGGCAACGGAGGCACCACCAGCTTCTGGGACGCCGCCACCTTCGGGCTCATCGAGCACAGGAGCCAGCACCTCACCTTCGGCGAGTTCTCCTCCAAGTTCGCCACCGCCGCGGCCGACGCACCCCATCTCGAGGCCCCGGACATCATCGCCTCGGAGGTGGGCACCCACCCCGAGGCCGTGGCCCGCGAGGACATCGACCTCTACGCCCTGACCCACAACGAGACCTCCACCGGAGTGATGATGCAGATCACCCGGCCCTCGGGTGCGGCGGCGCCGGCCGCCGGCGGCGGCCTGGTGGCGGTGGACGCCACCTCGGGGGCCGGTGGCCTCCGGGTGGACCCGGAGCAGTTCGACGCCTACTACTTCGCGCCGCAGAAGTGCTTCGGCTCGGACGGCGGCCTGTGGGCCGCCCTGCTCTCCCCCGCCGCCCAGGACCGCATCGCCGCCATCGCCGCCACCAAACGGTGGGTGCCGGCGTCGATCGACCTCACCATCGCTCTCGACAACTCGCGGCTCGACCAGACCTACAACACGCCGGCCCTGGCCACCATCTTCCTCTTCGACAACCAGGTGAGATGGTTCAACGAGCAGGGGGGGATGGACTTCTCCGTCGGCCGCAGCGACAGGTCGTCGGAGATCCTCTACACCTGGGCGGAGAACTCGGACTTCGCCACCCCGTTCGTCGCCCGGGAGCAGGATCGCAGCCACGTGATCGGCACCATCGACTTAGACGATTCGATCAACGCGGCCACGGTGGCGGCCGTGCTCCGGGCCAACGGCATCGTCGACACCGAGCCCTACCGCAAGCTCGGGCGCAACCAGTTGCGGATCGCCATGTTCCCGGGCATCGACCCCGACGACGTCGCCGCCCTGTGCGGCTGCATCAACTACGTGGTGGGTGCCCTCGCCGGCTGACCGGTCGCTCCGGCCGAGGGAGCTCGGTCGCCGCACAGTCCTCCGCGTCCAAGGAATTCGTTCTCTGGGCACGCCGGGAGGGGGCGCTTTGCGAGTGTCTCAGTCAGGCACGAGTGGGGCGGTCCAACTGCGTGATGGACGGGTTCGCAGCATGTCGGTCCAGCTCAAGGTCGGAATTGGATCACTTGTACATATCGGACTCGATATGTACACTTTGTACATGAGCACCGCCGAATCACTCAACGTCTCAGAGGCGCGGAAGCAGTTGGCGGCCATCATCGATCAGGCCCGTGCAGACCATGAGCCGGTCTACCTGACGCGACGAGGTCGTAGGGTCGCCGCCGTCATCGATGCCGACGACCTCGACGGCATCCTGGAGTTGGCCGAGGACATGGCGGACATCCGCTCCGCCGAGGAAGCTCGGGCCGAAATGCAGGCGACTGGCGAAGCACCGATCCCGTGGGAGCAGGTCAAGGCCGATCTCGGCTTGGCATGACCTACGGCATCGAGCTGTCACCGTCTGCAGCTCGCCAGCTCCGCAAGTTTGATCCCGACGTTCGACGACGCATCCAAGCCGTCCTCGAACTCCTCGCTGAGGATCCGCGTCCACCGGCCGCAACCCGTCTCGTTGGTGGTGCCGGCGAGTGGAGGGTCCGAACCGGCGACTACCGCGTCATCTACGAGATTCATGATGATGAGTTCCTCGTCCTTGTCCTGTGGATGGGTCATCGCCGCGAGGTCTACGACCGCTGACACGACCTTCACATCCCGCTGGGATCGGCTTCGTGGGCGAGACGGGCGTGGAGTTCGTCGGGGAGCTTCACGGCGACCCGCCTCACGACGTGCCCGCAGGTGCGCTCAGCCCCCGGACACGTCCTGGATCTTCTGCTTCCCGGCGGTGACGAACGGCATCATGGCGCGCAGCTCGGCGCCCACCTTCTCGATCGGGTGGTTGAGGCCGGCCTGGCGCAGAGCCTTGTAATTGGGGCGGCCGTCGGCGTTTTCGTCCACCCACTCCTTGGCGAAGGTGCCGTCCTGGATCTCGCCGAGGATGCGCCCCATCTCGTCGCGGACCGCCTGGTTGATGACCCGGGGGCCCCGGGTCAGGTCGCCGTACTCGGCAGTGTCCGAGATGGAGAAGCGCATGCCGCTGATGCCCTGCTCGTACATGAGATCGACGATCAGCTTCAGTTCGTGGAGGCACTCGAAGTAGGCCGACTCGGGCTGATAGCCAGCTCCGACCAGCGTCTCGTACCCGGCCTGCACCAGGGCGGTCAGGCCGCCGCACAGCACCACCTGCTCGCCGAAGAGGTCGGTCTCGGTCTCCTCGGCGAAGGTGGTGTCGAGCACCCCGGCGCGGGTGGCCCCGATGGCGTGGGCGTAGGACAGGGCCAGGTCGTGGGCCTTGCCCGACGGGTCGGCCGACACCGCCACCAGCGAGGGCACGCCCCCGCCCTCGGTGTAGGTCCGGCGGACCAGGTGGCCCGGGCCCTTGGGCGCCACCATGGCCACGTCGACGTCGGCCGGCGGGGTGATCAGGCCGAACCGGATGTTGAAGCCGTGGGCGAAGAGGAGCGCGTCCCCGGCCTCGAGGTGGGGGGCGATCTCCGCCTCGTACACGGAGGCCTGCTCGGTGTCGGGCAGGAGGATCATGATGACGTCCGCCTCGGCGGCGGCGTCGGCCACCGACAGCACACGCAGGCCTGCCTCCTCGGCCTTCTGCTTCGACGACGACCCCTCCCGGAGGCCGACCCGGACATCGACACCGGACTCGGACAGGTTGAGGGCATGGGCATGCCCCTGGGAGCCGTAGCCGATGACCGCCACCTTGCGGTTCCCGATGAGACTCGCGTCGGCGTCCTTCTCGTAGTACAGCGTGGCCATCGTGTTCAACCTGCCTTCTCTGTGTCGTGTGTCGTTCCGGGGCGCGGGTGCGCGCGATCGGCTCGTTCGAGCATAGGCAGCGCCACCCGACCGGTCCGCTGCATCTCCACGATCCCATATCCGCTGATGAGATCCTCGAAGTCGTCGAGCTTGCCCGGGGCGCCGGCCAGCATCACGGTCAGCCGGTCGGGCCCCACGTCGACGATCTTCCCCTCGAACACACCGACCAGCTGGATCACCTGGCCCCGGGTGTCCGGGCCGGCATCCACGGTCGCCATCAGGAGCTCGCGCTCGCGGGAGTGCGCCGGGTCGAGCTCGGTGATCGACACCACCGGGATGAGCTTGTCCAGCTGCTTGATGATCTGCTCGAGCGGTGCGGACTCCACGTCCACCACGATGGTGATCCGGCTGAACCGCTCGTTGTCCGACGGGGCGACGGCCAGGCTGAAGATGTTGTAGCCCCGCCGGGAGAACAGGCCGGCCACCCGGGCCAACACCCCCGACTTGTTCTCCACCAGGACGGTGAGGGTGTGGTGGCGCTTGTCGGCTCCGTACACGCTCATCAGCGGTCCCCTCCGGTCTGGCTGGGGTCGACCATGATGTCGTCGTTGGAGGCACCGGCGGCCACCATCGGGAAGACCTTCTCGAAGGCGTCGGTGCGGAAGTCGATGACCACCGGCCGGTCGTCGATGTCGTTGGCCTTGTCGATGGCCGAGTCCACCTCCTCGGTCGAGTCGACCCGCATGCCCACGCACCCCATCGACTCGGCCCAGCCCACGTAGTCCGGCAGGTCCGGGGAGAGGTAGACCTCGGAGTACCGCTCGCCGTAGAACATCTCCTGCCACTGGCGGACCATGCCCAGATAGGCGTTGTTGAGGATGGCGACCTTGATCGGTATCCGCTCCGAGCTGGCGGTCACCAGCTCCTGGGCGGTCATCTGGAAGCACCCGTCGCCGTCCACCGCCCACACCGTGCGGTCCGGACGGCCGACCTTGGCGCCGATGGCGGCGGGGACCGCGTAGCCCATGGTCCCGAGCCCACCGGAATTGACCCAGGTGTAGGGATGGTCGAACCGCCACCACTGCGAGGCGAACATCTGGTGCTGGCCCACGCCGGAGACCACGATGGTGTCCTCGGGCGTCGCGTCGCGGAGCCTCTCCAGGACGAACTGGGGCTTGAGCGCACCCGAACCTGGCTGCTGGTCGTAGACCAGCGGGAACCGCTGCTGCCACTCGCTCAACTGCGCCCGCCACGGGACGAGCCGCTGGCGTGGGAATGATGCCGCCACCGAGCCGGCCGCGGCCGGTGCCCCGGGCACGGCGTCTGACGGAGCGCCCCCCGAGCCGCCACGGGTGGCCTCCGAGTGGGGAAGCCCCAGAGCGTCGAGGGCGGAGAGCAGCTCGTCGATCACCGGGCGGCAGTCGCCGACGATGGCGACGTCGGCCCGGCGCACCTTGTTGTGCTCGGCGGGGTCGATGTCCACGTGGATGACCTTGGCCTCGGGGGCGAAGGCGTCGACCCGGCCGGTCACCCGGTCGTCGAACCGGCTCCCCAGGGCGACCAGTAGGTCGGACCGTTGCATGGCGGTGACCGCGGTGTAGTTCCCGTGCATGCCGGGCATCCCCAGGCAGAGGGGGTGCGAGTCGGGGAAGCAGCCCCGTGCCATCAGCGTGGTGACCACGGGGATGCCGGTCCGCTCGGCCAGCTCGCGCAGTGCCTCCGCGGCGCGGGCCTTCAGGATCCCCCCGCCGGCGTAGATGACCGGCCGCTCGGCGGCCAGCAGCAGCTCGGCGGCCTCACGCACCAGGGCCGGGTCCCCTTCGGTCACCGGGTGGTACCCGGGCAGGTCGAGGTCGGAGGGCTCGGGCCAGTACCACTCCATCGGCTTGATGGCCACGTCCTTGGGCATGTCGATCAGCACCGGGCCCGGACGCCCGGTGGTGGCCACGTGGAACGCCTCGGCCACCACCCTCGGGATGTCGGCGCCATCGGTGATCAGCCAGTTGTGCTTGGTGATCCCCATGGTGATGCCGGTGATGTCGCTCTCCTGGAAGGCGTCGGTCCCGATCGACGTGGTGGCCACCTGCCCGGTCACCACCACCAGGGGGATCGAGTCCATGTAGGCGTCGGCCAGCGGCGTGACCACGTTGGTAGCCCCGGGGCCGCTGGTCACCATGGCCACGCCCGGCCGCCCGGTCACCTGCGCATACCCTTCGGCCATGTGGCCGGCACCCTGCTCGTGGCGCACCAGGATGTGCCGGATCGACGAGTCGATGATCGGGTCGTAGACCGGCAGGATGGCACCGCCGGGCAGGCCGAACATGACCTCCACCTGCTGCATCTCGAGGCTCTTGATGAGGGCCTGTGCTCCTGTGAGTTCCATCGGGTGCTCCCTTGTCGGCGATGGTCGGTTCGTCGGTGGTCGATCGGGGCCGAGCGGACGGATCGGTGGTCGGCCAAATGTGGCGGGACATGAAAACGACCTCCCATCTGGGAGGTCGGAAAGCGCACACGGCGAAAGGGCGTCGTGTGCGCTACGAAACGAGTACCAGGCTGTCGGCGAGTCGGGACGGGCTGGTGCACATGGTGCGGACATTGTGGCATGGCCGGGGGCACGACGGCAAGCCCCCGCGGTCCGGGCGTGGTACGCCCGCCCTGTCGGTCACCGTGCTGTGGACGACGCAGCGCGGGTCACGCAACAGGTCGAGCGCCTTGCGCGACTGCCACATCATCCCGAGGTGGAGCCCGCCGTCCACGATAAGCGGCTCGACCGGGCTGATCCGCGGCCACCCGTTGGCCCGCAGGGTGCCCACCAGCACCAGGCTGTCGCGGTCGAACCGCCCCTCGGCGAGCTCGGCGAACGACGGGTCGCCCTCGCGGAATGCACTCCATCCGGCCATGGCGTTCGGGCCCGGTCTCAGGGCTCGGTGACCGCTCCCCGTTCGGCGCCGGTGACCAGGCGGGCGTACTTGGCCAGCACCCCGGTGGTGTACCGGGGAGCGGGATGCTTGAGGCCGGCCCTCCGGCGCTCGAGCTCCTCGAAGTCGACCAGCAGGTCGATGGTGTGGCGGACCACGTCCACCACGATCCGGTCGCCGTCGGCCACCAGGCCGATGGGTCCCCCGTCGACGGCTTCGGGAGCCACGTGGCCGATGCAGAACCCGTGCGTCCCACCCGAGAACCGCCCGTCGGTCACCAGGGCGCAGTCCCCTCCCCGGCCCACTCCCTTCATGGCACCGGTGACCGCCAGCATCTCGCGCATCCCCGGCCCGCCCCTGGGTCCCTCGTACCGGATGACCACGACGGTGCCGGGCTCGATGGAGCCGGACAGGATGGCCTCCATGGCCAGGTCCTCGCCGTCGAACACCCGCGCCGCCCCCTCGAAGGTCAGCTGGTCGATGCCGGCCACCTTGACCACGGCTCCCTTGGGGGCGAGCGAACCGGTCAGCACTGCGATCCCTCCCTGCCTGTGGATCGGATCGGCGATCACGTGCACCACGTCACCGTCCGGGGCGGGTGGGTCCAGCGCGGCCAGGTTGTCCGCCACCGTCCTCCCGGTGACCGTCATGCAGGCACCGTCCAGCAGGCCGGCGTCGAGGAGCTCCCTCATGACCACCGGGACCCCGCCGATCCGGTCGAGGTCGCTCATGTGGTACTTCCCATGGGGCTTGGTGTCGGCCAGGTGGGGAACCCGGGCGGCCACCTTGTTGAAGTCGTCGAGCTCGAGCTCCACCCGGGCCTCGTGGGCGATGGCCAGGAGGTGGAGGACCGCATTGGTCGAGCCGCCCAGGGCCATGGTGACGGCGATGGCGTTCTCGAAGGCCGCCTTGGTCATGACCTGACGCGGCCGGATGCCGGCACGCAGCAGGGCGACCACCGCCTGCCCGGCGAGATGGGCCGAGTCGTCGCGCCGTCGATCGACCGCCGGGGGGGTCGAGCTCCCCGGCAGCGACATGCCCAGCGCCTCGGCCACCGACGCCATGGTGTTGGCGGTGAACATGCCGGCACACGAGCCCTCGGTCGGGCAGGCGTTGTGCTCGATGAGGCTCAGCTCCTCGTCGGTGAGCGCGTCGACGGCGTGGGCGCCGACCGCCTCGAACACCGAGGTGATGTCGATGGCGCGGTCACGCACCCGCCCCGGGAGGATCGTTCCTCCGTAGACGAAGATGCTGGGCAGGTTGAGGCGGGCGGCGGCCATCAGCATCCCGGGGAGCGACTTGTCGCACCCGGCCAGGGTCACCATGCCGTCGAACCGCTCGGCATGCATGACGGTCTCCACGGAGTCGGCGATGACCTCGCGACTGACCAGCGAGGCACGCATCCCTTCGTGACCCATCGATATCCCGTCGGACACCGCGATCGTCCCGAATTCGAAGGGGTACCCTCCGGAGGAGCGGACCCCCTGCTTGGCCCGCTCCGCCAACCGGTGGAGCGGGAGGTTGCACGGGGTCACCTCGTTCCACGACGACGCCACGCCGATCTGCGGCTTGTCCCAGTCGTCGTCGGTCATCCCGACCGCCCTCAGCATGGCCCGGGCCGGTGCCCGGGTCGGGCCGTCGGTGACCTGGTAGCTGCGGGGCTTCATCCCGACCAGCGGCTGCTCGGCGGGGTCGGTGCCGGTCTCTTCGCTCATCCCTGCATGGTACGGCCTGCCGGCCACCGTCCGGGCCACGGGGCGACTCAGCCCCTGAACCTCCCGCCGTCGCATCGGAGCGGGGATCGGCCCCTACATGGAAGAGGACCAGGGGCGAAAGCCCCTGGTCCTCTTCGACAAGCTGTGTGACGACTGCTCAGGAGACTGCAGCCATGCCCACGACTGGCTTGTTGAGCGTCAGGTTGCCGGCAGAGCCGTAGAACGTGGCATCGCCGTAGCTGAAGACGCCACCGTCGGAAGCCGCAAACCAGTAGCCACCACCGTCAGGGGCGGACGCAATGCCCACGACTGGCTTGTTCAGTGTGAGGTTCCCTGCGGAGCCGTGAAATGCCGCGTCGCCGTAGGAGAACACGCCACCGTCCGAGGCAACGAACCAGTAGCCACCACCGTCAGGCGTCGAGACCATGCCCACGACTGGCTTGTTGAGTGTGAGGTTCCCGGCGGAGCCGAAGAACTGGGCGTCACCGTAGG
>PLHF01000034.1 GCA_003138855.1 Acidimicrobiaceae bacterium | reverse complement strand
TCCCACAACGCCGGCTCAGAGCGCATTATCCGTCATTCGTGCACAGCGGCTGTCGCAGTCCGCTAATCGCCCGTGAACGAGCTGATCGAAAACTTACCCACCCGGATGGTTCCCTACACTTGCCTAGATGAGGACCGAAGAAGCACGGGAAGGAGCGGCCGCGAGCTTGCGAGCGCTCAACCGCGTTTGCAGCGCACGATCCCGCGGACGATGTGCTCGCATCGATAGCGGAGACGGCGAACGAACTCGCACTCTTGGTCAATGAAGCTCCGACGCGCGATCGTCTGGCGCTCATGCGGAGCAGCCCGGAGGGGTCAATCTTGGGTGGGAGCGGGTTCGAAGACCGAGCTGTCGGCGGTTGGTCAAATCCGACAGGCGTCGAACTCGAGGTGCGGTTCGATAACGGTGAAGTGATCGCCAACGTTGTGCTGCGGCGCGCATTCGAAGGCGCACCCGGTCGTGCCCACGGCGGAATCGTGGCGGCTGTATTCGACGATGTGACCGGCTTCGTTATCGGCAAACTGCAGGAACCGGCCTTTACGGGCGAGTTGACGGTTCGCTACCTCGCAGGCGTGCCTGTTGACGAACCCTTGGAAATTCGCGCACGGCTTGATGGGCGAGAGCGGCGCAAGCTCTTCATTAGTGCTGAACTACGCACCGGTGACGCGGTGCTCGCGAGGTGCCGAGCTATCTACATCACCGTCGATCTGTCCCGCTTTGCGGGAGCGCCCGACCCACGCTGACCCGATCGTTTACGTACCAATTGCAATCAGCTTCTCAGTATCGATGGGTCTAAAGGGTCGGCTGCAGAGGAGTCTCGACAGACCGACTGACGCCGTGGGTGACCCTGATCGCCGGCTCCAGGTCATGTCTTGTACGGACCTGGCGTGGGCTCGGCCTCACGTCGCCGTAAACCTCACTCTCCATCGGGACCCTCGGGCGAGGCGTAGAGGCTGTCGTGAATGGCGACGAACTCGGCGGCGTCCGCATTGCACTGATCGCAGATGAAGATCACCCCGTCGTCGCAGGAGATGCCGTCCGGCTTCATGAGCTGACACATTCCGCACCGTCGCAGTTCAGCAGCCATCACGCACGACCCTCCTTTCAATCTGCGTCGCCGCCGACAGGCCGGTGGGTCGTTGTTTGCACCAGTGCGAGTGTCCTCTGTCCGAGAATCACCTGCCGGTGTTGGCTGGATCTCCCAACTGTAGAAGGAGAGCCATGTCCGTACTCGATTCAGATTCCAACACGCTGGCGACGATCATCGAGGACCCCGGCTTCGATGAAGCTCAGGTGGCAGCGGCAGCATTTCTCGCCCGCTACAGCGGACGAACGCTCGATGCCTATCGCTACGACCTGCGAACCTTCTTCCAGTGGGCCGCTGACGCGGGCCTCGCCGTCCTGGAAGCGAAGCGACCCCACATCGAGCTCTACCGCACCGCCATGGAGCAGAAGGGTCTGGCCCCGTCGACCATCGACCGACGCCTCTCCACCGTCTGCGGCTTCTATCGATTCGCTCACATCGACGGACGGGTCACCGCCAACCCGGCCCAGTACGTCCGGCGCCCCAAGGTCCACCCTTCCGAGGGGCGGGGACTGGACCGCCGGGAGTTGGGAACCTTTCTCTTCACCGCCGAGCGATTCGACAAGAGCCATGCCGCTCTGGCCGCGCTTTTCGGACTCAACGGGCTTCGGGTCAGTGAGGCGTGTGGAACCAATATCGAGGATCTTGCCTTCACCCAGGGGCACCGGACCCTCCGGATCATGGGCAAAGGAAGCAAGCCTGCGGTGATTCCCCTTGTCCCGAGGGCTGCTCGCACCATTGATCTGGCCATTGGTGAACGCACGGAGGGCGCGATCCTGCGAAGGAAGGACGGAACGAGACTGGACCGGCGGACCGCCCACCGCTGGGTGCGCTCCATCGGCAAGCAGGCAGGGCTCAGTGCTGTCTACCCCCACATGCTCCGATCGGCCTTCATCATGGCCGCGCTCGATGCCGGGGTTCCCCTTCGCGATGTCCAGATCGCCGCCCGGCACGCGGATCTGAGGACCACAACGGTCTACGACCGCAGACGGGAGAACTTCGACCGCCATGCCGCCTATGTCGTTGTCGCCTTCGTCGCCGGCGGGTGACCGGTGGTGGTCGTCGCCCGCCCAAGGTCGCTCTGACCTCCAGCCCCACGAGTCGACATCAGGCCGTGGGCAACGTCACACCGCGCCGTTCGGCGATTGAACGAGCAACCTCTTCAACGGACTCTCCCGCTCGCTCGGCGGCGACCCTCATGTAGAGCAGAAGGGCGAAGAACGAGTAGATCCACAGATCATCGGCCTCCCACCACGCGGCATCATCGAGGAGGTCGGGATATACGCCGCCGTGAATCATGGCGGCGGCAGAGATGGCGTACTTGCTCTTGTAGTGCTGCGTCTTTCCGGAGAAGGGGTGTTCGGGGAGGAACCGCTCCCGGATCCCCTCACAGTCGATGGGGCTAGGAGGGGTGGTGCCGGACTCGTCGATGGCGTCAGAGGCGAGTTCGAGGAGTTCCTCGGCGGGAAAGGTGTTGTACCGGATGTGTAGGGCGCTGAGCTTGGAGAGAATCTCCTCGGACGGCTCACCGGATGCCAAGCCGGCGAGGGCGATCCGGATGGCATAGCTCCGATCCTCCGGCATAGGTTGCTTGTTCGGCGCCATCGCCTCAACGGTAGATCGAAGTGGCCGTGCCCGCAGATATCGACCTCGAGCCGGCGATCAGGGACAGGGGGCAGCATTCGGCCTGCTCACTTCGGAATGGTCACTTCGTGTCGCTGGCACCACGCATCGAACCTGTCATCTCGAAGCGGCGGAAGGCTCAGAACTGAAATCTTCGTGCCGTACAAGCTAGTGAGCGCCCGACTTGCCAAAACGAGGTTGACGAACCATGAAGTCAAGGCAACTCCACCCAATGTGAGTGCGGTTCCTACTTCCAGTGGGTACACCTTGGGAGCGGTGAGCGAGATTGCGACGAACGCCATGCCGACGATGCTCGCAGCCATGACGCTCAGCAAAGACCGAAACATACTTCGAGCCGCCTTGTCGCCCAGTCGAGAACCCCATCGCTTGACGAAAGAATCGCTCATTGCCATAGCTGGACAGTACGTCACCAAGCGTTGCGAATTCCCTACCGTCAGTGTGCCGAAGTGTGACACTCACCCGGTGATCAGGGATACCGGCGGCAAGGCCCGACAACTCACGGGACTACCCCTGAAGTACCGACATCAATGCTCTGGCGAAGGGCGCTGGATCGAGGTCGCCCCGCACGGCAAGCTGCTGGCTGTAACCG
>PLHF01000030.1 GCA_003138855.1 Acidimicrobiaceae bacterium | reverse complement strand
GTGCCGTTCCGGGCGCCTCAACCGGAGCAAGCACGGTGGCCTGCCCGTCCAGACCGCAAGGTACACAGAGCCGCACTCGGCAGCCGATCCCGTAGATGCCGCCGAACGCTCCCACTCGCGCAGAACGCCGCGACAGAACGACGACTGTCCCCCGGCCGAGAAGAGCGCAGAACGGCACGTCTCGGCGGGGAGTGCAGCTGGCCACCGATCACGTCAAACGCGACGTTCGGGCGCTGGCCGGGACACGCCCGACCCGTCGATCTGGGCGGCATTGAGACTCGGCTCAACGCGATATTGGAGCGCTGTTCTGAGCTGTCCCTGACCGGATTGACTTCCGGGTGAATCAACACCGATGGGAATGACTCGAAAGTCGATCATGACCCGGGATTGGTGGCATAACTCAAGTCGAGATGATCGGTGTGCCCGGACCAATAGAGATCGAGGCTCCAGCAGCCCGCTGCCGGAAGATTGATGATCGAGGGACCAGGGCCGCCTGCAACCTGTCTCTGCACGGCGGCCCCCAATTGTTGGGTGCCCACCATCCGTTGAGCGCGGATGATCAGCACAGTCCCTTGGACCGGCAGGCGCGACACCCACAGAATCTTGTTGTTATGGCTTGCAGGAGGAGGCGATTCAAGGGGAAACGCGAAGAGAAGGGCGACGATTTCGCGGGAGGTGCCGAGTTCGTAGTGCATCGTGGGGTTGCGTTCAAGGAATCCAGCCTGGGCCCATGATGGGATGACACCGTCAACCACATTAGGCGCGCAAGGCCTGACTGCGGAACTCTTCGTCGCTCCACAACTGGCGAGAAGGAGAGTGCTAAGGACAAACCCGATCGCCGCTACTACTCGTATCCGCATGACACCTGATCGTCGTCATTACCGAGCACCCCGGGACCCGAAGCGGGATGCTTCGAGACACCCGATACTAAGCGCACAGAATGGCGACGGCCGCGTCGGTTAGCGGCACGCTAAATCGGCGTTCGGAGTCGTCGAGGCGGTACAGAACGCAGCGCCAGAACGACGGGTGCCGGCTCCCGAACCTCAGCGCAGAACGGCACGTCGGGCGTGCTCGCGTCCTTCAAGCATGCTCGGCGTTGGGCGGCTTGGGCCACGCCGCGAACCGGCATCAGTCAGCTCGACCACGCGTTGATCCTCACCAAATCAACGTCACCTCCAGGTGGGCTGGATCGCCCGACCTGTTGCTTGCGAAACGGTTTGACAACCTCCACCTCGTGTATAAATATGACTAATCCCGTCGACTTAGCAGACAGACCGTGCTGAAGATCGTTCCCAGGAAAGAAGGTGTCCCATGTCAGTCCGAGCCGAGGTTCTCCGTGCCAATGCAGAGTACGCAGCGACGTTTGGAGACAAGGGTGAGCTCGCACTGCCGCCCGCTCGGGGGTTCGCCATCCTGACTTGCATGGACGCCCGGCTTGATCCTGCGAAGTACGCCGGGCTCGCCGAAGGCGACGCGCACGTCATCCGGAACGCTGGCGGTCGGGCCAGCGACGATGCGATTCGGTCACTGGTCATCTCCTACAAGTTGCTCGGGACCAAAGAGTGGTTCGTGATCCACCACACCAACTGCGGGATGGAGTTCTTCACGGACGAAGTCATGCGTGGACTGTTCGCGAACAGCCTTGAGACGGCCGCTCTTGGGCCCGACGGATTCACCGACGTTGGGACCGGTCCAGGCTCCGCCGAGGCGAAGTACATCGATTGGCTCACCATCAGCGATCAAGCCGAGAGCGTGACTGAGGACGTCGTCCGTATCCGCTCCTCTGCACTCGTGCCCAAGAACATCCCGGTCTACGGCTACATCTACGACGTGACCTCTGGCCGGCTCGTCGAGGTCCCCGAGGCCACCGAGGCAGGTGGAGCTTCTTAGCCTGGATCCACCGAATTGCTGACCCTGACCGCTCTCGCCGAGGTCGGACCATGCGCGGAAAATGCCCCCTGCCTTGGGAAGATGTGACTCGCTGAAGTCCACATCGCCCTCGAGCAGAAAGGCATCTTTCCGGTGCACACAGAATCGCACAGTCCGACGCGCCTTGCAGTGACCTTCGACGACGACCGGGCGGTGGCCGGAGCGGGCCTGGCTCTCGTGGCCACGCTGTCCAAGCAGCTCGGAACCTATGCCCTGGCCAATCAGGTGATCGACCTCGGTGGCCGTCCAGGACACGCCCTGCCGGGCCGGAAGGTGCTCACCCTGGTACACGCCATGGTGGCCGGCGCCGACTGCATCGACGACTGCGATGTGCTGCGTTCGGGCGCCACCGGCAAGGTGCTCGGGCATGGGGTGATGGCTCCCTCCACGCTCGGCACGTTCCTGCGGTCCTTTACCTTCGGGCACGTCCGCCAGCTCGACCGGTTGAGCGAGGCGCTCCTGACCCGAGCCTGGGCGTTCGGGGCCGGCCCGGGGGACGATCCGATGACCATCGACATCGACTCCACCATCCAGCAGGTCTACGGAAAGCAGAAGGAGGGTGCCGCCTATGGCTACACCAAGGTCCTGGGCGAACATCCCCTGGTCGCCACCCGATCCGACACCGGTGAGGTCCTCCACATCCGCCACCGGAAGGGCTCGGCCAACGCCGGGCGTGGGGGTCCCCGTTTCGTCCGTGAGCTGATCGGCCGGGCCCGCAGGGCGGGAGCCACCGGACCACTGACCCTGCGAGCCGACTCGGGGTTTCACTCCAAGCACGTGGTTGCCGCCTGTCGTGACCACGACGTGCGCTACTCGATCACCGTCAACCAGAACAAGGCTGTCACCAGGGCGATCGAGGCCATCCCCGAACAGGAGTGGGTCGGAATCGACTACACGCTGGGCGGCCGGGCCGAGGTGGCCGAGTGCCCCTACGGCGACGGGCACCGTCTCGTCGTCCGTCGCACCCGCCTTGTCGGCAAGCAGGCCGAGCTGTTCCCCACGTGGCGCTACCACGCCTTCATCACCGATCGGGAAGGAACCGCGGTCTTCCTCGATGCCGACCACCGACACCACGCCGTGGTCGAACTGGCCATCCGCGATCTGAAGGAAGGCGCGGGCATGGCCCACTGTCCTTCGGGCGACTTCAACGCCAACGCCGCCTGGACCGTGCTTGCCACCATCGCCCACAACATGATGCGGTGGCTGGCCTCCCTCGGCCTCGGCCACGATGGACCGGTCGTGGCCAAGACCATCCGACGGAGGTTCATCAGCGTCCCGGGTCGTCTCACCCGCCGGTCGAGGAGAACCCGACTCCACATGCCGACCGCATGGCCGTGGGCTACCGAGTGGTCGGCGTGCTTCGATCGCCTGCGGGCACTGTCGCTTCGAACCTGAGGCCTGTCTCCCGGGGTGGACCGCTGAATCCCATCCACTCCCAGAGCGATCACCGCCGTCACCTTCTGGTCGGTCACGCCCACACTGCCGGTGACGTCACGCATCGGCTCCAGTGGCATCAACCGCCAGCCTGAAATGCCAGCCCCGTCAGATCACCGGGGTGCTTCGGTGGATCGAGGCT
>PLHF01000040.1:545-26573 GCA_003138855.1 Acidimicrobiaceae bacterium | reverse complement strand
CAGTGCCCTACATAATGTGGATTATGCCGTCACCTGGATAATCCACACCTGTGCACTCGGTCGAGTCCGACCGCCCTCCGGGCGGAAAACCGATCGTGCCGGAGGATGTCCTTCCTGGTAGCGCACCCTTTTTGGCGAGGGTGACGTTCAGGGTGACACACATCCGGACGATAAGGCCATGGAGCGACCGCCAGATGCCCCAATCCGGACGCGCCGATGCTGTCGATAGGACGACTCGGCATCTCTGGTGGTGCTGAGTACTACCTCGACAAGGTCGCCAACAACGTCGACGACTACTACCTCGGTCGGGGCGAAGCGCCGGGGCAGTGGATCGGTTCCGCCGCGCAATCACTCGGACTCAGCGGCCAGGTCGACGCCGACATGCTCCGGAACCTGCTCGCCGGCAAGTCGGTGTTCGGAGATGACCTCGGAGCCCGCCTCAGCCAGGAACGCCGTCCCGGCTACGACCTGACGTTCTCCGCTCCGAAGGGAATCTCCCTCCTGTGGGCATTCGGTCCCGACCATGTCCGTGATGCGATCTCCATCGCCCACGATCGGGCAGTCGGTGCCGTGCTCGATCACCTGTCCACCGAGGCATGTTATGCCCGGCGAGGAGCCGGGGGTCAACAGCTGATCGAGGCCAACGGCTTCATCGGCGCAGCATTCCGTCACCGCACCAGCCGGGCGGGCGACCCCCAGCTCCACACCCACGTGGTCGTCCCCAACTTGGTCCGCGGTGTCGATGGCCAGTGGTCCGCTCCTGACGGCCGGCACCTCTTCACTTGGAAGATGACCGGCGGTGCCCTCTACCGCTCCGCACTCCGGACCGAGCTGGCGCCCCTCGGTCTTCGCTGGCAGGTGCAGCGAAACGGTCTCAGCGAGCTGCGAGACGTCCCGAAGGCGATCCTTCGGGCGTTCTCCAGGCGTCGGGCCGACATCGAACAGGCGATGGAGCAGCGGGGAAGCACGTCTGCCGCAGCTGCGGCGAAGGTGGCACTCGTCACCCGGGAGCGGAAGCCAACGGTAAGCATCGCCGGTGACGTGTTGCGCGACGGTTGGGTCGAGCAACTCTCCGCGGTCGAGCTCCCGGACGGCGCCGGTGGCACTCGCCCGGCCACCGCCGACGATCTCACCGCCGCCCTCGGCCAGGAGGTGACTGCCCCACCCGAACCCGGAGAGCTCGAAGCGGTCTTCCGGGTCCTTGCCGGCGAGGGCAGCGTGTCGCTCGATGATTGGGAGATCGACGAGCAACATCTCGCGGACTCCGGCACTCCGGGAACCCGGGTGCTGCCCGTCACCCTTCTCGGATCGAGCTTCTCCCGGCGAGACGCCATCAGTGCCGTGGCCAGGGCATTCGACGTCACCCCCGACGAAGCAGTCGCACTGACCGCCAGGTTCCTCGATCGGGATGGCGTGGTGCGGGTCCTCGCCGATCGCGACGTTGATCTCAGCGCCGGCACCGAGCACATCCGGACTCGGAGCGGTCACGTCGTCCCAGCCACCAGCGGGGACCGGCGATACACGACGACCGAGTTGCTGGCCGCCGAGGAGCGGATCGTCGCTTCGGCTACGGGTCGCGTCGGTGCGGCGACCGCACAGGTGGGAGCAGCCACAGTCGACGATGTCCTCGCTCACCTTGCCCACCTGGACGGCGAACAGGCCCAGGGCGTCCGTCAGCTCCTCACCTCGGGCAACGGCTACGACCTGGTGATCGGGCAGGCCGGGACGGGCAAGTCGACCATGCTCGGCGCCGCCCGGATCGGCTGGGAGGAGGCCGGCTTCCGGGTCATCGGCACCGCCGTGGCAGCACGGACGGCCGCCGACCTCGAGCGGGGCACCGGCATCCCCAGCTCCTCGCTGACCCAGCTCCTGGCCGACCTCCGGGAGGCCGGTGGGCTGACCTCCCGGCACGTGATCGTCGTAGACGAGGCCTCCATGGTGGGGACACGCCCGCTCGACCAGCTCCGCTCGTACGTCGACAGTGCCGGGGCCAAGCTGGTCCTGGTCGGCGACAACCGCCAGCTGTCCTCCATCGATGCCGGTGGGGCGCTGCGTACCCTGTCCGCCGAACTGGGCGACCACGTCGTCACCCTCACTACCAACCGCCGCCAGATCGGTGCCGACCAGCAGTGGGAGCGAGATGCCCTCATTGCCCTGCGAGAGGGAGACGTGACCCCCGCTGTTGAGGCCTACAGCGACCACGGCCGGGTGACCATCGCCGGCACCATCGACGAGGCCCGCCAGCGCATCGTCGAGGACTGGTGGGCGGTTCACCGTGATCAAGCCACTCAGGATCACACCACCGCCATCCTGGCCGTTCGGCGATCCGATGTCGCCGCACTCAACGACATGGTCCGGGCCCGACGCCAGGCAGCGGGTGAGCTGGGCGACGAACTCAGGATCGGCGCCAAGGCGTTCAGTGTGGGGGACACGGTCATCTTCGAGAAGAACCAACGCGTGCCGGCTGCTGATCTCGGTCGTGGGCCCGAGATGATCAGGCTCCGCAACGGCACGTTCGGCACCGTGGTAGCGGTCCTTCCTTCGAGCGACATGGCGCCGCGGGAGAAGGTGCCACCGGACAATGCTCTGACCAGGGAGGGTGACGTTCGCCGAACCCAGGGTGACGTTGCTGCTGACGTTGCTGCCGGCATCGAGGAAGAGGCCCACCTCGCACCGAAGGGAACACTTGTCGTCCAGCTCGACGACGGGCGGCAAGCCGTTCTCCCCCGTAGCTACGCCGAGGGATCCACCAGCCTGGGATATGCCCTCACGGTGTTCCGCTCCCAGGGGATCACCGTGGACCACACCTTCGGTCTCGGTGGCGACGCCCTCTACCAGGAGGCCGGCTACACCCAGCTGTCGCGGGGGCGGCTGTCCAACAACCTGTATGTCGCCTCCCCGGAGAACCCGAGGTGGGAGATTGGCCACCACGCCGACGACCTCGCCCAGCGCGACGCAGTCCAGTCCCTCGTCGACGCCCTGTCCCAGAAGCGAGAACAGACTATGGCTCGGGACCGAATGCCGATCTGGCCGACCGTGACGCACGAGGATCTCGATGCCGCCTTCCGAGAGCACGCCACCCTCGGCCAGTGGATCGCCGATCACGCTCCGGCCGACGTGACCCGCCAGCTGGCCGACGCCTACCTGCGACCACTCGACACGTCGAGTGCCGAACAGTCCCAGCCTGGAGCCGATGACGACGTGAAGACCCTCCTCGCCGCGCAACGACGCCGCGAGGCGTGGGTCGGTCACCACCGCACGGAGATCGAGACCTGGTCCCGGCTGGACCAGGACCTCCGGCGTCACGAGTACCGACTCGGCCAAGCCGCCGGCTACAGCCAGCCGGACCACACGACGGCAGCCCTGGGCTCGCTTCCCGAGCGCATCACCGGTGTCGAACGGTGGCAGTCGGCGGCAGGGGCCATCGAGGCCTACCGGGGCCGTTGGGGCGTCGACGGCTCGGACGCGCTCGGACCTGAACCACTCGACCCCGAACAGCGTATCCACTGGCAGCGGGCAGTTGGCACCATCGAGTCGGCGGGCTTCACGGCACTCGGTAGCTCCGATGGCGAACCCGACCAGCCGTGGCTCTCGTCAATGTGGGATCGGCTGCACGCCCTCGATGCTGCATGGTCGGAGGCGGCGCGGTCCGATGCCGCCCGCGACGTGACGCCATTGCCGCAACTGCCGCCATTCTCCTGGAGTCGCGACAGCGACTCTGGACGCGACCTCGGCGACGGCTTCGGGCTGTGACAGGCCGGTCACTTGACAACGAGGCAGGCCACAGGTACGGACCGGCCACGCTAAGACACACGACCGCCGCCCTCACGTCCGACGGCTCGATGCCTCGTTGATGACGGTGCGGGCAGCAAGGTGTTCGCGAAACTTGCCTGCCCCGGAACGGCACGTCGGGGGCAGGCCACCTTGGGGCAAGCCAGACTGGGATTATGTCGATTCAGATCGGCTGACACAGACAGGAGACTTACGATGTCGGCAACTCTCAAGTTGACGCATAAGGCAATCGGAGCGGAGGTCCGTCGAGGCACGTACGATGCCGTCGTCGACGGCAAGCGAGTCGGGTCCGTCGAAATGAACGACACACTCGAGATGCCAGTCGAGCCTGGGCGTCATACCCTGCAGATCCGCGATGGCCGCATGTCGAGCAGCACGGAAACCTTCGACGCCGCCGAGGGCGAGTTCGTCGCATTCCGATGCACCGGAAAGAGGTTCTTGCCGATATTTCTGGCATCCTTTGTGGTTCCCAGGCTCGCGCTAAAGCTTGTTCGCGATTAGGCCGTCCTCGCCGCCGTGGCACTCACGTCCACATGGTCATCGCCGCTCGGCTCGCCCGGAGTGGGCGTGCCACCTATCACCGGCTCGGCGGCGTTATCGAAGGTGGCTGACCGGCACTTCGGCGGCATCCGCATCCGAGCATTATGGGGCAATAGAGGATGGGTCGGTCAGATGCGTGAGCCACCTCGCCACTTGGTGCTAGACCAACACAGTGCTGCTTGATCGGCAATGGCGAGAGCGAGATCTACAGCAGGCATTGGTGGCGTGGACACCAAGGATCGGAGAGCGGGCGACCAGAACGCTCGTCCGGGGCCGTCGCTTCACGCAGGTCGGATTCGTCGTCGGTCTGTTCTGGGTCGCTATCACTATCTTCTTGCAAGCTACGAAGACTCCGGGCGTCATAATCGCCGTCGCCATGTTTCTCTGTTGGCCAATCATTCTCTTCTGCCTAATCCAGGGGGCCAGATACCAAATGCGAGCCAGTCGCCAGGGCGGCGAAGTAGCTGGAATCTCACCGAAGGCTCGCCCGCCCGTCAAAAATGTAGGGAGCTTCGATAGCTGGGCTCGCCGCAGCGAGTACTCCCGGTACCACGAGGAAGGGACCGTCCCGTGGGGGCACCTGCGGGCCAAACCGGAGAAATCGGAGTAGCCGCCCGTGCCCCCTAAACGAATCTCCTATGGATGTCAAGGGGCGGTGTTGGCGTCGGTGTGATGCAACGAGGCAGGACATGAAAGGGCCACTCAGAATGGCGAGGGCAAGCTCTTATTAGGCCATCGTGCTGTCACGGCGACGAAGTCGATGAAGCTCGGAGTGGCGGACCGGCAAGTCGTTTACAGGCCAGCGTCAAGACGCGGCAGCCGGTATGTGTGGGCCAGGCCCGCCACTCCGAACAGCTATTCCCGGGGCAGGTAGTGGTAGACCTCCCGGGCAACGTAGCGCTTGAGTATGCGCATGATCTCTTTCTTGGACTTGCCCTCGATAGTGCGACGGGCAACGTAGGTCTTGGTCGGTGCGTGGCACGACATGCGGCTCAGCACGATGCGCCAGAGCGCGTGATTGGCCTGGCGGTCGCCTCCTCGGTTCAGCCGATGACGGGTCACCTTGCCCGAGGAGACACTCGAGCGGCGACACCCCGCAGAGCTTGGCCCAGGTGGCCTCACTGCGGAGTCTCGATGGATTGTCGCCGGCAGCGATCAGGAGCAGGGCGGCGGTGTCATAGCCAACACCGACGAGCTGCACGAGCTCGGGGGCCACGGAATCGACGAGACGAGCAATGAGGGCGTCCAGCCGGCTGCCTTCCTCGTCGAGCGCGACCGCTCGGCGCCCGAGGGTGGCCAGGGCCGTCTTGGTCGCCATTCGCACCTGGTCGGTATCGGCATGCACCCGGAGGAGGGCGACCCCTTCGGCGAGTCGCCACGGAGGTGTGCCGATGAAGCGTTCTCGCAGCTCATCGGGGGCGGTGTAGATCAGTTGGCGGATCTGGTTCATGGCCTTGGTGCGGGACTCCCGAGCGCTCCGACGGGCGACCATCAGGGCCCGAATGGCCTCCACCGAGCCGTCGCGGGTCTTGGCCGTGCCGAAGGCGCGTCCTGACTGGGCGGCGCGTGCGGCCTCGACCGCGTCCAAGGGATCGGACTTGCCCTGCCGTCGACGGGCCTGGCGGTTCTGCCGGTCGACTTCGACGACGACGAGGCCCACGCTCCGAAGATGGCGCGACAGGCCCGCCCCATAGGATCCTGTGCCTTCGACTCCGACCATGCCGATGGTGCCGAAGTTGCGCATCCACACGCTCAGGTCTTTGTAGCCGTCGGGGTTGGCGCGAAACGACTCCACTCCCAGCAACCCGCCTTGGGGGTCGATGACCGCCGCCACATGAACATCGGCATGGGTGTCGACTCCGCCCACGTGGGCGCGTTCGATCTCTACGATGGTTGTCACTGCCACTCCTTCTTCTCATTAGGCCAAGGGGTGGCACGCACTGCCGGAACGGCGGGATCGTGGCGTGTCGACCTGCTTGAACAGGACGACCGATCACACCGCCCGACCGGTCGTGCCGGACGAGCCTGGACTTCAGTCGACGAACTGCGATGGGCACGGTAAATGCGCAAGCATGCGTGCCGAGTCAGACCGAGCCCCAGGTGCAGCTGACCGTAGTGTTGGTCCCACAGCGCTCGGTGGATGGTCTGACTGCAAGGCACTCTCACACTCTTCATGCCGGGAGCGAGGCATCTACGACGTTGGGTGGCCTGTTGGGTCCTATGGAATAGTGGAAGTCTCTAGCTGGTCTACCGAGGAGCAGCGCACGGGTGGCACCAAACAGCGAAAGCCGATTAACGTCCAGCGGATCGACCCGTCTTGAAAAGTCGTTTGCCGAGTGGGAGTACCGCCTCGGTCCGGACGCTGCTCGGGAATGGAAACGGCGCTTCTATTGTCGGCTCTTCGGTAGAGTCAGTGCTCCACTGCTGCTTGTGGTTTTCATGATTGCGTCATCGGCCCACAACTCGACAGTCGCTGCGATCGCATTGATTCTGGCGTTTGCGGGCTCGGTACCTTGTTTGTTCATGGCAGCGGTATTTGCGAGTCGGACCGGTAAGCAGGTCAGCCTTCACTACGGCCTTGTCGAGCACTCGGGTCGTACGCTCTCCATGAGGATTCTGAATAATCCAGAGCTTTTCGCCGACTGGCTAGCCAAGCAGAAACGGGCTGAGCCGCCGCCCTCCTAGACCGAACTACAGCCGTACGTGACTCTGCCCCCGAACACCGGGAGTGGGGCGGTTATGAAGTGCCACCGACCGGTACTTTCGGGCGTGTGCAGAAAGAGGCACTGGCTACTGAAGAGGCCGAGTGCGAGACTTGTCCTGTGGATCCGCTCCCGGCAGGCGCTCGTACCCCACCCCGACCGCCCAAACCCCCTGCGCCACCGACGTCGGGATGGGCAGGGCAGCCGTCATGGGGCCAGGCCAGACCCGTCGTGATCGAACGAAATAGCGCCTTGGATTTCCTCCGTGAATCGATCTCCGAGATGCGCAGGGTCGTGTGGCCGGGTCGCCCCACGACGATCTTCAATGCGAGGACTGTGCTGGCGGTCTTATTCGCCGTAGGGGTCGGGATTGCCTCAGTGAGCCTTGCTACGGGCGATGCCCTCGGATCGCTGATCCACTAGAACCTCGTCCCGAGGGGTATCTCCGACTGCTGGGAGCGGGACGGCTACCAGCCGCTGCAGAGATTCACGGCAGGCCCTCGATGATCTGAACAACCTCGTCTCGGCGGTAGCCCTGGGTGCGGCAATAGTCCATTAGATCCCGCACTCGGTTTACAACGGCACTGCGTTCAGGGGTACCCGTCACGGTGATGCCGCGCCCTCTTTGGAACTCCAGGAGTCCTTCGTCTCTGAGAAGGCGAAGTGCACGCAGCACTGTGTTCTTGTTCACGCCGAGGACCGCAGCCAAGTCCTTAGCGAGAGGAAGCCGCTCACCCGGCCCGGCCTCACCATCTGCAATGGCCCGCCGGATTTCGGCTGCAACTTGATCGTGGAGGGCAAGCGTTTCAGATCGGTCGATGTTGACAGAAATCATGGTACTAGTCATAGTAGCTCTATGGCTTCCGCTCTGCGAGTTCTCTGATGGCTGTCATCGAGGCGCAACCGAGCCAGAGCACAGTCGAAGAGACGCAGGCCCTCTTTGAGGAGGCTCGCAGACGTCGCCGCCGTCGGCGCACGCTGACGCTCGGTGCAGTCGTCATCCTCTTCGTCTGCATTGTGGTCCTCATCAGTGCGATCGGCGGAGGCGGCGGTCATCCCCACGGCGGCTCTACCTCCGGCCCCGCTGGCACTCCGCCTGGTGCGGTCAGTACCCACCAAACAAGCCCGCAGACAGGTGGCAAGATTGTTCCAAGCAGACCTCTCGTGGCTGGCGGTCCTGTGGCGAGCATCGCCGACTGCCCCAAGCATCCGGCATGGCAACCGTCGCTTCCGCCAGGCGCAAAGGTTTCGGTTTCCTTGATGCCTGCTAACAGGATCGAGCCAGGGGATCCGCCTGGCAACCTCTGTGATTACAAAGTGGTCTATCCCTGAAGAGACCGTTATTCGTGGGCGACTGCAGGCACTTGGTGGCTGCCCCCGACCGGATGGGTGGGGCACATGTCTGCCACGCGCAGCTACCTGTGTTTACTCGCGCGAGCACTGAACCGAGATCATTCCCGAAGAACCGTCAAACGGCTTCGCGGCGCTCACTCGCCAGGGTCGAGAACGAGTGAGGACGCACATTCGCCTGGCTGCTGACGCCCGAGAGCGGCAAACTCCTGGGTCCAGCGAGGATCATCGATGACCGGATCGTCCGGCAGGTGGGACACGGCGGAACAGCCGGAACCGATGCTGATCGTCTTGCGTATGCGCTCTCGGCACTTCTCAGCGTCTTCGTGCCATTTGAGCCCTACTGCCCGATCGATCGGTTCGCTGGCGTCGTAGACGGCGAGCCACGCCTCCCGTAGAGCAGCCAACTCCTCCACGACGAACCCGTGACGCCACCAGCACGGCTTGAGCCAGTCGGACTCTGTGGCGTAGCGGACCTGGAGGCTGTTGACCCACTTGGCCAACACCACGAGATCGACGGGCTCGCCATCGGTCGGAGAGGTCCGCCTCTTGACCGGTGCCTGTTCGGCCGCCGTTACTGTTGCAGGCCTCCCCGACTTCAGTTCAACGACCTCGGCCTGGAGCTCGACCACCTTGTCGAAGAGGTCCTTTATGAGGGCTCGGAGGTCGTCAGGCGACCTGTCGCCCGCGGCGTCAGGCACGACCGGCGCTGATCGACGCGGTGCCACCGGCCGACTTGACCAGATCGACGAGCCTCCGGTCGTCCCGCCAGGACGGCAGGCGGGTGATCCGAGGCCGGAGGTACGGGGACACCACCACAGCGTGATTGGGTGCCAGGTTGGCGATGTCTCCGGTCGGCAGCACCGGCATCCGGCGTGGCGTCCACGAACTCGACCGGCCCGACTCGTTGTGGGTGACGGTCTCCACCAGCTCGTCGTGCTCGCCGGCCAGCCTGCTGATCTCCTCCAGGAAGGCCACGTCCTTCTGTCCGCCCCACACCAGGGTGATGTTGGCGAGGTCCCGCAGGGCCCGCTCACCGGCCTCGCCCCAGATGGTGCGGGCAGATGCCACCGACTGGAGGATGACCGCGGTGGTGATCCCCAGGCCACCGAGTTCGGCGACCAGCTTGGGCAGGTCGCCGAGCGGGGCGATGTTGGCGCACTCGTCCAGCATCAGCACCAGGCCTGATTCGAGGCGACGCCTCTGGGAGCGAGCTGCCTTGCGACGTGCCGTGTCGACGATGTCCTCGATGAGGGCGGCGACGATCGGGGCAACCGAGTGTTGAGCGCCCGGCGAGCCCATCAGGTAGATGGTGCCGTTCTCCTCCAGGAAGGCGGCAGGGTCGAATGTGTCGTGGTCGACCCGGGTGGCTTCCAGCACCTTGGGATCGGCGAAGCAGTCGAACGCCCGTCGGACCGTCGCCCAGATCGAGTCCCGATGTCGGGGCTCCACCTCGGCCGAGGCAGCGAGATCCTTGTCCCATCCTTGGGCAGCACCGGCGTTGCGCGACAGGATCTTGATCGGCTCGCGGGCAGCGGGCCGACGCGACCAGTCGAGGAGCCGCTCGACGCCCAGACCCTCGAGGGCAGCCGCGTGCAGGTAGGAGCGGATGATGGAGGCCGCCACCTGTTCCCAATAGGCGCCACCCCCGTCGACCGCCGCGCCCACCCCGGCGAACCCGGCGAACCCCCGGGCTCGCAGGATGGCTTTCTGGGGAACCTCGCACCCCTTGACCGGGTTCCACCGCAGCTTTTCCGCCTTCGGGACGAGGTCCTGGGGATCGAACACGAAGACCCGACCCCGTCCGGCCCGCACGAGGTACGTGTCTTCGTAGGTGTCGTGCCGTGTGGCGGTCACCACCGCCGGTCCCTGGTGGCGGAGGATGGCGGGAATCACGAACCCCTCCCCCTTGCCTACCCGAGGCACTCCGACCGCCAGCACGTAGTCCTCCGACCTGGCGAACAGCCGGACCCCGGTGGCCACGTCGATCCCGAGAGCAAGAGGCTCACGCTTGACGGCAGCGGCATCCCCATAGAGGGCGGCAGTGTGTCGTTCGACGGCCTTTCGCCCCATGCGGCGCTCGACCTCGGCACGTCCAACTTTGGCTTCGCCCCTCTGCGGGCCGCCGAACGACCCCTGAGCCCCACGAATCAGCCGGACGGCTACGACGGCCGTGGCGACCAAGAGCAGCTCGGTGGCGGCCAGCGCCGTCCACATGGCCGCCGGCCCCGGAAGAAGGGCGCGCGCCGTCGGGGCCCAGGCCAGTTTCGGGTCACCGAGGCGGCCCCACAGGCGCAGGAACACACTGGCCCCGGCTCCCACTCCGCCGGGCACGACATGGTGGGAGCCGAAGGCCAGCGAGGCCAGCTGGCCGGCCAGGTCTGTGGCCAGGCTCTCACCGATGACGAAGCCGACCACGGCCAGGAACGCCACGAACGTCCCGTCGAACGGACCCTGGGAGTGGTTCATATGACCGTGCTCCTCATGTGAACGGGCTCTCCTCGAACAGTGAGAGCTGACGTGGAACCAAATGAGGTCGCGCTCGCTGATCGTCGGTCGCCGCGAGCTGAGGTGGTTCCGGAGGACGGACGGAAGGATGCGGCGCGATCTGCGAACGCCTCGGCCGAAACGGGATGATCGTGGCCAGCGCGCCCGCCTCGTGGACCGGCTTGGACGCCGCCATCAGGTGACCACCGGAGTGGAGACGGGATCGGCGGCTCCGAGCACCACCTGGTTGCCCCAGGTCGCACCAGCGGTGACGGGGATCGTGTCGATGCGCACGTCGGCCCCGGTGTAGGGAGCATCGACCATGGCGCCGTCGCCAACATAGATTCCGACGTGGTCCGCATACCCCTCTGAGCCGAAGAACACCAGGTCGCCGGGGACGAGCTCGTCCATGGCCACATGGGGCTCGGCCTGCCACTGGTCGTTGGCCACCCTGGGGACCACCACCCCGGCCAGCCCGTAGGCCCAGACGACCAGCCCCGAACAGTCGAATCCGGTCTTCGGGCTGGCGCCGCCCCAGACATAGGGCGTTCCGATCTGTGATTCGGCGTAGGCGACGGCCGCCGCCTGGACGACAGTGGGCACACCGGCCGAGGTCGTAGAGGTGCCCGCCGCTGTGTTTCCAGATGCCGTGTAGCTGGCCGCCGTGGCCAGCACCTGCTCGGCGTACCCCGCCGAGACGGCCTGGCAGGCGGGGCCGGGATTGCCACAGTTGTAGGCGACCAAGGCCGAGGTGGGGTTGGCCACCACCCCGAGGGAGCACAGGTAGCGGGCAGCGGCATAGGTGGCGTCTGTGGGATCGAACGGGGTGGGCGGAGGAACCCCGCCAGTGGGAGTGGGTGTGTCGTAGGTGGCGAAGGTGGATGGCTCGAACTGGAAGAGACCTTCGGCTCCCGCCGACGAGACGGCCGTCGGATCGAAGTCCGACTCGGTGTGCGCGACGGCGGCCAGCAGCGTCCATGGCACACCACAGGGGCTGGCTGCTGACGCCCGTTGGAACAGAACGAGGAGGGCACCGGGGATGGTCGAGCTGGCAACCGAGGACGGGTCATTGCTGGCCGCGGCGGGAGCCCCGCCCGCTATGGCGCACGTCACCAGCAGGCAGAGGCCGATGATTATCGCCGCGACCTTGGCAGCAGCATTCACGACAGCACCCATTTCATCTCGACACCGCTGTCACGAGCCGGTCCCGACATTGGTGACCACCCAGTGCGGGGCGCTTCCTGTCGGTCCGATGAGCCGTAGCGTGACCCGCTCGTCCACTGGCACCTCCGTGGACGGCCCGGCGACGGTGGTCACGACCATCCGACCTGTGAGGACCACGGTCACCTGGCCGGCACTCACCCCGACGGCGGGACCGGGTGGGTCGAGCACCGTCGTCGTTCTGCGGTTCTCCGCCACCCAGGCCTCCGGCCACGCCAGCTGGCGGGGCACGGTCAGACCCGGTGCCAGTAGGGCTCGTTCGGCTGCGTCGCCCTCTGGGTGGGTCGGATCGGTGGTGTCCGTGGCCACGACGAATCGCTCCGCCACCGATTGGGCCGCTGCGTCCGCCCGTGATCGCAACGGCACGGCCGTTCCCGTCTTCGACCGCGTGCTCGCCACGTGAGGATCCGGGCGCGTCTGCGGCCCGAGCCCGGGGACCGAGGCACTGGGGAGGGTGGGATGGGGGAGGGAAGCTTCGATCACACCGAAGACCACAAGCCCGATCGAGAGGGCGATCCCCAGTCGTGACCAGGTCACACGCGGCGCCTTCCCCACGGTCACTGGTGGCTCCCCAGAGCCTGGTTGCTGTCGCGCCGCATGGCCTGATTGCTGTCGCACATCGCCACGTCGCGAGCCGAGAGGATGGTCTGGACGATGGCGCCGTGCTCGCCGACCCGCCACAACGCCCGGCCCCGGGGGAGCTTGGGCACGAGGAGGGTCTCCGACTCGGTCCAGTCCATGACCTCCCGGGAGGCCCGAGCCTCTCCCCCTGACAGGTTGAACGTCACCTTGGTCTCGGCCTCAGTGACGAACCCCTGGGCCCGCTTGGCTGTCGCTGTCCCGTCGTCGGCCTGGGAGGCCAGGTCGGATATCCGCTGGACGATGGTCACGAACTGGACCCCGTAGCCGCGGGAGAGCTTCTGGGTCTCCTCCCCCCAGGCCACGAAGCCGGCATCACGGATGGCCATCCAGCATTCGTCGACCACGATGATCCGTTGGCGGTCCTTCCTGGCCACCACCTGGGCCAACCACGCTCCGGCACAGACGAGGATGGAGGAGAAGGCCGGTGACTGGAGAACGGCGGACAGGTCGACCACGATGCCCGGCCCCGACCAATCGACCGTGGCCGTCGACTCCCCGTCGAACATCCCGGCCAGATCGCCTTCGACCAGTCGGTGGAGTCCTCTGGCCACCGACCGGGCGTCAGTGGCCAGGCTGGCGGGGTCCGTGCGGAGCTCGGTGGCCATGCCCCCGGTGGGCTCCATCAACAGGTCCATCACGTGGCGCAGTGTTGGGACAGAGAACGACGTTGGCCCGTGATGCACCTCAGCCCGTCGGTCGGCTTGTCGCTCCAGCTCCATGAGAGCGGCCGTTACCACCGAGCGCTCGTCACTGGTGACCGGGCGACCGGTTGCCGACTCGGCCAGGGCGATGACTACTCCGATGCGACGACCCCGGACGTCATCTGACGCCTTACCCTTGGACGATGTACCGACAGCGGCTGTGTCCACAGCGTTGGGTCCGGCTTCGAGCGGATTGAGCCGCACCAGGCCGCCCGGGCGCAGGGCCAGGACGGAGAGCTGGTCCCGCTCAGCCAGGTCGAGGTACTCGCCCTTCGGGTCGAGGATGGCCATCCACTTGCCGGCCATGGCCTGGCGGTGGAGGTAGGCCTTCACGAACGCGGACTTCCCGTAGCCCTTGTTGCCCGACACCAGCATGCACGGGGAGAGCAGCGTCTCGGTCTCGTAGAGGCAGAACGGGTCGTAACAGAACATGCCCCGGCCGAGGACCTCCTGGCCGATGATCGGCCCGACCAACGGCAGCCCGGCCTGGCACTGGAACGGGTAGGCGGAGGCCGAGTGCCTCGTAGTGACCGACATGGGCGGGAGCCTGAGCATCAGAGCAGCCCCCTCGAGAACTGCAGACGACACAGGGGCAGGGTGGCGGCCCACCCCTCATGTCCTCGGGCGTGCAGCTCCCGGAGGTCGAGGTGGCACTCTGTCGCCTTGCGCTCGGCGTGGCGCCAGGCCCGGGCGGCTGTCTCCTGCTCGCGGCTCGACACCATGGCCAGGCCGGCGATCCGGTGCTGGCGGAACCCCCGGGTCAGCTCCCGCTCCCGGGAGCGGGCCTCGTCAACCCGGCGTTCCTCCTCTTCAGTGGTGATGACCCCCTTCTCGTCCCGCTTGCGCTGGGCCATCCCCCCGGTGGTGCGGGCGTCGCGGACCTCGGCGAAGGCCTGCTCGGTGGAGACCGCCTCGACGTGCATGGATACCGTCCGCACCGAGCCCGGTACCGCGGTGGCCAGCAGCGGGTACATCCACTCCGTGCCCACGTCGATACGGGGCCAGGCGGCGATCTGGCCGACCCGGTGGACGTAGCCGTCGGTGCGGACCGTGTCGTAGCCGACGAGCCGGGAGGCAGGTCCCGCCTGAGCGGTCGGGATCGACCCTTCGCCCCAGAGGGCCAGGCGCTCGGCCGTCGTCGGATCGGCCCACTGGCGCAGCACGGCGGCCACTCCCCGGCGGGAGAGGACCTTCGGCCGCAGACCGATAGCCACCAGGTGCTCGCAGAGCTGAGCCAGTTCGCTGGCGGCCTCGGACCGGGCATCGGCACCGGTGGCCTCGGTCTCCACCTGGGCGCCGAGGTAGACATCGTGGTGGATGGCGGCGGTGCCAATGGCCGCCTGCAACGACTGGTAGTCGTCCCACTCCTCAGGGGACGCGTCCCGCATGGCACCGGCCGACCAGTCCGACTGCACTGTCGAGGGCTGAGGGGTGGCCCGTTCGACCCACTGCAGGCGTCGCAGGCCGGGGCCCTCAGCCGCCATCGACTTCAGCACCTCGCCCCACTGGGTGATCTGTGCGGCCTGCTCGTCAGGGCCGGAGAACACGAAGCGGTCGCCTCCTGCCACTGAGACCACCGCGGTGAGCAGCCTCCGCCGTCCTACCCGCTCGGCCAGCAGGCCCGCCTCCGACCCGAAGAGCGCGGCTTCCTCCCACCGCAGCCGACCGAGTTCCGGTGGTAGCTGTTCGGGCGTCGCCTTCCTCGCTCCCCGGGTCCGCAGCTTCCGGTCCCGGTCACGCGGCGTTGGATTTTGAGCCTGGTTGATGACCGCGCCGACGTGTGGTGATCGATGTCGACGTTGGGTCCGACCACCTGGTCGGACCTTTGCCTCCGACGTTCGCTGTACCTCCGCCATGGTCTCCAGTGCCGGAATGACAAATGGCTCGGAGTGGCCGGTGACCGCCGTCCGACCTGTCGCCGTTCCGGTGGCAGCGTCGGCCCCCGGGCGGACCCCCGCATCGACAGCGACGGGTAGCCAGGTCTGTGGCATCTCCCAGCGGGCCCGACCCCGCACATGAAGAGTCCCGTAGCGCACGTACGGTCCCACCAGGGCGCGCACCTTGGTGCCCCGGTGCCCGCCGAAGGGCATCCGGCCGAGGGCGAACCAGAAGCCGAGGAGCACGGGCACGAAGGGCACCGGCATCGGGACGGAGCCCAGGATCATCACGAACCCTGCGGCCGCACCGAGGACGCCTGGGGCGAACTGGCCGGCGGTCCGGCTGACCAGCTCGTAGCGCTTGGTGAGGACGCCGAAGTTGTAGAGCGTGCCGCTCTCAGTCATGGGATCCTCCCGGTGCCTTCGGAGTCGACGAGCCGGGAGCTCGACCGGCCCGGCCGGCGGCTCCTTGGACCGCTCCCGAAGCACTGGCCGCACCGGGACTTACCGAGGTGGACGGCGCAGGGCCGTCCGGCGAGCGTCGCTGACCCCGGCCGGATTGGCCGGGTTGACTTCCTGCGGCCTGTGCCGTCGCACCAGCCGCCGTACCGCCTGGCGCACGGTCACCCGTGCCGCCGCCGGCGGTCGGTCCGCCCGAGCTCGCACTCCCCGAGGTGCTGCTCGAGCCGGTCCCTGTGGAAGTGGGCGGTCGGGTTGCACTCGGGTCAGAGCCCATATTGGCCCCAGCGGCTGCCCTCGCTCCGGCCTTGGCGGTGCCGGCGAGGCCGACGGGTCCGGCTGCTGCACCGGCTTCCACGAGCGCCTTGCTGCCGCTTGAACCTCCCATCATCTTCGCCGTACCGGCGACGCGACTCCCCATGTAGGTCATCCGACCCGGCGCGCTGATCTGGGATGCCGCAGCCGCCGCGTGCTCGGTAGCCGCAGGCACGTGCTTCAGGGCCATGGGAAGGGCCAGCGAACCGAGGATGAGGAACGCCAAGCAGAGAAACAGCGTGGTCATGTCCCCACCGATCGCACCGGTGCTCGACACGGACAACTGGCCGCTGTTGAGGTCGGCGGCGGCCAGCACCATGAGCATGGTGATGACCAGCTGGGAGAGGATCGTGGCGATGATGAGGTCCAGTAGTCGCTTGATCCAGTGGGCCGTCCCGCCCCAGTAGAGCCCGCAGAGAGCGAGGGGTATGGCCAACACCTCCAGATAGAGCAGTGCTCCTCGGAGGGCGAGGACGAACCAGATGACCAGGGCGGCCAGTCCGGCCAGCGCCACGATCAGGGCGGCCGCCAGTCCGGGCAGACTGCTCCCGCCGGTGATGACGGTGGCCGACAGGGCGAAGTCGGACAGGTGACCGAGGCCCTGGCCAAACCCCTGGTCGCCTCCGAGCGCCACGTTGACCAGGAGGCTGCAACAGGCATTGACCAGGGTGAGGACTCCGGCGGTCACCGGTAGGGCGACGGCTGTCCCGATGGCCATGATCACCGGAGCCCCGAGGCCCCGCTTGAGCACCGAGGTCAGGTCACCCCGCAAGGCGGCGGTCCCCACTCCGATGAAGAGGATGGGTACCGACAGCCAGGCGACCACGGTGAGCATTGCCCGCCATGGGCCCTTGAACCACGACGTGAAGTCCGGGGTGGTGGTCGCCTGCATGGCGTGGATCACGCCGCCGATGGCCCAGCTGGCGAACCCGCCGATCCCCTGGGAGATCGAATGCCCAAACCAGCTGACGACGTCCTGGCCCAGACCCCCCAGGGGATCGAGGAGCGAGATTCCGGCGAGCACGTCAGCTCACCGAGGTGCCGAAGTTGAATGCCCAGGTGATGAGGAAGACGCCCGCACCGATGATGACCGCACCGGCGAACGCAGCCAGGATCTTGTGCTGGGAGACCGAGGTCCGGTTGATCGACCCGTTCTGGACCCCCCACCAGAGGCTGGCCCCACCGATGATCAGGCCGAGCAGGCAGGCATACACCGCCCACTGCTCGATCCCGCCGAGGAACGACGTCACCTGGGAGGAACCCGGGAGCGAGCTGTTCGGGGAGATGTTGAAACTGGTCCCAAGGAGCGAGGCGCCCAATCTTGTGCCGAGCGGGTGGGGGATCACGGGACCTCCAGGGCTTCGTGCCGGGACCGTGCGTTCCGGACACCGCCCATCGTCCAAACGGACGTCACCCTCAACGTCACCCCCGGCAGAACTGGACCCTGAACAGGAGAAATGCAGGATCAGCGGACGTCACCCTCAGCGAACTGACGCGGTTCCCAATGTGAGATCGTCGTCACCCTCGGGTCGTCCGGTCCCGTGTCGAGTCGTGAACCGTTGGCCGGATCCCCTTGTCCGCCTGGGCGGATGCCTCCCTCTCGCCTACGTGCACCGTCCCGCGAACGGACCGGATCTGGGAGGCGGGCGGGAGACCGTGTGCATCTGGACGATCGAGGGTGCTGTCTCATCGTGGGCTCCACCGGCCAGTTGGATGATCCCGAATGCCGGGACGTCTTGTTCCGGGCCATCCGCCGAGTCGGGATCAGGCCTTCGGTGCTGGCATCTTCTCCTCACATCGCTGCCGTCGCGGTCCGTGGATAGCGAAGTCCTGTGGCTATCGCCCCATACCTCCGGCGTGTTGGGATGGCGGCAGAGGATGGCCCGTGGACCGGTGGCCACTCAGTGCCGCTGGATCAATGCCGCATCCGCATTGCCAGCGCTCGGGAAAGTTGCATGCGCCGGGAACGGCACTTTGATAGCAGCCCCAGAGTTCAGCAATGCGGTCGCAGTGCCGATGACATCCATGTGCCAAGAAGTGTCCGAAACTCGATTCGGGTCATCGTTGACCTGTCTTCAGGGTTGGGACTACTCGCCATTCTGTTACTTCCTTGGCTGCACGTCAGCAACGTGAATCCCTTCGAAGTTGGATCTCGGCTCTATCAACTGGGCACCCCATTGTTGATGGTCGGCCTCATTGTGACGACGGCTTTGGCAGTCGTAGTGGCTCAGGTGCTCGATCGAGGGGTGTGGACATCCTTGCTGCTTTGCGTGTCAGGAGCAGGCACGACGCTTCTATGTATCTCCGTGATGGCATCGCTGTCGCTGACGGAATCTCTGATCGCTGACCACGAACCCAAGCAGCTTGGCTACAGCTTGACGTTCGTTTCGGGCTTGGTGGTGCTCGGAGCAGGAATCTTCGGCATGATCCTCAACTACCGCACGGGCGGAGGGCGGGAGACCGCCTCATAACAATCGGGTGCGGGGCGGTATCGACCCGTGGCTGACCGGCACGTCGGGGATAGGCGGTGCTGGTGCCCCAGACGTAGGATGACACTGTGAATCAAGAGACACGGTGGTACTTGATTGAAGCCGTCATGGATGCCCGCTCCCGAGCGGTTCAGGACTCATTCACACGTAGGCATGAGTTGAGTCATTTTGCTGGTGTGCTGGCGGGGTTCAGGTACCAGGGGCTAGTCACTCAGGCCGAGCAGGAGGCTTGGTATCGCAAGATGATCAGCGCCCTCGGTTGGGCGCCGCCTGACCCGCCCCCGGCCGGTATGGCACAGGCCATCCGACTTGAGGGGGATGATCTACCTTCAGCACCGGAACTGGATCTGACTGTGCCTGCGATTCTTCGCTCGCTCCCAGGATCACAGGATGTCGTAGGTGACTATCACGGGTCGAGCTTCAGCGTTACGGGCGTGGACATCTGCGACACAAGGACAGTTGTCCAATGGAGAGTGTCACCCGAGCCGGACGTCGCAGCCCTATTTCCAGAAGACTTCGATGCCCTGCAAGCAGAGTTGGAGGGAGTCGATGATTGGGCTGCGGATGAGCTGAGCAAGAAGTCTCGGGAGGCATTCATCCGAGGAAAGGTCTACGTCTTCCAACTAACAGATGACATTGGAACGCAGTACCAACGAACGAGGCACATGGGACGTTACGGTTCGGAGGTGGCGACCGGGGCAGTGACGTTCAAACCGACAGTCCCGGACGTAGCTACAGAGCTTGTGGTGACCTGGCATGACGTCGGGTTGTCCTTACCAGTGAGCTGATTCGCTGGATCTGTCCAAGGGTCCCGCCTACCGCCGAGTCAGCAACTTCGCGAGGCAGGCAGAGGGCGTACGCCACACAGATTGCATTGAGGAAAGATAGGAATCGTGGTCGAACAGTCAGATCCAAATTTCGATGGACTGCCGCCGGAGCTCCGATCGCACTTCGATGAGCGACTCAAGCATCTTCCAGTCGGCCGGATTCAGAGAATGGCTGACTTCTATGCGCTCCGATCTGTCGAGATAGACCACGTTCGGCATGTCGCTCGCCAGTACAACATGTCCGATGCCGAGCGCCGATCGGTCGAATCCTGGTGGCTACACCGGATCCAAGTTCCGCTCGACGGCAAAATCAGAGATCTTGGCGACCAGAGGCACGCCGCGTTCATTCGCCAAATGGAGAAGCACCGCTTACGTAGGCATCGCTTCAAGTCAAATTTCCTCTTCCAGCTCTGGTTCAACTCGATTGGTCCAGGAGGAATGACATGGTTCGGCAATCGCTATGTCACCATTCGGCACTACACATTCAGACTTCGCTGGCGACCCTGATCGCACTGACGGCACTGCCATGTGCCCCACAACAATGAAGGAAGGTGGTCACAATCCGGTGCGTCGGGACTGTTGACCATGGTTCGTGGAGGCGTGCACAAGATTGGGCTGTACGGGCTCAATCCAGGGGCGCATCTGGGTTATTCGAGTTCACTTGCGTCGAGGCCGAGGCGAACCTTGAACAACGGTTCTCGGAATACGGATTGCCAGTCGCGCCAGGGAGTGTCTTCGTATCTGACTTTGTAGTTCACGCCTGTGAGTCGCAGCGAGTACCGCTCAAAGGTTGATGTAACCGCCTCCGTCGCTTCTTCGAGGTCATCCCACTCGATCGACGGAACAGGTTCGCCGATGTCGATATGTGCGACGGCTCTGTTCCTGAGATCCATCAGGTCTGAGATCATCTGCTCCAATTGGCCCAAGTCTGCCAACGGATCAGCATGTACATTCAGCGACTCGGCAGCAAATGGTCCCGTGATGGGTCCGAGCAGTTCTTGCCTGGTTGCGAATGCCCGGAGTAGTAGGCCGAGTGAGGAAGGGTGCTGCTCCGCAGCCGTTCGCTGACCAGCACGGACTAGACGGGTGATGTGGAGCACCTGGGACTCGAAATAGATGCCGTCGTAGTGGCGAGTCCACGCATTCGTGGGGTCGCGTTCCTCGAGGCTCTCCGTCAGCTCCTTCCACATGCCCTGGCTGCCATTCATGCGGACAACGTGACCCCAGAGAAATTGAACCTCTGACACTCGATCCCCAAGCCAACCTTCGAGGTCACCGGGAAACTCGGAGAGTTGTCGTCGCCAAAATGCAACGGCGTCACGAGTGAGTTCAGCTGGGCCGGCGAGTGACATGGCCGAAACGGTAGCTGCCGCTGCAGTCGACATTGTCAAGAGAATGACCGGAGGTGGCCCTGAGATCGACCAGAATGGGTCAGTGAGAGAACCATTCGCCTGGGTCCTCCGTCGCCGCTTGGTCTGTGCGATTCGCCGTCACCCGTCGGAAGTTCGATTGACCCGATACGTGGACAGCTCTACAAACCCACTGGGGACGGTCTCGCGCTGCCTGTGCGGACGCAATTCCACGCTGACCCCTCGGTAGAACGCTTGCGTCGGGCGGGATGAACGTCCTGCAGGGCGTCGGAAACCGTGCCCAACTGAGAGACCTCAGTCCGCCATACCTGAGGGCAGCCACCCATATCCTGTCCTATAAAATGTCCTACAAACCGCGCCATTAGCTTCCGTCGGGCACCTTCCCGATCACCCATCGTCGCCGGTCAGAACGTTGCGCGCCGTTTGATAACTTCCAGATCGTCCCCTTGAGACGAACTGATAATGCTGAGGTGTGCCGCTGCCGTCGTTCATGGAGCCCTGCACTGAATCACCAGCAACCGTAGCGATCTGGGGGGGGGTGTCGGCTACGTGTTCAAGTAGGACACATAGAGAGTGGCGATGTCTCGGGCCGACAGGACTACCACTCCGAAATCGAGCGACTGACTGCCGCCCTCACTCTTCTCTTTGTCGGCCTCCCCCGATTCGGTGGCGAGCACCTCTCCATCCGTCCTGCGGATGGTGATAGGGGCAACCAAGGCGATATCTCGGTCGGATACCTCCTCGATGTTGGTGTTGTACCAATCGAGGTAGCCACCGATGTACGACCCGTCTCTCAGGTCGCATCCCACGTACACGCGGGTCCCTTCAGGTGCTGCCTCGAACTCGTAGACCCAAGCCGACGTGTCGATCAAGGCGGGAATGAAGATAGGCATCTTCGCCAAGACGCCCGGCCGCCGGGCCCATAGGATCGCCAGCACACAGGACAACGCGAGCAGCGCAGCCGCCCACAGTATGAGGTATCCGAGCCGAGGGGCCGCGTAGTTCACACCGTTGAGGAGCAGAGCGGACGGGTCTGGGGTATGCGAGGGGAGCGCCCACCGGATCAACGCAAAGACCCCAACGGCCACCAGATCGGTAACGATCGACACCGTGGTAAGCGTGCCTGCTTCCACCAGCGCTGAAACCTGCGGTTGGTCTGACAGCGCGCGGCGCTGAATGTAGTGCAGAAGGCCAGGCGTGAGCACCACGACGAAGATCAATAGACCGGAGAGTGTCGACGGCATCGGTGTTACTTCCGGTCAGTTGGATCAGCGCGATGGAGTGTCTCGCGCTGGCGGCCGAGGCGGAGGTACCGGCACGGCTGACTGTGGCTGGGGTCGGTCTGGCGGGTTGGGCGGCTGTTTGCCGCCCTTCTCGATCACGTCGCTTCGGTCCCGGTAGGCCACGTCTACAGCGTACCCCGCCCCAAGCACCGTTGTATCGGTGGCCGCCTATTTGTCCCTGGATTTGCCATTGCCGCTGGCGGGGGGACATGGAGCCGTGTTCTTGGGGGCTGGTCGAGGTGGTGGGTTAGCTGGACGTTTGCCGCCGTACTTTTCGGTCCCGTCTCCTGCCTTTGGGCTCCGTCCCGATCGTCCTGGTCGGCGTTCTTGTCCCGCCATGTCCCGCTCCTATTCTGCGCGTCGGTCAATAGGGTATCCACCCGCACTGACGTTCGCCGCTGTTTGCCGCCACTGACCCCACCGAGCCAAGAGGTTGCTGAATCGAGAGTCGTCGGTGGCATCGGCCATTACCATCGAAATCACCAACACTTGGATCGGATGCAACATATGGACGCACCTGAGCTAGTCGCCCTCATTCCACGCCGACTTTGTACTACCAAGCGAGGAAAGTTCCCCGACGACAGCACTTTGCCTTTCGTGTCGCTTGCCGTCGAATGGCAGAGGGTTGGGGTCCGTGCCGACTTCTGGGGAATGGGCGCGGCCGGAGGCGAAGATTCGGCCGAACGTATGTATGAGGTCGGCGGAATGATGGCTGCGATTGGAGAGCAACTTGGGCTGGCGTGTCTTTCCTCCTACGAGGTGACCAACTGGAAGGCGCTGAGAACTGGATCTGCCGACCAAGAGGTAGCTCGGGAGATGTCTTGTCGGGCGCTCGTAGAGCTTCAGGCCCACTATGTCCTCGCCATGGGCCATTCGCTCGCGAATCTCGCCGGCCGCGTAATCGCAATGGACGTCGACCTTCGGGCGGACCTTCTGCGTCACCTCAAGACCGACTTCCCTCCATACTCGGAAGATCGGAAAGACTGGATACAACTTAGCCTCGTATCCAAGCTGCAATCGATAGCGAGATCGTGTGTCCATGGGGATATGGAAGGCGTGGTCACGCCGGTGTTGGACCTGGCGAACTCGACAGCGTGGACGGTGCTTGAGGAGTCAAGAGGTCAAGACTTTCACAGATGGCGACCGCAGACCGCGGGCTTACGCGGTGCGGCGTCAGGCGCATTCGGTGCTGTTGAGTCTGGCGGTGCCAAGTCGTACTCGATCACGGGCGGTCAGTTGCTCGGGTCTGACGTGGCAACCAAGTTGGCCGCAAACTCCTGGATCACGACAAAGGATGCAATGTCGGAAATCTGCACCGCGATGCGGCGGTTCGAACCGGCGCTGAGAAGCCCAATCGAGCGACTGACCAACCTGGTGTGGACACCATAGGCCACCTCAAGTCGTAACCATCCGGTAGCTAGCTTTCGAGATTACGTAGAGAGTAAAAAGTCACCATTGTGGCGATTGCCAGAACGAGCCCCGCCCAGACGAGGAACTCCTCTGCGACCCGCCAGAATCGAATCGGTTCCATTGCGCACCTCCTTTCGTAGGTGGGGCTATGAGGTGGACCTATCGGCTGTTACGTCGAGATGTTCGGGTGGTTCGGGTTGCCTTCGGTTGAGCGCCTCGCGATGTGCGGGGAGTCGATCGATCATGCGTCGCGACGCGGGTCCCATCTGCCTTCTGGTAACCCTTCACTCGAAGAAACTTCTTGCCCTTGGATGTTTCGGCCATTTCACCTCCCTTCGATTTGGAGAGTTGCGGTCCAGGAGACTGACGTGGTTCATGGCGTGGAGACGGCTGCTTCGATCTCTTGATGATGAGCGGCACATCGGACGCACATCTCCTTGTCGTTGGGATCCTGTCCTGGCACGAAGGTCCGCCCGCACGCTGCCCGCACGACGTGGCCATCAACAATTGCATGCGTCAGCCCGCTCCGTTGCACGACGTGGGCAAATCCATCTGGCCCGTCGGTCATATCCAGAGGCGACTCCGCCATTGCAGCGGTGCCGCGATCGTCCACATCTTGGAGAAGGCGTTCGAGCCAGCCCTCGGGTACCACCACATACCAACAAGGATCTCTGAGGCCCTCCAGGGTCGGCGCCACATCCCAGTCGTTAAGCGGAACACCGGGGAACGCAGCCTGTACCTCAAAGAGCACGTCGTCGTATCGGGCGTCTGCAAAGTCCGTGACTTCGACGGATATGGTGATCTCGTTCGGGTACTCGGGTCCGTTAGATGAGACCGCCACCTGTAGCTGCGCCCCTTCGGAGAAGAGTGCTTGCGAGTTGATCGTGGTGGGCAACGTAACGCGTTGAGGTTCCGAGCTCTTGGCAGCTGCAGCGATTCCGTCCAGTACCTTGATGACCAGCGCCCGTTGGCGATCTCTATCATTCGCATTGGCGACTTCGAGTCGGAGGCGCTTGCTGTCAGACTCTGCCGGCAAGAAGACGTCGGATCCACTGACGCACCGACGTTCGAAGTCAGCGTAGAAGTCGGAAGTATCTCCGTCCCGTCTGATTCCTGCGGCACACAGCCAAGGGAGCCCAGCCTTGTCAATCCACACTGCTCCGCGGAAATGACCTGCTTTGACGCGGTACCAGGCATAGTCGGTCACTGCCGAGATTCGATGCTGATGGAGTTCGGCCAGCGGACGGTCCGAGAGCATGGTTGCCTTCTCGAGTAGGGGATGGTCGATGGTGTCCAATGGAACTTTCCCGAGTCCGCGTAGTGAACTCGACGCCAAAGCTGACCGTTGGTCGGCATCGCCCAGATCGCTCCGAAGCTCATCGAGCAGACACCTGATTGTCGGACGTGCGTTGGCCACAGGACCCTTTTCAGTAGGTCGGGTCCCCGGGACCCATGCCGTCGGACTATTCGAACCCCAGCTCGGCTGCTTCTTCGGTGGACACCCCGGCATCGACTGCGAGTCGCTGGCTACGCCTCGCCTCATAGCTCGATGAGGTGGCAGCTCGGCGGCGCTTCAATTCCTCACGTTCCCGAAGGAACGCCTCTACGTCGCGTGCTGCGATGCGTCGGTCGCGTCCCGTTCGGTGGAAAGGGATGCGCCCCTCATCGAGGAGCTTGTTGAGAAATGGCCGGGAAACTCCGAGGATTTGAGCCGCCTGGTTGCTGGTCAGCTGCTCTTCAGTCTCGAGAATCGTTGCGCTGCGGCCTTCGGCCACGAGACGAAGCAGCCGGAGCATTGGCTCCTTGACTGATTCGGGAAGCTCTCCATTCCCCTCAAGCTTTGTGAGGGCCTCGGAAACTCGCGCACGATCGTCCTCGCTGAGGAGATGTGAGTGCACGGTGGAGATTGTCAACGTTGACTCCCTTTGCTCATTGAAGTGAAGTAGATGTATCTAGTGAAACAGATGAAACGCATTCTGTCCAGGTGGGGAGGGCGATTTCGATTGCTCGCGGATTCACCGAACCTCCTCCCCCTTGTGCAGGAAGTCCTAGTGAGAACACGATCCGGTAGGGTTAGAAGGCCGTTGACCAGGAGCAATACGGTCCTAGCGCCCTCATCTGAATCCGAACACGAGACATGGGTTTACTGAATGCTCTGGAACCTCGGGAACCGGGGGATGGCGGCAGAGGATGGCCCATGGCTCGTGGCTCGCTCCACCTGTCAATGTTCGTCCAGGGTGACCATTCGTACGATGAACGGGACGTGTGCAACATCCGATTCCTCGTCGCCGACGATCACCGAGTGGAGTCCAACGTCGTAGAAGTCGACCGGCAAGGAGAAGGCGAACGGGTAGTGGTGGCTGACCCCGTCCGCCGCATGGATCCCACGGGGAATCTCGAAGGAGAAGTCTTGGTGGAGCATCACCGGCAACTCGTCGACGCGATCGACGTCGATGCCCAGGGTGAATGCTCGTCCGTAATCGTCCGATGCCACCTGGATGACGAGCACCAAGGCCACGACGTGACGAAAGGGAAGCTTCGGCACCCTGATAGAGCTCTGGAA
>PLHF01000040.1:0-385 GCA_003138855.1 Acidimicrobiaceae bacterium | reverse complement strand
GGATTCTCTGCTCGACAGCGAAGGCTCTGTTGCATTGAGTGCGAACCTGACTCCGAATCTTGGGGTCCGTGCCAGAGCGGTGATTGAGCGTGGCTCTCGGGGTGAGACATCGCCGTGTGACCGCGTCCATTCAGCCACTGAGCTCGGCGTTCGCTGGATTCNNCCTACCGGGACCTGGAGGAACTGCTTACTGAGCGTGGCATCGAGGTCGATCACGTAACCCTGCTCCGATGGGTCCAACGGTTCACACAAATCCTGGCGGATGCCGCTCGGCCGTGCCGCCACCGCGTTGGTGGTCACTGGTTCGTCGACGAGACCTACGTCAAGGTGTCCGGAACCTGGCGCTACGTCTACCGGGCCGTGGACCAATACGGGCAGGTCATCG